>CANQSJ010000004.1 GCA_947626495.1 uncultured Oscillospiraceae bacterium | reverse complement strand
CTCCAAAACCGTAGGCCGAGGGTTCGAAACCTTCTTCCCCTGCCAGAAAGAAAACCCTTGGTATGTCGGTCAAACGCCGATGTACCAAGGGTTTTCTTGCATTATATGTGTTAAAATCTGTTAAAGGCTGTTAGTCCTTTGGTACACAGTAAATACACAGTAAATACACAGTAGTTTAGAGCCGGCTCAGTGCATCCGCAACCTTTTGATCGACCGTCGCCTTGTGGGCGTCGCGGATGTGTGTGTAGATGTCCATCGTGGTGGACAGCTGCGCGTGGCCGAGATATGACTGCATATCCTTCGGCTGTATGTCTCCTTCGAACAGGATCGTCGCGTAACCGTGCCGGAGCTGGTGAGCTGTTAGGTTCAGCCCGGTTTTCTTCTGCCATCTGGTCCACATACGCTTGAACTCTGGCGCTGTCATGTATTGCCCATCTTTCCCCGGAAAGATGGGTTTTCCTTTTGCCGTGGTGGGAAGAAGGGCTAGCACGGAAGCGGGGATCGGGACAGTGCGCACACCGGCATCTGATTTTGGCGGCTTAATTTTTGGGTGGCTATTCTCGAAGTACACGGATCGGGTTATGGATATTTTGTTTTCCTTCCCGTCGGGGTCCCTGATGATGTCGGAATCGAGGAGCCCCATGGCTTCCCCTTTACGGCATCCAGTGCAGAGGATAAGAGCTGCCATCAGCCCATCAGGATCAGACGCGAATTGCATGATGGTTTTTGTTTCTTCTTCTGTCGGGGCTTCCCTCATAGTCTTTTTCAGTCCTTTCGTCAGTTTTGCTATTTTGATGGATGAACACGGATTATCTTTGCGGTAATGATGCTCTTTTGCGTAGGTAAAAATCAGGTTTAGGATCAGATAGCGGTTCGTGACCGTTTTCTTTGCCTGGGTTTTATACGATGATAAGTAGTCTCTTATATCGTCCTCGGTGATCTCGTTGATTCTGTAATCTCCAAAATAGTCTGTGACGATCCTGTTGTTGGCTCGGTAGCTGCGAGCCGTGTTATATGCTATGGTTTTTGAGTGTTCCTCCTCCCAGTCAGCGGATACGTCTTTGAACAGCGGGGCAAGGGGAGGGGTGTCCTTATAGGCGATCATCTTCTGTTCGACGATGGCTGCCGTCTTGCCCCGGAAGGCCACGCGCTTCCCATCTATGACCCGAATGGCCTCATACAGTCCGTCCGGGCGGCGGTAGTATTTGTCCTTTTTTCTCGGCATTCGGCGTCACCTCGAACCTGATTCATCATCTGCGCGTAATTTTTCCTGTTCGACTTTCCAGCGCTGGAAATCTTCTTCCGCCCCCGGTCTGGCAAAACACGCCGCCACCACCGATGCCGTGAACTCGGCCAGGGCTATACGCCGGAACATAGGCATTTCATCGATGTCCGGGAGATCGACCGGCTGGATTGCTGCAGGATTGATCATGAAACACACCTCTTTAGGCCCGATTTTTGAATTTGTGCACACAAATTCAGCTAGCTAGCTATCTTTTTGTAAGGCATTTTGTAAGCGGTTTTGTACCTACAAAACTGCTTACAAATGCTGAAAATGAAACTGAATATGAAACTGATACTGAAAGTGTAAGTGAATATGAAATTGAAGGTGGTATTAAGAATACTACCCGCGCCCGCGCGCGCGAGGAAACGTGTCGGTCAAAGTCCAAGCAGTTTTTTCTTGGCCGCTACAAATTCTTCTTCGGTGAGCGCCCCCATATCCAGCAGCTCCTTGTACTTCCGTATCTCGTCGGCGATGGATTCACCAGCGGGCGCTGGAGTGGATGGGCTTACTTGGCTCTGGTGGTATGCATTGAAACGCCGGCTCATTTCCCTGGCTTCTTCGATCTGTGCGTACATAAGCGGGAAGGACACGTTGTTGTTGCTCCCAACGGTCAGCCATGATGTGAGATGGACGAAAGAATCGGAGGACCCGCCAAGGACCAGACTGACAGAGCCATTCGTCAATGTGTTCTTTGGCTCCACGATGCGGAGGCTTATTATCTGGGAAAACGGGATGGTCTGTTCTTCCCGGCCGCTGGAAAACACAAAGGCTCCTGCCGTCATGATCAGCATACGGTTCCCGTAGGTGACGGCAATCTTTTCCCGGTCCTCGACCGGCGTTTCCAAAAACCGTCCGTCATCTCCCACTGGCAGAAGCTCCAGCCGGTCCTTTGCTGCAGCGAGATCGTGGGACATGCCCTTGGCCGCCTCAGGCTCCATGGTGCTCTGGAAGCCATCGAAGTATTTAACGGCGTCGGCCAGAGTTGCTCTCTCCATGGAATCCAGATTCCCTATCTTTGCGTTGCAGGTGAGGCATATCTGGCCCCCAAACATGGGGGTCCCCTCCATCATCCCGACCTTATTTCCGCAGATGACGCACTTCTTTGCCATGCCTATTCCCTCCGTATCATTTTTTGTGTTATTGAATGCGGCCATATACCACATATAGGCCGTCGTTTGCAGTCGAAAGAAATTCTCTTACATAACGGTGCGTAACCCCTCGGCAGTCCGCTATAATTTGCAGACAAAATACTGAAGGAGGTTTTTTTCGTGGAAAAGCTCACATGGGTTGATGTCCGGGCTCTGTATATCCGACTGGACCCGGAGCAAAAAGAAGCGTTCACTTCTTATCTCCGCTCGATGCAAGATACCGAAGGTAATTCAGAGCCTCGGCCTTTCGATCCTCAGGCAGAGACTCAAACACTTGACTAGTTTCTATCTCGCGCCCATCCTTCCCGTCCGGAGGGGTGGGCGTGACGTCGTCTTCCCAGCCGGCGAGATAGGCGACCGTCGTATTCAGCCCGCGGGCGATAGCTGCCAGCACCTGAAATTTCATGTGCCCTTCATCCTTGGACTCGTATCTGAACATGGTCGCGCGCGACACGCCAATCTTTTCTGCGAGCTCCTCAGCTGTTATACCCAGGTCCTTTCGCCGCTGCTTTATCCGCTCTCCGATAGTCATTTTAGGGCCTCCTGCTTCTTATTTCATAATAACTATAACAGTGCTGTCGCAAATTTGCAACATTTTTTATCAACGAAATTGAGACATGAAAGTTGACACGCGTTACATAATGTGGTAGTATCGCAACAAAAGGTATTAAAAAATGAGACTGTACGACGATGAAAGGAGGTGCCACATGAACGATTCCAGCAGACGGAAGCTGCAGGCGCGGCTCGTAGAGTGCGGCCTGACGAACGATGTCCTGGCCGGTGAGCTGGGCATTAGCCGGGCTACACTGTACCGTCGCCTCAATTCTGACTCTCTGACGGTCAAGGATGTCCGCAAGATACGCGAAGCCCTGCGCATGACCGCGGATATGGTCACGGAAATTTTTTTGGCCTGATAGTCTCAAAAATTGAGACGGTATGAAGGAGGTGAAAAAATGAGAGAGTCAGAAGATTTCCGGCCGATATTGGAGCGGCTGGACGCAAAGGCCCCTGGCGTGGAGCTGCTCTCTCAAACACAAGTTGGAAGAATCCTTGGCATCTGCCGGCAGACGGCAGCCAAGCGATACCCGTTCCATGACGGTTACATCAACAAGGTCACGCTGGCTCGGGTGATCGCAAAGGAGAGCAGCAGATAGGTAGAAAGGAGATACCAGAATGAGCGGCGACTTACACGCCCTGCGCGTGGACAACGATCTCCCGGCGCGGGACATAGTGGCGGTGGTCCGGGAGCTTTATCCCAAGTTCGACAAGCCCCTGCTGTCCAAGTGCGAGCACGGCGATCTGTACGGCGTGGACCTTCGCCCGGACGCCATGGAAGCCCTGGTTGAGTACGTCGGGGCGACAGCGCCGCCAGAGGGCGAGAAACGGCCCGCCAAGAAACGCAAGCCCAAGGGGGTGCGCTGTTATTGCCGGATCGATGAAAGCGCACACGCGGCGTTGCAACGGGCAATAAAGGCTGACGGATACGCCTCGATGCAGAAATGGTTCGAGGAGATAGTCAAAAACTACCTCAGCGGCCGGCCGGAAACGGAGGCGGCACCGTGAGCGGCTTCCCTGACGATCCCCTGATCCAGTACGTGGAGCGCAACGGATATGCGCCCTGGCAGGAGCCGGCGCCAGATCCCATTTGCCCCGTCTGCGGAAAGGTCTGCGATACGTTCTACACCAACGACTTCACCCATGAAATTGTCGGCTGTGATCGGTGCATCACCAGCGCCGACGCCTATACGGAGGACTGAAAGGAGAGCAAATGCCGAAATTCATCTACACCTACGGCTCGGAGGGCCACCCCTTTGAGGGCGGCTGGACCGAGATCGAGGCCCCGGACCCCGAGAGCGCCAACGCCGTCTTCCGGGCGTTCCACCCGGACAAGTACGAAGGCTTCCTCAACTGCTGCTCGACCTACACGGAGGCCGGTTTCCAGAACACCAGCATGAGCGGGCCAAAAGGCAACTGTGGCCATGGCTGCTGGGAGCGCATCACCGTGACCCGCGAGATCATCCCGTAATCAGCGGCTCCTGCCGCAAGAATATCGAAAGGACCGAAAGGAGAAACAATGCCTGAAAAACTGACCATGGGAATTGACGTTGACAAGGCCATCATTGAGGAAAACGTCACCAAACTTGTTGCCGCCGCCATAGCAAATGCGCTGGGCGACAAAGACGCCCTCATAAAAAAGGCCATCGAGGAAGTGCTTTCCTCATACGTCACCAAAGAGGGCAAACCCGCAAGCCGCACTGCATGGGGTGCCATCCCTTACATCGACTACCTCGCCAGAAAGTGCGTTGTTGAGAGTGTACAGACACAGATTCAAGCAATGGTCGAAGAAAACAAGGATGTCTTTGTTGAGGAAATTAGACGCCAGATATCGCAAAAGAAATTCCGGGAGACGATGGCGGAGAGCTTTTTGAAAGCTGTTCTGTCCAAAGCCGAAAACGAGTGGAAAATGCCCGTCACCGTTACGTTTGAAAAGCCCAGCGCCTAGTAATCCAGCGGCCCTGGCCGCCAAAAATCTGAAAGGAGAAACGCACATGATTAAAATGCCCACCGACTACAAGGAGGACGACAAGCGCATACGGATGCTCATTGCCGGTTATCCCGGCATCGGCAAATCCACCCTGGCGCTGTCGGCCCCCAACCCCCTGCACATCGACGTGGACTTCGGCATCGACCGCATAGAGCCCCGGTACCGCGTCCCGTTCATCCAGCCCAAGAGCTATGACGAGCTCCTGGGGGACCTGACCCCCGTGAACGTCCAGGACTTCGACACGCTGGTTTTTGACACCGGCGGGAAGCTGTTTACCCTCATGAGCCTGTGGGCCATCATGAAGGACCCCAAGTATGGCCAGCGGGACGGCAGCCTCTCCCTCAAAGGGTACGGCGCCGTGGGCCGCGAGTTCGCCCGGCTCATGGACCACTGCTTCTACGATCTCCATAAGCACATCGTGATGGTCTTTCACGCGGTGGAGGAGAAGGACGGGGAGAACACCCGGCTGCGCATCAAGATCGAGGGCCAGACCAAAAACAACGTCTGGGAGAACATGGACCTGGGCGGCTTCGTGGAAGTCATCGGCAACGACCGCACCATCGGCTTCTCCAACTGCGAGCGGTATTTCGCCAAGGGCACCCGTGGTATCAACGGCGTGTTGAAGATCCCCGCCCTAGGCCCGGACAGCCCCAACGACTTCCTCACCCGGCTTTTTAAAAAATACTGCTCCAATATCGCCGCCGAGTCCGAGAAGGTCGGCGAGGACCAGAAAAAGTATGCCGAGGTCGTGGCTGCTGGCAAGGCCATCCTGGAGAAAGTCAAGACCCCGGAGGACGCCGACGGCGCAGTCGAGGCCATCGCAAACCTGCCCCACGTCCTCACGTCCAGAGCCGAGCTCCAGGCGGTATACGGTGAGACGGTCAAGAAGCTGGGTCTGTTCTGGGACCCCATTCTGAAAAAGCACACTCCCGCCCCGGCCAAGAAGGACGGCGAAGCGAAGGGGGCGGCGCAGTAATGCCCGCTTACCTGATGACACACTCGCTCCTGGCGTCCTGGCTTTACGCCATGAGGGATAACCCCTACGAGGACGCCACCACCGAGCGGGACCCCTACGCCGAGTTCCTGCAGGTCCTCCGCCGGGAGCCTACCCCCACCAACGAGGCCATGCAGAACGGGATCGACTTCGAGAATCTGGTCACGGCCTTCGTTTATGGCCGGGGCGACACATCTTCCCCCTGGGCCGAGGCCGCGGCGAAGATCGCCGACGACATCCGGGGCGGCGTCCTGCAGTACAAGGCCAAGAAGCGCCTCACCGTGGACGGGAATGAGATCGTTCTTTATGGTCGCCTGGACGCGCTGAAGGCTGGCGAGATTACCGACATCAAATTCTCCAAGAGCTACGACCGGGGGAAGTACATCAACAGCACTCAGCACCCCACATACTTCGAGATCACCCCCGGGGCCCGGCTGTTCACATACCGTATATCCAACGGCGTGGACGTGTGGACCGAGACCTACCGGCGGGAGGAGACGCCCAGCATCATCCCCACCATTCAGGATTTCTTTTCCTTCCTGCGGGTGCAGGGCCTGATGGATACCTACCGCGAGAAATGGGGTGCCCGCGGATGACCGGCCGGCTGATCGACATGTCCATGGGTATGAACCGGCGCCCCCGCGTCACCCTGGAGCTGGACGGGAACCCCCTGGCCAAGCTGGAAGCGCTGAAAGACGTGCAGCTGGACATCGAGATCAGGAAGCACCGGGCGAGGCGGTCCCTGAGCGCCAACGCCTACTTCCACGTCCTGGTGAACAAGATCGCCGCCGAGACCGGTGAGAGCGACGATGCGGTGAAGGTCCGGCTGGTCCTGGACTATGGGACCATCGACCGGGACAAGGACGGGAAGCTGGTCGGGTTTAAGCTGCCGCAGGCCGTGGACCCTTCGAAATACTGGCCCTACGTGAAATATGTGGAGACCCGCGAGGAGAACGGGAAGCTGTTCAACTGCTATCTGTTCTATAAGCACACCAGCGACATGGACACCAAGGAAATGGCCCGGCTCATAGACGGCGCCATTTCCGAGGCCCGGGAGCTGGGGATCGAAACGGACACCCCGGAACAGCTGGCCCGGTTTAAGGAGGAATGGAGCCATTGAGAAACGTGATATGCCCCTACTGCGAGAAGCCGGCGGAGTTCGTTGACAGCTCCGTGATCTATGGCCGCAGCTACGGGATGATTTACCTCTGCCGGAAGTGCGGCGCCTACGTGGGTGTCCCACCGCGGATCGACCAAGCCGAAGGGCACCCTGGCCAATGCCGAGCTGCGGGAATATAGGATATCCGCTCACGCGAGCTTTGACCCGCTGTGGCAGACCGGGCCCTTCAAGGGCCAGCGCAAAGCCGCCTATCGGTGGCTGGCCGGGATGCTGGGGCTTCCGGTGAAGCGGACCCATATCGGGATGTTCGACATCCCCCAATGCAAGCGGGTGATCGAGGTCGTGAACACCTCGTCCCGCAATCTGAAAGGCGGTGATACAAAATGCTGAATCGAATTGTGCTGCAGGGCCGTATGACCCGCGACCCGGAGCTGCGCTATACCCAGAGCCAGACGCCGGTGGCGTCCTTCAGGCTGGCGGTGGATCGGGACTTCATCGACCGCAACACCAACAACCGGGAAACGGACTTCATCGACTGCGTGGCGTGGCGTGGGACGGCTGAATTTGCGTCCAAGTATTTTGCCAAGGGCAGCATGGCGGTCGTTTCTGGACGGCTGCAGATGCGCGACTGGACCGACCGGGACAACAACAAGCGCACCGCGGCTGAGGTCGTCGTGGATAGCATCTACTTCTGCGAGAAGAAAAGCGACCAGGGCGGCGGCCAGCGAAGCTACCAACCCGCCCCGGCGCCCGGGCCCGCCGGATCGTATTCAGATCCAGCCTTTGGCGGGAGTGCTTTTTCCGATCTGGACGATGACGACGATCTGAACAGTGGCGAGCTGCCGTTCTGAGGGGGTGGATGATATGGCGCTTCGGGATCAGCCATACCTCCCCCTGTACGTCCAGGACTTCCTCACGGACGAGCGGCTGAACGAGTGCAGCGCCGAGAGCACGGGGGTCTATATCCGGCTGATGTGCCTTATGCACAAGAGCCAGGAATATGGGACCATCCGCTTGAAGCAGAAGGACAAGCAGAGTGGCGAGGCCGCCAAAGACTTCGCCGTGAAGCTGGCCCGGCAGATGCCCTATGCGGCCGATGTGATTGAACGGTCCCTGCGGGAGCTGCTGGAAGAAGAAGTCCTATCACTGGACGGTGACCAACTTTTTCAGCGCCGAATGGTGAAAGATGGGCGGCTGAGCTCCATTCGCCAAGAGGCTCGAAAACAAAGGCGCGACAAAGTCCAGACAGACAGCGAGGATTTTGTAGAGGAGTTTGTAAGCGGTTTTGTACCTACAAAACCCGCTACAAACGCTGAATATGAAACTGAAAGTGAAACTGATACTGAAAGTGAAGGTGAATATGAAAATGAAACTGGTGTAGATAACCCACCCGCGCGCCTGCGCGCGCCCGCGCCCCCGCGTGAGCAGGAGGACATTGTGTGGCTTCACGCTTATTCCTGTTACCTCGGCAATGTTTCCCTGATTCTTGGGACCGAGGGGCGGGATGAGCTGAAACGCTTCTGCAAGGTCCTCCCGGAAAATGTGATCCTCAGGGCCATTGAGCCGGGGCCGGACTGGCCGGCCATAAGAGACCGCCTGCAGCGGATCGAAAAACAGATGGGAGAGAAAAAGACATGATCTTGGTGAATTTCATCCTGGCCATAGGAACGGTTGCGGCCGATCACATTTGCCCGCACATCCCCGCCGTGGAGCGGTTCATCCGGGAGCTGCCGCTGGGGAGGGACGACCGATGATCGAAAAGTCGTGCCTTACCTGCCAACATTTCAGCGTTGACGCTCTATCAGAGCCCTGCCGGAGCTGCCCCGACCATGGCAGGCCGGTGGCCTGGAAGCGGGAACATTGGTGGAAAATCCCGTGGAGGAAAGCGTGGTTCCGGCGGTTGGTGAAGAAATACGGAGGGAGGATACGCAGGCCATGAAGAAATATCCTGACGGCCCACACCAGCGGGCAAGGCGCAGGCGGCGCCGTGGGAAGGTCCTTGTGCTGGCTATGGTCCTGACGATCCTGGCCGCTGTGACCTCGCCTGTGTTCGTGAGAGACCCGCCGCCGCCCGAGGCCGAGGAGCCGACGGCCGAGGAGCTGGCGCAGTATCTCCGGGATAGCAAGATCAGCCTGTTCGTTGCCCAGGAATACGGGAAGCAGTATCCCGACCACGCCGAGGAATTTGTGCAGTCCTGGAAGGACGGGTGGCCATGAGCGCCGGGGCGAAGGACCCCCGCCGGCAGTTCATCGGCCTGATAAGCCGGGCCCGCGGGAAGCAGTTCGAGGAGAACATCACCAACGCGTTGGATTACTACGAGTCCATCGGCTTCGTGAAGGTAGAGAAAACCCCGGAGCCTATGAAAATCTTGAAATCCCTGGGCAATGGCAGGTTCCTGGCGTGTTTTGAAAAGCAGGCCCAGCCGGATTACAAGGGCGCCATCGCGGGCGGCCGATCCGTGATCTTCGAGGCGAAGTTCACATCCTCGGACCGCATGGAGCAAGACCGGGTCCTGGAAGAACAGGAGAAAAGCCTTGAAAAGTACAGCGCCATGAACGCCCTGTGCTTCGTGGTGGCCGGGTTCTCCACCGGTGGCGTGTACCGCATTCCGTGGGCTGTGTGGCGCGATATGAGAAGCCACTTCGGTCGAAAGTACATCACTGAGGCGGACCTGGGGGAATACCGGGTTCCGATCTCGCAAGCAGGATTCCCCAAAATTTTTGATTGATGAAAGGAGCACTACCATGAACGAGCTTGCGAAGTATGAGGTTTACAAAAAGAAGCTGGACGGCCTGTGTGACGAGCATGGACTGGTGGCCAACTTCAAATCAACAGACTATCCCATCGCCCTTTCGGTGACGCCCAACATGGGCGTGGGGGAGCAGCTGAGCATTCTGGCCAACGCCGAGGATGGGCGCGTCCTGGCCACGGAGGCCCGCCTGCGCTTCACCATGAAGGACGGCGACGTGGCCTATGAGGTCACCGGCGGGATCAACGTCAGCGACGCTCTGCTCACGAAGATGAAAAACCTGTTCGTAAACATGACCCGCTGCTGGCAGGGCCATTTCTTCCGGGAAGTGGTGAGCCGGAATCTGATCCAGGCGGAGCGGCTGCCAACGCCGGCCACCAGCACCGCCCTCCCCGAGGATGCGGAACCTATCGAGGACTATGAGCCGGAGCTGGACGATGATATGTTCAACGGCGGCGACGACCTGGGCGAAATGCCCGATGTCGAGGACGTAGAGGTGGAGGCGTTTACCGAGCCGGACCCGCTCTACGACAAGGCGGTGGCCGCCGTCCGGGAGGCCGGGTCCGCCTCTCTGTCCCACCTGCAGCGGGCGCTCAAGATCGGCCACGCCCGGGCCGAGCTTCTGATGGAAGCCATGGAGAAGGCCGGGGTGGTGGGTCCCTACAACGGCGCTGCCCCACGGGAAGTGCTGGGTATGGTCAAGACCCAGGCGGTTGATGGTGACGGCGAATGAACGTTGCGGGGCTGACAGTGACCAAGGAGGCGCGGGAGGGCTTTTACCCTACCCCGCCCTCCGTGGCGGAGAAAATGCTGGCCGGCATCAAATGGCTGTACATCGATACAGTCCTGGAGCCGGAGGCCGGCAAGGGTGACCTGATGTACCAGATCGCCAAGAGTTATCACGTCAACCGGGGATATCACGACAGGAAGCTGGACGTGGATTATTGCGAGATCGACCCGGCCCTCCGGGAGGTGTGCAAGTACAACTTCGCCGGGAAGGTTGCGGAGATAGAAAAGGACCTGGAACCGCTGCGGCGGCTGTCCTCCGGCGAGCTTACCTATGAACAGCGAAGCAGGCTTCGGGCCTTTGAGTATGAATCCAGCGTCAGGAAGTGCATCAGCCCCCATCTGGTCCACGACGATTTCCTGTCCTACAAGAGCTTCAAGCGGTATGACCTGATCGTGATGAACCCGCCCTTCAACGAGGGGGCGGCCCACCTCCTAAAGGCGCTGGATATGCAGAAATACGGCGGGAGCATCTGCTGCCTGCTCAACGCCGAGACGATTCGCAACCCGTTTTCAGAGGAGCGGCGCCACCTTCTCCGGGAGCTGGACCGCCTGGACGCGGATATCACATTCCTGGACGGTGCCTTTTCGTCCGCGGAGCGCAGGGCCGATGTAGACGTGGCCATCATCAAGATCACGATCCCGGAGGCCAAATTCGAGAGCGACATCTACGAGCGGATGAAGAAGGCCGTGGAGCCCGAATATATCCCGGACCCGGAAATACAGGCGCTTGTTCCCGGAAATTACATCGATCAGGCTATCCAGATGTATCAGGTCGAAGTGGCCGCCACGATGGAGCTGGTGCGGCAGTATCAGGCCCTTGTCCCGTATATGTACGTCACGCTGGACGAGAACGACAAATTCCACGGCCATGAGCCGATTCTGCGGATCAACTTCGGGAGCGGCTGCGGGCTGGATTCCAGCTGGCGGCCCACTGACTTCAACATCCAGGACTACATGAGGATCGTCCGGCTGAAATATTGGCGGGCCCTGTTCTCCAATGAGAAATTCATCGGCCGCCTGACCAGTGAGCTGCAGGAGAAATTCAAGCGGCAAGTGGACAAGATGGCGGACTATGAATTTTCGGCCTTTAATATCAAGCAGGTCCTGGTGGATATGAATGCCTCCATGACCCAGGGTGTCGAGGATGCCATTTTGGGGCTCTTTGACGAGCTGACGGAAGAGCACAGCTGGTATCCCGAATGCACACAGAACCGGCATTATTACAATGGCTGGGCCACCAACAAGGCCCACAAAATCGGTAAGAAATCCATAGTCCCGGTCAATATGTTCTACTACCGTGGGAGCGGCGAGGCGTTTAATACTGACAAGGCCTATGAGGTGATATCCGATCTTGAAAAGGCTTTTGATTATCTGGATGGGAAGAAGGAAGATGACTTCGATCTCCGGCACCGGCTTAAGGTGGCCGCTGAGACGGGAGAGACCAAGAACATCCGCTGCCGGTATTTCTTCGTGGACTTTTTCAAGAAGGGCACAATGCACATCAAATTTTACCCTGGGACCATGCGCCTAGTGGAGCGGCTGAACATTTACGCCTCCCGGAAGAAGGGCTGGCTGCCTCCAAACTATGGCCGGGTCAAGTATGAGGATATGAGAGAGCGGGAGCAGGCCGTCGTTGACAGCTTCCACGGGGACGGCGGCGCGGGTTCCGGCGCCAAGGCATACGGCGAAGTCCTGGCGGCTTCTGATTTCTACCTGGGCGATCCCAGCCAGAAGATACCGGCGCTCATGGCCCCGGCGGGCTAAGGTGAGGAAATGGCGAAGATCACCTGTGCCAACGAGTGCCCGCACTGTATGTATGCGGGCGATGGAGACAGCTGGTGTGACGTGACCGGAAAGGTCGTCGTTGACAACTGGATTGTCACCGAGGATTTTATGGGACCCGGCTGCCCCTACATCAAGAAAGGAGAAAAATACCATGGAAAACTTGCAGTACATCGAGATCACGAGGCTTCATCCCCATCCGGGCAACCCCCGGAAAGACCTGGGCGATCTCACTGAGCTGGCCGACAGCATCAAAGCCCAGGGCGTTCTGCAGAATCTGACGGTGGTGCCCCTGGTCGATCTGGACGACCCGGACGCGTCTGTCGGGAATGAGCAGTACACCGTCATTATTGGCCACCGGCGGCTGGCTGCCGCGGCGCTGGCCGGGCTGGATAAGCTGCCCTGCGTGGTGGTGGACATGGACCAGAAGCAGCAGGCCCGCACCATGCTCATGGAGAATATGCAGCGGTCTGATCTGACCGTCTATGAGCAGGCCCAGGGCTTCCAGATGATGCTTGATCTGGGCGACACCGTGGAAGATATAGCCCAGCAGTCCGGCTTCTCCACGACCACTGTACGCCGCCGTCTGAAAATGATGGAGCTGGATCAGGATACCTTGAAGGAGGTCTCCGGGCGGCAGCTCTCCATCATGGACTTCGACAAACTGGCCGAGATCGAGGACATCAAGGCCCGAAATGAGTGCTTGGAGAAGATCGGGACGGCTGATTTTGAGAGAAACATATCCTGGAAGCTCCGCGAGCAGGCCGAGAAGAAAAACCGCCCGGCGGTGATGAAATTCCTCAAGGACATCAAAGCGAAGGAAATATCCAACAATGAAGCATGGAGCCATAAGTATGACCAGATCGGGAGCAATGTTTATATTGCCGAGTGGGGCCCGGAGAAGGTCAAACTCCCTGATGATAAGGGCGAACAGGTGTATTTCAATATGCGCCCCTCGTATTTTAGTCTGCACATTAAGCGGAAAAAAGCCCCTCCCGTAAAAAAGACGTCGGAGGAGCTGGCACGCGGCAAAGTTCTCCGGGAGGCTCATAAGGCCATGAAGGAAATGGCAATCAAAGCCTATACGGCCCGCGCCGCTTTTGCGAAGGGCCTGACCGTCACCAAGGCGAATGAGAGGGATATCCTCTTTGGCGCGCTGCTGGCCATGGGAAATACGGTGAACTATGACACTCTGGATCGAGACAAGGTGAAAAAGATTCTTGGCGTCCCCACCACATATCACGCCAGCCGATACTTGGATGTAATCGACGCAATCACAAAGGTAGAGCGGTCGAAAACCCCGGAGCTGATATATTCCATGCTCAACGACAGCGAGGAGCTGGGGAATTTCAGCACCTACAAGGGTGACTATCCCATCTACGCGCCGAGCGCCCAGCTTCGCGCTGTGTACGCTTGGCTGGTGCCTCTGGGCTATGAGATGTCCGACGAGGAAAAGATGCTCCAGGACGGTACCCACCCGCTCTACAAGGACCCGGACAAGAAGGAGAAAAACAATGGAACGACTGACTGAGCGGAACAAGTACGGTGTGCCCGTCATGCGGCTGGATCTGCCGCAGAGCCCGGAGAATAACATCATCGCCCGCCTCGCCGCCTATGAGGAGAGCGGTCTGCCTCCGGAGATAGCGGCAATTGCCGGGTGGATTGGCCTGCCCGCTTGGTTGATCAGCGCGGTACCGCCTTTGGGCAATCCGGGTGTGATCGAGGGGCGCGTGACGAAGGTTGTGTTTTGCGGCCGCATCACTCCGCAGGTTGAGGTCATGGCAGGCCTGGAGATATACGATGACCTTGAGCCGGAGAACGTCTTCCTCACGCGGGATGAAGCAGAGGCCGCCCTCGCCCAGATGGAGGAGCGTCGGGCGGCCCAGATGTGAACGAGGGAGGCGAAGACCATGCCGGAGTTTCTGCAGGGCGTCCAGCTTAAAGACCTGGATGCAACGCCCAAGGACCTAAGCGTCGATGGCCAGTGCACCGGCTGCGGCGAGTGCTGCATCAACGTCATGGCAATGTCGGACGCTGAAATATCCAGAATCAGGGCCTACATAAAGCACCACGGCATCAAGCCCATCTCCCACTTCAAGGCGCCGTTCGCCGGCGATTTCGTGGATATGTGTTGCCCCTTTCTGGACGACAAGAAGCCGGCCAAGAAATGCACGATCTATCCGGTCCGGCCGGCACTCTGCAGATACTTCATGTGCCGGAGCATTTCAGACCCGGAATACCGAGATCAGATGCTCCGACGCATGAGCCGGGACAAGGATATGCGGGAGGCTGCATTTGCACCGAAGCTGAATGTCCGGGAGACGTTCTTCCCGGGGGGAGGAGCAGGCCGTGAATATTGAAAAGTGCCAGGGCTGCCAGGAACCGACGAAGCGGCCGGCGGGATTTTATGACAGAGCCCTACCGGACGGCACCCTGGAGGGCGGTGTTTGGTACACCTGCGAGAGCCAGACCTGCCCGGAGGCATTGGAGGCCCAGGCCGCCCACGAGAGGGAAATGGCGGCACATAGAGAGGCCCGAATGATAAACGCCGCCAACGGCATCGACCCCAGCATTGCAGTCCAGGACCGGAGAGACGCGGAGATCACGGGCCTGTCCATGGCCAGGGAGCTGGGTGTATCCCCTTCCCTGGTGTGCGATTGGGAGCGTGAGCGGAAGCCCTGGCCCGTGGATATGTACGAGCGGTATATGACCGTGGTATCAGAAAAGGAGGAGCGTAATGGCTGAAACTTACGGAGAACTGATCTGCCGGCTGTGCCAGCTCCGTGACGAGATGCGCAAGACGGACGCCGGGAGAATCGCCCTGGGCGAGGTAATCAACACGCTTGTGGTCGCCGTCGGGCGCGGCGTCACCTACGAAAAAGCAAAGGAGTTGATCGGATATGACGAATGAGCAGATTACGGCCATGGCCGAGTGGACGCTGGAGGACTTCCAGAACGACCCGCTCCGGGCCATGGCACAGATACGGGAGTTGGCTGCCGCCCACCTGGCCCTGCAGAAGGAGCGGGACGCCGCGGCTTGTCGTGAGAGCCGTGAATCGGGGGTGAGCGGGATGTCGATGTTTCCAAGCCCTTTTGTGAATGACCCGTTCGGAGCAATCTGGGTGGCCTTTAAGAACCTTTACCCGGAGAAGAACTGCGCTTGCTACTGGACGCCCCAGAAGGAGGACCTGATAGGCCCGGACGGCTCCCAGGCATACGGCGTCACGGACTTTGACAAGAACACCGGCGAGGTAACGGTCCTGGTCGGCGCGGTCGGTCTGGACGTGAATCAGGCCACGGAGATATTCGCTCACGAGCTGGCGCACGTCGCCGTGGGTGAGCCAGCGCCGGGTGAGCCGGAGCATGGCGAACGGTGGGAGGCGGCGTTCGAGGCCATCTTCAAGGAATACAACCGCATGATGTCCGAGATATTCGGCGAGGACGCTGCGGTGGACGCGCCCGAGGGAGAGGAGGAACAGTATGAGCATCAAAGAGACGATTAAAGTTTTATCCAATGAGTTGGCCTGCGTAAAGCGGCAGACTGGACCAGGATGCGATAGAAACTGCGCCGCCTGCGACCTCGTTCTCCCGGACGAGCTTGTAATATCCGCCTACCAGACAGCAATCAACATTCTCCGCTCCCAGCAGAAGGCGAAGAAGAACGAGCCGCTGACGCTGGAGGAACTGCGGTATATGGATGGTGAGCCGGTCTACATGGTGTATGACGGCGAAGGCGGGCCGCTTGAGGGCTGGGCGCTGGTGGAGGTCGATTCGGAGGACGAGGGGATATGGCTCACGAATAGCCTGGGCGGCCGGAGCGAGTACACGTTCGATGAAGGACTGGAAGATGGGATGACGCTCTACCGCCGCTCGCCGGCAGGAGGCACAGCATGAAGATCACCATCGAAATCCCGGACGAAGAGATCCGGCAGGAGGTGTTCAACCTGCTCACCAGCCGGCTGGCCAACGAGATCTTCACAGAACGCTGGGGCAGGGATGAACGGTCATACAAAAAGGAGCTGGCTGAGGCGGTCAAAGCCGCCGTCAGAGAGCACGAAGATGAACTGCTTGAGAAGGCCATCCCACGGGCTGCGGAATACATGGGGTCCAGAGGGCTGAAAAAGCTGGTGGCCAAAATCGCCGAAAAGGAGGAAGTGTAACGGCTATGAGCGGACCGATATATGAGCCGCGGGGCGCGGCGAAGGAGTACGGCGATTATGCGCTGAACATCTACACGGGGTGCCCGCACCGGTGCTGGTATTGCTTTGCGCCGGGCGTACTCCACCGGGTAAAGGAGGAATTCCACAGCAAGGTGGAGCCCCGGAACATCCTGGTGCCGCTGGAGAAGCAGCTTGCCACCGGGGACTATGCGGGCAAGACCGTCCACCTCTGTTTCACCTGCGACCCCTACCCCACCGGATGTGACACCACGCCGACGCGGGAGGTCATAAAGCGGCTCAAGGCAGCCGGGGCGCACGTCCAGATACTCACCAAGGGCGACGGCAGCCGGGACTTTGACCTGCTGGACGGCGAGGATTGGTACGGGATTACATACACTGGAGCTCCAACGGTGCTCGCAGAACCTTTCGCGGTGAAGGAGAGAGACCGCGTGGGAAAACTGATGTGGGCGCACGGCCTCGGCATCAAGACCTGGATTTCTTTTGAGCCGGTACTGGATGCGGATGACGTTATTATGGCGCTCAGCAGGCTTGGTAACTTTGCGGACAAGGTAAAGATCGGCAAGCTCAACTACCACCCATCCGATATTGATTGGGCCGATTTTGGCCGGAGAGCAGAAAAAGTATGTAGGTTTTTGGGCCTGGACTACACCATCAAAGAATCGCTGCGGCGGGAAATGGAGGCAGGAGAGCATGGGACCAGATGAACATACGCCGGTTCGGGTCTTTCTGAACGGGCACGACGTCACGGAGCAGGTATCGAGCGTGACCCCGCCGGGGGTCTGGATAATGGATGAATCCAGCCCGTGGCCGCCCGGGATCCCGGTTCCAAAAGAGGTCAGTATAGTGTACAAGAGTGCGCCGGTGCCGAAGCACCATCGGTGTAGAAGCCGAAAGCGGTTCGTGAAGCTGCTCATGGGGCGTGGCTACCCTCGGAATGTGGCGAACCTGCTGGCGGACCTCGTCAGATATACTGAGGGCCTGTCGTTTCAAAAGGCATGGGACTTCGAGATAGAAGATTTTCCGGGGGTGTTTGAATGAGGGCCATTGCACTGGTTCTGCTGGGGTATTTCTTCATCGTGCTGGCGCATGAATCCGAGACATCGCCGAGCAGGGTCAACAGGCTCCAGGTGTTCTTTGTGATTGGGGCGCTGGCCTTCGGGGCCATGGCGATTTTCGACGTCGTAAAGAGCTATTTTTGATACGGAGGTGTTTTATATGGGAAAGAGGAAAGAGGGCGAGACCTCCCGCAGCTATTGCTTGGCGGGCGGGTGCAAGGAGTTCAGGCCGGCGGACTGCCTGACCTGCGGCTTCAATCGGAGCGAGGCGGCCCGCCGGAAGGAGCTGCCCCTGGTGAAGGACCCGGAAACGGGCCTCTACAGGAAGTATGTGGGGGTCGGAGGCGCCGATGAAGTACGTTGAATGCAACGGCTGTAAGCAGATGATCTACCTGACCGGGGCGCAGATCGGCCACGTGGAGGAGGGGGACCTGCACATCGACTACTTCACCTGCCCCTACTGCGGCAAGAAGTATGTGTCCTTTGCCTCCGACGTGCCTATGCGGGAGCTGATAACCCGCCGGAGGGCGCTGCAGGAGAAGCTGAAAGTGGCCCAGGCGAACAAGTTCCGGGAAAAGACCATCCGCCAGTATGTGCGGGCGGTGGACAAGATCAAGGCCCAGCAGGAGAAGATGATGCCGGCGCTTTTGGAGCGGGCAAACGCCGCTGTCGCCGGGGAAGGAGCGGACCATGGCGAAGAAGAAGAAAAAGAAGGTTAACCCCCCGGCGCCGGCCGCTGACTGTCGCCGACGTGGAGAAGGCCAAGAAGGACCTCATGAACAGGCTCATTGATTATTCGTGGTCCATCATGTTCATGGTCCTGCGCGACAAGGAGGGCTTCGGGCCGGAGGACCTGAACCGCCTCTGGGGCGAGATCAAAAAGCTGGCCTCCGAGGTGAACGAGGGCCGGGTGACGATCCCCGATCTGAAAACGGTCCTGAAGGAAGAAGCGGGGGCGACGCTGATATGAACATCGAGGAGCTGCACAAGATCACCGCCCTTCCGAAGCTGGCGGCGGTGGCCGCGCTGATACCGGGGGACGAAATGGTGATTGCCGTGGATACGGTGGACGTGTTCGGGACTAAAAAGACCGGGGTGGAGATCGCCAACGAGGTACGCCGGGAGGCGCTGCGCCGCATCTGGGAGGCGGAGATATGGTCAGGATCACAGTGACGGTGGACTGTCCCTCGTGGCTGGTCCAGGGCGTGAAGGAGGCCATGGCCCAGTATTTGGAGGGCTTCGGGGATACGAAGGTCGTTTCCATCGAGGAGGAGCGGCCCGAACAGACAAAAATGGAGCTTTGACGGGGATTACATACCATGACTTTGCAGGAGTTGTCACAACACTATGACCTGCGGGAGCAGCTGAGGAAGGACGAAGAAATCCTGGCGTCCCTCCGGGCGGCGGCTACTCCCGGCGCCCAGGTCATTACGGGGATGCCTCACGCCCCGGGCGTATATGACCGGGTCGGCAGCTTGGCGGTGGAGATCGCCGACATGGAGGGCCGCATCAACGCCCTCCGGGAGCAGCTGGCCCGGGAGGAAGTGGTCATCGGCGCCTTTATAGACGGCATACGGGACGACCAGACCCGGATGATATTCCGCCTGCGGTTCCTGCGCGGGCTGCTCTGGCGGCAGGTCGCGCAGGTGATCGGCGGCGGGAACACGGAGGCCAGCGTGAAATCCGTGTGCTATAGGTATCTGAATCTTGCAACGGACTGATACGCTCTGATGCTTGATGTTTCGACAACGGTCATGGTATGGTAAGCTCGCAAAATCTGAAATGCCGGGCGGCCCCGCGTGGGGCCGCCAGCTTTTTTGGAAAGGAGGTCACAGCCGGCGCGTTTCTCCTTTGCGCGTCGGTCTGCCCTGGGCGGGCGCCGGGTCGCCAACCGGCCCGCCGCGGGGCCACTAAAAAAGGAGGAAAACGATATGTTTTCAAAGATCACGCGCCGCTTCAAGGCGCATCCCCTGTTGTATTACGCCGTCAGCATCGCCGCGTCCTGGGCGGGCGTCGGGTCGCTGATGAATTTCCGCACCATCACCTATGAGAACGGGCTGGTCCCGGCGATCATCTGGGGTCTGGGAAATTCCCTGGCCTGCGTCCTGTTCGGGATCATCGTTCTGTATATCCCGGAAATGCGCCACTACATGAGGACGAAGCCGGTGAAGATATTCCTGGGGTTCATGGGCGTGGGTCAGGTCTGGCTCAACATGAACGGTATCCGGGAGATATTCGCCGACACGCCCATCGGCATCACCGGCGGGACCATCATTGCCTACGCCGTGTGCCTGTTCTTCATCTTCCTGCTGCTCAAATACGGCATGATACGGAACGTCCTGACGGACGATTTCTCATGGGCCATGGTGTACGGGCTGATGGTGCTGGTCACGATCCTGGCCTACATCCGATCCGGCGGCGCCATGAACGACGCGCCTCTGGGCCTGGACCGGGCCAACCTGGGCGTGGGCTTCTACAAGAGCTTCCTGCTGCTGCCTGGGCCGTTCATCTTCGCCTATTTCTTCGAGCTGCTGGATTACAACGAATCCAACGAGGACAGCACGGACCATATCAACATCACCGCCGCCTTTGCCCTGGGCGGTCTTTTCTTTGGCATCTACATGGTGTTCGCGGGGCTGCTGGCGCTGGTGGAGTTTTCCCCGATGCTGAACCTGATCAAGGCGGCCCTGGTGGCCTTCGTGGGTGTGTCCACGCTGTCCAGCTTCCTGTATTCCGAGTACATCCTGTGGGGGGCGTAAAGTGGGCCTCGCGGTCGACATGGGCGCCGCAGTGCTCTGGCAGGTGGCCATCCCCATGGGCGTCATGGGCATCTGGCAGGCCATGGCCGAATACCGGGCCATCGTGGTGGCCATCTGCCTTGTCCTCTCCTTCATCCGGCGATACCGGGTGCGGAAGGGGGCGCTGCAGGAATGAAGATCGTCACCAAGGCGCTGGCCGACCTGCACATGACCGAGACGAACATCCGGCGGCATACGGACAAGCAGATCAAAGAGTACGTCCGCAGCATTCGGATGTTCGGCCAGATCAAGCCCCTGGTGGTCGCCGAGGACGGCGAGATACTGGCGGGCAACGGCCTATATTTGGCGCTGAAAGAAATGGGCGCCGAGAGCTGCGAGTGCTGCGTGGTGGCCGGCCTGGACGCCAAGCAGCGCCGGAAGCTGATGCTGGCCGATAACCGGGTGTACGAGCTGGGCGTGACGGACATGAACGTGTTCGACGAGATCATCCGGGGGCTGGAAGGCGACATCGACGTGCCCGGATGGGACGAGGACCTTCTGGCCATGCTCAATTCCTCCGCCGCGGATACCAACGAGGAGCTGGAAAGCTACGGCGTGTATGAGCCCGCCCAGGTCGAGACGGTGAACAGCCGGGAGCGCGTGGATCACGCGGCCCAGCCCGCCGCCCCGGCCCCGGTGGCCGGCGCGGAACCTCCGGCCGGGACGGAGCGGGTCATCATCTGCCCGAAGTGCGGTGAGCGGATATGCCTGTGAAGAAACGGGAGGGCACCCTGAACGTGCTCGAGGCGGCCAAGCTCCGCATTAAGAACCTGTTCTCCAACGGCTGCAAGGTCTATCTCAGCTTTTCCTCGGGCAAGGACAGCCTTTGCATGGCCTCCATCACCTACGATCTGATCCGCGCCGGCGAGATCGATGGGAAGCTGCTGACGGTGGTGTTCATCGACGAGGAGGGGCTGTTCCCCTCCATGGTGGACGCCGCCGAGCGGTGGAAAAAGCTGTTCCGCGGCGTGGGCGTCCCCTTCCTCTGGTTTTGCCTGCCCTTCAAGCAGGTATCCGTGATCGACCACCTTTCCGCTTCGGAGAGCTGGATCACATGGGAGCCGGGGAAGGAGGACGTGTGGATACGCGATCCCCCGAAGGACGCCATCTTCACCAGCCCCTACCTGAAATACCCCGGCCAGATGAACTACCAGACCTTCTGTGCCAAGGCCTTCGCTGACGGTATCCAGATGGTGGGCCTGCGGACGGTGGAATCCCTGACACGGCTTATGGCCGTGAGCCGGGCGGACATGAAAAGCCCCGGCGGGAAGTTCTATCCCATCTACGACTGGAAGGACCAGGACGTGTGGCTCTACATCAAGGAGCGCGGGCTGGAATTTCCCGAGATATATATGCGGCTGTACGAAGCCGGGGTCACGAAGAAAAACCTGCGCCTGTGCGCGTTCTTCGGCGACAACGGGACCCAGGGCCTCCGTTGGATCGCGGAGACGAACCCGGACCTCTGGGCCCGGATCGAGAAGCGGGAGCCAAACGCCTACCTCGTGCTGCTGTACTGGGACAGCGAAATGTTCCGCCGGTCGTCAAAGAAGCGCCGGGAGATGGAAGCCGACGAGGCGCCCAAGGACTACTGCGCCATGTGCAAGGACCTTCTTTTCCTGCACACGGAGCGGTACACCATAGCCCCGGACACCAAGGCCAACTTGGCCAAGTGGCGGAACCTGTTCAAAAAGAGCTATGGCTTCGCCACCCAGCGGCATTACAAGACCATGTACGAGGCGCTGCTATACGGCGATCCCAAAATGCGAATCCTCCGAATCCTGTGGATAGAGATATTCAACGAATACAATTCCACGTCAAAGGAGGTGAGAGCATGAAGGAAATGGATCTGTTCGCGCCTCTTGGCTCGCTGCAGTGGGTGGACCGCTCGCGGCTGACGGCCAATGACTATAACCCCAACAAGGTCAGCGAGGAGAATTTGAAGCTGCTGACCCAGTCCATCCTCACCAACGGCTGGACGCTGCCCATCGTGGTACGCCCGGACTTCACCATCATCGACGGCTTCCACCGCTGGACGGTGGCCGGCCGCGAGCCGCTGCTGACCAAGCTGGGCGGCAAGGTGCCCGTGGTGATCGTGGACCACGCCGGGGACGAAAGCGCCGACGTCTACGGGACCATCACCCATAACAGGGCCCGTGGCCAGCATCTGCTGGAACCGATGAAGGCCATCGTGAAAAAACTTCTCGATGAAGGAAAGACAGTGCAGGACATCGGCAAGCAGCTTGGAATGAAGCCCGAAGAAGTGTTCAGGCTGTCTGGCTTCACCCGCGAAGAGTTCCTGGACCTGATGACCAAGGGCCACGAAAGCTACAGCCGGGCCGTCGTATACACCCACACATGAGGCACCCATGTGGGTGCCGGAGAGAAACAAGGGTGGGTGTCCATGCGTAGCGCGGGCGGGGGCGTGTGTATAAAAAGCGAAAGACATGGGGGCGCGCTGGATATGGCGCGGCAGCGCCAGCATCGGCGCCAGCGCGTCCACCAGCGCACAGGAAGCGCGTAGTGCGCAGATATAAGGCGGGGCATGATCCTATATGCCTGCCTGCGCCTGCCCCCCTGCCCGCCCTGCCACCGCTCCAGCGCAGCCGACGAGCCGCCCTTGCGCGAGCGAATCTTTCATCAACAACCTCACAGCAAAGCCGAAAGCGGCTTTTGATACCTCCACGCAGGCGATCCGACCCGGATTTTGGGTCCTGCCGGGGCCGGACCCCGTCTTTTGCGGTTCCCTGAGCCCCGAAAAACGCCTAGTCAGTGAGGAAAAATTAGCCCATTTCGCTACGTTGTTAAGCAATTCTTATACATACCCCTTCGGCCCGCCCTTTTGGGGAAGGTGCGGGCCGGTTTTGCTTCCGGGCATGAGGGTATCTCCTTTCAGCTATATATGACCACAAGCCGGTAAGGGTCACGCCGCAATAAGAAAATGACGGGCTTATGGACCGTATGCGGGCGGTGCTCCAGTGCAATTCTGGTGAGCCGGTACTACACGAAAGGAGAGATCGTCATGCCGGAAAAGGTCAGCGTTGAGACACAGGTAAGCACCACCGAGCTTGCGGCTGTTCTTGGGCTGAGTGTCCGGCGTGTCCAGCAGCTCATTCAGGACGGCGTTTTTCCGACCGTGGCAAAAGGAAAGCTCATGCTCGCAGATTCCGTTCAGCGGTATATCAAGACGGTATCCACGGACGGAATGACCGACGCCGAGCGAAAGGCCGCGCGGAAGAACGAGGAATCCCGCCGGCAGTCGGAGGCAATTCTGAAAGCCAGCAAGGCCACGATCGCCCGGCTGAACGCCCAGGAGCTACAGGGCAAAATGCACCGCAGCGAGGACGTGGCCAAGATGACCGAGGACCTGATATATACCATCCGGGGTATGCTTCTGGGCCTGCCCGGGCGGGTGGCCAGGGACACGGCGGCGGCTACGACCCCCTCCGAGACAGCCGAGATCGTCCGTAAAGAGACGTACCACATCCTCCAAGAGCTGTCTGAGTATACCTATGATCCCGCCAAATATGAGGCGCGGGTCCGGGAGCGTTTGTCCTGGGACGTGAACGACACTGACAGCGATGATGAATGAGGAGCAGCGGCGGCTGGAAGAATCCCGGCAGGCCGCCATCCGCGTGGAGAATCTGAATCAGGCTATCGCAAAAGCCCTGGCCGGGGCGCGGCCTCCCGAGGATTACACGGTATCCCAGTGGGCTGAGAAGAAGCGGCGCCTGTCGCCGGAGACCAACGCCGAGCCCGGCCCGTGGAGGACGAGCCGGACGCCATATCTACGCGAGCCAATGGACGCCTTTACCGATCCGAAGGTGCGGCACATCGTTATGGTGGCCGCGTCTCAGGTGGGTAAAAGCGAGCTGATAAACAACATCATCGGATACATCATCGACGAAGACCCCGGCTCCATTCTGTTCGTCCACCCTACGACCATCGACGCCAAGGACTACTCCAAGCTCCGCGTCGCGCCGATGATTCGCGACTGTCCTGTTCTCCGCCGGAAGGTGGTGTCGCCCAAAAGCAGGGACTCCGGCAACACCATCCTGCAGAAAACATACCCAGGCGGCATCCTCACGATGTGCGGCTCTACCGAGGCGCACAACCTGGCGTCTAAGCCCATCCGCTATGTGATGGGCGACGAGCGGGACCGCTGGGCCCGGTCCGCTGGTAAAGAGGGCGACCCGTGGGAACTCGCCATGGCGAGACAGACCACGTTTTGGAACGCGAAGTCCGTCCAGGTGAGCACCCCCACCGTAAAGGGGGCCAGCGCCATCGAGGACGCCTACAACACCGGGACGATGGAGCGCTGGAAAAGCCAGTGCCCCCACTGTGGAGCGTTCAACGAAATCAGCTGGGAGGATATCAAGTACGACTACGACGAGACCGAGGTCAACGAGAAGGTCACATACACGGTCAAAAAAGCCTGGTATGTGTGCCCGGATTGCGGCTGCGTCTCGGACGAGATCACCATGAAGCGCCAGCCGGCCCGCTGGGAGGCGGACAACCCCGCCGCCCTGGAGGAGGGTACGCGCTCGTTCTGGCTGAACGCCTTTGTCTCACAGTGGGTGGAATGGAAGACCATCGTCAAGAAATACCTGGCGGCCAAGGGCGACACCCGGAAAATGCAGGTGGTCTACAACACCTGCTTCGGGCAGCTCTGGGAGGACCGGGGCGATCTGGAGGACGAGGACGGCCTGCTGGCCCGCCGGGAGGAATACTCCGCAGAGCTGCCGGAGGGCGTCTTGGTACTCACCTGCGGCGTGGATACCCAGGACGACCGCCTTGAATATGAGGTCCTTGGCCACGGGAAGTTCGGCGAGACCTGGGGCATCAAAAAGGGCGAGATACTGGGCCGCCCGGATTCCGATGCGGTCTGGGCCGCGCTGGATGAAATCATAGACCGCGTTTATCGGTTCGAGGATGGGATCGGTCTGAAGATCAGCATGACCTTCGTGGATGAAGGCGGTCACTTCACCATGGATGTCCGCTCCCGCTGCCGGGAGCGGATCGGCAAAAAGGTGTTCTGCATCAAGGGTATGGCCGGACCCAACAGACCGTATGTGGCACCGCCGAAGAAGCAGAACATCATGTCGAACGGCCGGCCCGTCGGTTCCTGCTGGCAGTATCAGATCGGCGTTGACTCCGGGAAGCAGATCATCATGGACAACCTGCGCGAGAAACGGTACGGCCCGAAGTATTGCCACTTCCCCCTGCGGGAGGACTACGGGCACCGGTATTTTACCGGCCTGCTCTCTGAACGGCTCGTGTACATGGAGAATAAGCGCCAGCCCTGGGTGTGGGAGAAGATACCGGGCCATGAACGGAACGAGCCTTTGGATATCCGTAACTACGCTATGGCGGCGTTCAAGGCGCTTTCTGTTGACATGGATGCCGTGGAAATGCGGTTACTTGCCTCTAAGGGCCGCAAGCCCACAGGGGCCGTTGCAACGGCTGTCAGCGCAACGCCAGCGCCGAGGCAGATAACGAGGCCGCCCAGACAGCGGCTGACCGACTTTTATGATGATTGGTGAGGTGGGAATATGGCGAGCAAAAAGACGATCGAGCGCAGGCTTGCATTTCGCAGATCGACGATTGAGAAGCTGTATGACGCATACGAGGCGCTCATATCGGGCCGCGTCAAGAGCTATATGATCGACGACCGCCAGCTGACATATCAGAGCATCCCGGATTTGGCGGAGGAAATACGGACTATGGAGCGGGAGATCGACGAGCTGGAGGCGCAGCTGAGCGGGGCGAAAGCCCGCCGCGCCGTGGGCATCTTCCCCCGCGACTGGTGACGGGGGGTGGACGGCATTTACATCCAGGATAAAAAAACAGGGCTGTTCCTGCCGGGAGGCGTCCGGCCGCAGGCGAAAGGATACAGCGAGGCCGGGGCCAGCACCACCCGCCGGGCCATGCGGGGCTTCAACCCCAGGAGCGGCAGCCCGCGGGAGGATATTGACTGGAACAACACCACGCTCAGGATGCGGGGCCGGATGCTGTATATGTCCTCCCCGCTGGCCACGTCAGCGGTGAATACCAACCGAACGAAGGTTGTGGGCGTGGGGCTCACGATGAAAAGCGCGATCAATCGGGAGGTCCTGGGGCTGTCCCTGGAGGCCGCGAAGGATTGGCAGCTCAAAGCCGAGGCCGAGTTCCGGCTGTGGGCCGACGATAAGGCGTCCTGTGACGCAACCGGCATGAACAACTTCGCCTCCCTGCAGCAGCTCGCGCTGGTGTCGTGGCTCATGAGCGGCGACGTGATCACGGTTTTCAAGCGGCAAAAATCCACGACCATGCGCCCGTACACGCTTCGCCTCCACCTTATTGAGGCAGACCGGGTAAGCACTCCCGGCGACTATGGGAGCGGGTTGTCCTGGCCGACCATCACCGATGGCGTGAACCCCAAGACCAAGAACAAAATCTATGACGGCATCGAGGTTGACGGCAGCGGTATGGTGGTGGCCTATCACATCCGCAACACCTATCCCTGGCAGGTCACCAGCGAGGAAACGAAGTGGGTCCGCGTGGAGGCCTACGGGGAAAAGACCGAACTGCCGAACATCATCCACGTCATGAGCAGCGAACGTCCGGACCAGTACCGGGGCGTGTCCTACCTCGCGCCGGTCATTGAGCCTCTGCTGCAGCTTCGCCGGTATACGGAAAGCGAGCTGATGGCCGCCCTGGTCCAGAGCTTCTTCACAGCGTGGATCGTCACCAAGGAGAACCCGAGCGAGTTCCCGATGAACGAAGTGGGAAGCGGGGATATTGCCGGCGCTGTTCCTACTGCGAACCCCGCCGACAGCAACCTGTCCAGAAGCATCAACGAGTACGAAATGGGCCCCGGCACGGTCACCACCCTGGCTGAGAACGAGGACATAAAATTCGGCTCACCGAATATTCCGACGGCTGGCTTTGATTCTTTCGTCAAGACCTTCTGCAAGCTGATAGGCGCAGGGCTCAGTATTCCTTATGACGTGCTCATAAAGGAATACAACGCCTCGTATTCTGCGTCCAGAGCTGCCCTGCAGGACGCATGGGAGGATTTTCGCATGAGGCGGAAGTGGTTCGTGGACGACTTCTGCCAGCCGATATATGAAGTGTTCCTCGCAGAGGCAGTCGCCAGAGGCCGTATCAAGGCCCCGGGATTTTTTGACGATCCGCTTGTCCGCGCGGCATGGAGCGGCGCCCGGTGGATTGGCCCGGTCCAGGTCTCCCTTGATCCGAAGAAGGAGGCCGAGGCGGCTGTCATTATGATCGACCACGGCATCAAGACCCATGAGCAGGTCACGATGGAGACGACCGGGCGAGACTGGGAGGAGAACGTGGAACAGCTCACCCGGGAAAATCAAGTGCTGAAGGAGGCCGGTGGCGGGCGCGTCCAGGTGATCCGGGCGTCTGAGGACGACGACACGAACAATAAGGAGGGCGAAAATCAATGAACATCTTTTCAAAGCGGACCAAGGGCGTGGCCGTCAGCATCAAAAAGCCGGCCTACGCCATGGCCACTGCCGACGGCACCAATGCCGAGATCACCATGTACGGCGATATCTGCGAGAGCCGCCCTACGGACTGGTGGACTGACGAGCCCGTTGAAGGGCAGTTTATAGTTCTGGACGAATTTTTGGCCGACCTGGAAAAAATCGCAGGGTGCAAGAACATCACGATCCGTATGGACAGCTTGGGCGGCGATGCCGGCGTGGCGAACACCATCCACAACCGCCTCCGTGAGCTGGCCAGGAACGGCGCGTCGCTTACCTGCGTGGTGGACGGCGTGGCTATGTCCGGCGGCTCTCTCATCATGTGCGCCTGCGACACGGTGCGGGTGAACCCGTCCAGCCTCATCATGATACACAACGCATGGGAGCTGCTTTGGGGCGGGTACAACGCAAACCAGATGCGCGACGAGGCGACCAGGATGGACGCCTGGGACAAGATGCAGGTGGAGATATACACCCGCAAGACCGGCCTTTCCGCCGAGGAAATCCTGGTGCTGATGGCCGAGACCACCTATATGACGGGCCGCGAGGCCTTGGAAAAAGGCTTCGCAGACGAGGTTATCGAAGATGCTGAACCCAGCAATATCGCAGCGAGCGCAGACCGGCGCTCGCTGTTCGTTTGCGGACGGCAGGTACACCTCGCTCCGGGCATGACCATCCCGGAGAGCATTCCCACGGTCAAGCCCGAGGCGTCGGCCCCGGCTGACAATACAAATTCGCCGGTGAACTCCGGCAGCCATGAAGGAGGAAACGAACCTATGGCAAATACCATTGAGGAGCTTCGGGCGGAATGCCCGGAGCCGGTCGCGCAGATCGAGGCCCAGGCGAGGGCGGCTGCCGAGACCCCCGCCGGCGATGGCGCGGGCAGCGGTGATCCTGTCGCCGCTGAGCGCCAGCGCATCCGCGACATCGACGCTCTGGCCAGTCTGTTCGATGACGAGACCATCAACGAGGCGAAGTATGGGGACCACCCCTGCACCGCCCAGGAGATGGCCTACCGCGCCGCGCAGAAGGCCGCTGGGCAGGGCCGCGCCTTTTTGAGGGACCTGGAGGACGACAACAAGGCCTCCGGCGCTCAGGGCGTTGGCGCGTCCGTCAGTGATGGCGGCATCTACGACAAGGCGGACGAGAAGGCCGCCACAATCGCCCAGGCCAAGGCAGACGCCGCGAAGTACCTGAAGATGAAGGAGGGTAAATAACATGGCGAATCTCTGCAAAAAGGTCGGGGAGATCGGGCAGGACAACCTGATTGCCCATCCCTATCCCCACGCTCTGACCACCGGTGTGAAGATCAAGTCCGGCGAGGGCGTTCTGCCCCGCGGCACCATTCTGACCACCGAGGACGGCACCACTTACAGCGCCCTGGCCTCCGGCAGCGAGGACAAGGCCAACTGCATCCTGTGTGATGAAGTGGACGCGACCGACGCCGACGTGGTGGCCGCTGCCTACATCACCGGCAACTTCAACATCAATGCGGTGGCGGGCAAGCCTGCGGAGGAGGTCGACATCTCCTTCAAGGTCCAGGATGCGCTTCGCCACTACAACATCATCCTGTCCGAAGTGCAGGAGTAAGGAGGTCCATTATGGATATTTACAGCACCTACTATCTGCTGGCTGCGGTCGAGGAGCTTCCTCTGGAGCACACCTTCTTCCGTGACCGCTACTTCCCCACCAACACGACCATGGACATCTTCGGGACCGCCAAGGTCCTGGCCGATTATAAGGAGGGCCACCGCAAGATGGCTCCCTTCGTTCTGCCCCGCGTTGGCGGCATTTCCGTTGGACGCGATGGCTTCAGCACCTATGAGCTGGAGCCCGGCAACATCTGCCTGTCCATGCCTCTGACTGAGGACCAGCTGCGGAACCGTGGCTTTGGCGAAAGCCTCATGTCCACCATGACCCCCGCCGACCGCGCCCGTCAGATGCAGATCAACGATCTGGCAGAGCTGTCCGCCCGCATTTCCCGCCGTGAGGAATGGCTGGCGGTCCAGACCATGCTCAACAACGGCTGCACCATGCGCCATGAGACCGGCGTGAAGGGCGTGTATGAGGATATCCCCGTCACGTTCTACGACGGCGATGTGAACCCCGCCGCGATGAAGATCACCGCCGGCTGGACCCACAGCAAGTACACCGACAACGGCTGGGAGATCGGCTCCTGGTATGCCGACATCTGCAAGATGGTGAATTTCCTGGTCCAGGCCGGCCGTCCTGCCCGCGAGATCATCGTGTCCTCTGATGTCGGCGAGTTCCTCATGGAGGACCCCTGGCTCATTGCCATGTTGGACAACCGGCGCGTGGAGATGGGCCGCATCGCTCCCACGGAGCTGACCGAATTTGTCACCAGCCTGGGCGTGTTCAACTTCAAGGGCCGCCAGCTGGAGCTGCTGGTCAGCGACGGCACCTATGAGGACGAGAACGGCGAGGACAAGCCTTTCCTGGATGACGAGTCCGTCATCGTCACCGCCCCTGCCTGCGGCAAGGGCCTGTATGGCGGCGTCACCCAGCTGGAGAACGACGGCGAGTATCACACCTACGCCGGTATGCGTGTACCCCAGCACATCTTCACCGTGCGGCCTCCCGTAAAGGAGACCCAGCTGACCTCTAAGCCCCTGTTCGTGCCTCTGCGCAAGAACCCCTGGTGCGTGGCGAAAAAGGTCCTCTCTGGCCAGGACCCTTGATGTCCTCCATGCCGTCTGGCGTCAAAGTGTACGGCATGGAGGTAAGCAGGCTGCAGTCGAACGTCACGATTGACGGCAAGCACGTCCTTCACGGCAATCTCCACCATGTGAAGGACTTTGACGGCTACGCGAAGGGAGCCTCGGGCCACTTTGTGGCCATGGCCGTGGATGCGCCCGCAGAGGATGAGGTCACATATAAGAGTGAAGCTGTTCCCAATGGCAAGCTGGAACCCGAAGACCGTACCCTCGTCTGGCGCGTGGAGGACACCAGCAAGACGCTTAGCGTGACCGTGAAGCATGATGGCGAGTCCACCACCACGGAATACAGGGCCAGCGGCCTGACGCTGGAAGCGGACCCTGCCGCAGCTGCAGCTGCGGCGATTAAGGCGAAGCCCACAATGGTCGCCACGGCCGGGGCAGGCACCCTTGACCGCGCCCAACTGGAAGCCATGGGGTACAACGAGCTGAAGAAGCTCGCGGCCGACATAGACGCCAAACCGGCCAGCCAGAAGAAGGGTGATCTGATCGACGCCATTGCGGCGATCCCTGCCACCCCCGGCCCGGCAGTAGAGCCGCCCACCGAGGACGACGATGTTCTCCCTGATCTGCACGTGGAGGCGCCGGTGACAGAATGAGCTTTAAGGACGCGGTCGCAGCCGACATCAAGAACGTGTTCTTGAATGGCATGGAGTTCGGCGAGGAGCGGACCATCATCTACGATGGCCAGCGCTACGAGGACATCATGGTGGTCATATCCGGCGTAAAGGAGAAGGACCGCCAGCCAACCGTCCAGGACCACGCCATGGGGCTGTACCGTGTGTCCGCCACGCTGCACTGCTCCATAGACGATCTCGGAGGCAAACAGCCGGAGAAGGGCCAGAAAATCAGGATCAGCACCCAGGGTAATAAGAATTTCTTCCAGACATTCTGGGTTGCCAAGTCTGACTGCGAGCTCGGTATGCTGCGGGTGGAATTGGAGGCGATAGAAGAGTGATCCATGTAAGCGTTGATTCCGTCGGCGCCACATCATTGGACCGTGTAAACAAGGTCCTTCGTGGCGTCCCTGGCGGGGCACTTAAAGCCGCCAACTCTGCGTTGAAACGCGCCGGAGAATCCGCCAAGACCAAGAGCGGACAGTTCGCCGCGGCGCAGTACACCATCAGCAAAGGCACGTTCATGAGCCACGTCAGCATGAAGACGGAGTTATCCGGCGGATTTGGTGGCGTGGCGTCTATGCGCATCAGCTTTGCAGGATCTCCGCTCCCGCTGAGGACCTTCAACGTCAGGTATTCCCGTGGTGGGGCCCTGACGGCGAAGGTCCGGCGGGACACCGGCGGCGGTGTGCTGGCCAGAGCGTTCATCGCCCAGGCATACGGTATGGCCGTCATGCACAGGCTTGGCCCAGAGCGGGTCCCGATTGAAGCACTGTTTGGCCCTGGCACGTCCAAGATGATGGGCAACGAGGAGGTCGTGCAGAAGATGGACGAGGAGATCAGCAAGACCTTTGAATCCAGGCTCGAACACGAAATCCTCCGCGTCCTGAGCGGCTGGTAAAGGAGGCCCACATGGTAAAAGCTCAACTACTGGATGTCTTGGCAGCTGACACGGACGAGGTCACAAAAGACCTTCTTTTCCCGGTGCAGCCGACACAGGAGGAGCCGACGCCCGCGAGGCGCGCGGCAAAGTCATATACCGGGGCCGTCCCTGATGTCCGTTCGGATGTCAGGAAGGCCCCGTATATATGCCATCAGGTCGTGACCAGTGCTGACATACACCAGCCCGGTTCCCGGCCGAGGTCATACGCAACGGTGCGATCGGTATTCTGCGTATGGTCAGAGGACCCGCAAGAGGGGCAGATGATGCTCCTTAACCTGTTCGAGCGGGTGCGGGTGTCCTGGCTTAAACGGCAGGTATTGGATAAACGGTTCCAGCTGCAGCTCGGAGAGGAGCAACAGCTGGAATATTTGATTTATCCAGACATAGAGACCACCTTGCCATACCACAAAGGCGAAATGAAATCCGTATGGAGTGTTCCTGCGGTAGAAAGAGAGGTTCCATGGGAGTGAGCAAGACTTCCACCGAGAAAGCCGCGGCCCCTGTCGCCGCTTCGGGGATCAGCTGCTATATCGGGCCGAACATCCTCGGCGTGATACAGAAAGCCACGATCTACCCGTGCCCCAAGAATGAGGCGCTGAAGACTCCGGTCGTGGCCAAGGCACTGGCGAAGTACCCCGGCATCAAGGATCTGATCGTTTCCGGCGAAGAGCTGGGGGCTGGCCTGATCAAAGTAAAAACCCCGGGCGAGCCGCTTTTCAAGGCATACGAGCGGCTGGCCCGGTCTCTGTAAGGAGGAATGAAAAATGCCTACCAATCACGGCGTGTTCGTCACGCAGGCTGATACCAGCCTTTCCACGCCTGTTGTCGCGGAATCCGGCATCCCGTTCTTCATCGGTGGCGCGAACCTGGGCTCCGCAGAGAACGCGGCCACCTCCGGCGTCCCTGTGCTCTGCACGTCTTGGGACGAGGCGGTGGACAAGCTGGGCTACTCGGACGACGACTGGGACAAGTACACCCTCTATGAGGCCATGTACTCCCACTTCAAGCTGTTCAACCGGCAGCCCGCCATCTTCCTTCCCATCACCCCCGCCTCCGAGGAGCTGACCGAGGAGGAGATAGCCGGCGCCGTGGAGAACGTGGAGCTGTGCCTGACCAAGTTCGGCATTGTCCCCGATCTTCTGCTGGCCCCCGGCTTCTCCGATAAGACCACCGTCGCGGCGGCGCTGGCTGCCAAGGCCGGGGCCATCAACGGTATGTTCAAGGCCAAGGCCGTCGTGGACCTCGATTCGGAGGACTACAACTCGGCCATCGAGGCCAAGAACAGCGGTTCCTACACGGACGCCCACATCGTGTGCTGGCCCATGTGCGGCCTGGGCAAGATGAAGTTCCATCTGTCCACCATCGTTGCCGGGCGGCTCGCTGCCACCGACACCGATAATGGCAACGTGCCCTATGAATCCCCGGACAACAAGAGTATCTCCATCGACTGCCTCATCGACAAGAGCGGCAAGGAGATCAACCTGACCAAGGGACAGGCGGACCTGCTGAACAACGCCGGCATCCTTACCGCGCTGAATTTCATGGGCGGCTTCGTCACCTGGGGCAGCTACACGGGCGCGTATCCCAAGGATACCGACGTGAAGAATTACTTCATCCCTATCTCCCGGATGTTCGGCTGGATCGGCAACACCATGATCAAGACCTTTTGGTCTCATGTGGGCCGGCCCATGAGCCGCCGGTACGTGAACACCATCCTGGACACCTGCAACATCTGGCTCAACGGTCTGGTGGGCGGCGGGTATCTGCTGGGTGCCCGTGCCGAGTGGAACGAGGCGGAAAATCCTGATACCAACCTTATGGCGGGTATCATCAAGTTCCACCTCTACATCACGCCGCCCAGCCCCATGCAGGAGATCGACTTCATCGTTGAGTACGACGCCAGCTACGTGGCCGCCGCGCTCGGCTCTTAACAGGAGGTGGACTGAATGTACGTTGAAGAAACTGTCGTCAACGGTCGGCTCTATGAGGACAACACCCTCTTTATGGGCGCCGTCAAGGTCACGCTGCCTGACCTTACCTATCTGACCCAGACGCTGAAGGGCATCGGCATTCCGGGCAACATCGAGTATTCGATCCCCGGGCAGCTCGACGCCATGACCCTGGCCATCGACTGGCAGACCTTCAGCCGCGAGCAGATCAAGCTCTCTGAGCCCCGGCGCCATAACCTCACCCTTCTGGTATCCCAGCAGGGCGAGGATACCTCGGCTGGCGTGCTGTCGTATTCCAACGTCAAGCACGTGTTCATCGTCACTCCCAAGAGCGACAAGGCCGGCGGCGTGGAACCCGCGACCCCGTCCGCCGGTTCCGGCGAGTACGCTGTCCGCTACTGGGCGACGTACATCAACAACGAGCGCGTCCGCGAGATCGATCCTCTGAACATGATCTTCTACGTGAACGGCGTCGACTATATGGCCCAGATCCGCAAGGCCCTCGGCATGTGACACATCCGGCCCAGGGCGGTAATCGTCCTGGGCCTATTTTTTGAAAGGAGAACACCATGGCTGCAGATACCAATGAGACCAAGATAGATGAAAATATCTCCGAGGAGGAGCTGTTCGACGAGGCTGAAAAAGAGGCGGCGAAATCCCCTGATGTTGTGGAAGTGGAGCTCTCCCGGCCTGTCAAGTATGAGGGGAAGGACATCAAGAAGCTCACGTTCGACTATGGCCGTCTGACCGGCGCGGACGGCATCGCCATCGAGAACGAGCTGGCCCGCATGGGGATCAACGTCTTTTTGCCCGCCGCTTCTGTTGATTATATTGTCCGCGCTTCTGCGCGGGCCTGTGAACCGAAGATCGGCATTGACGCCTTTGATCTGATGTCGCTCAAAGACTTCAACAAGATCAGGAACAAGACGCGAAATTTTTTAATGAAATCGCTCTGAGCGAGGTCGGGAACGGCAAGGGCCTCCGGCGGGAGATATTGATTATGGCGCAGAACAACGTGACGCCGATCCCGTTCTGGCTGTCCCTTCCGCTCCGTGAATTTGCTCAGTGGCGCGAGGCCAACAATGTTCTGGTGGCAGAACGGGAGAAGGCAAGGAAAAGCCGCAGGAAAAAGTAAGAGCGTGTCGCTTGAAAGGAGGTATGCGCCGTGGCGAGCTTGAAAGAGTATCAGATGATGTTCCAGCTGCAGGCCAAGACGAGCAGCGGATTCAGCGGCGCTTTTCGGTCGGCCCAGACCACGCTGCAGACCATGCAGCAGAAGATCACGGACCTGAACCGGACCCAGTCTGATATAGCCGCCTATGAGAAGCAGCAGTCCGCCGTCGAAGCGACCCGGAGTAAGCTGGAGACCTTGCAGAAGCAGTATGACAATATCCAGCAGGAAATAAAGGAGACAGAAGGCTTTTCGTCCTCGCTGGAAAATCAGCTGTTGAGCAAGCAGCAGCAGATCGATAAAACCTCCGCGTCCCTGGACAAGCAGACCCAAAAGCTGGATACCATGGGTAATGCCCTCCGGGACGCGGGCGTTGATACGAATAAACTGTCCTCTGAATCTGATCGCCTGACAACTGAGATCGAGGAGCTCAAGACCGAGGAGGAGCAGGTGGCGGAGAACGCCGCCAATATGGGCGAGAGTGGCGTGGACGCCGCCAATGCCATTGCCTCCGCGCTCGCGGCCGCCGGAATCGTGACCGCCCTCAAAAAGATCGGCGAGGCCTATATGACCTGCATCAACAACGCCGCCGAGTTTGAGGAAACGATGTCCACGGTCGAGGCCCTGTCCGGGGCGAGCGGCGAGGAAATGAACGCCCTGTCCGAGGAGGCAAAGCGCCTGGGCGCCTCCACCAAGTTCACCGCCAACGAAGCGGCAGAGGCCATGACCTACATGGGCATGGCCGGCTGGGACGCGCAGGATATGCTCAAAGGCATGGATGGCGTACTTTCCCTGGCGGCCGCATCCGGGGAGGATCTGGCGCGGACCTCGGACATCGTCACCGACAACCTGACCGCGTTCGGGCTGAAAGCATCCGACACGGCCCACTTCTCCGATGTGCTGGCTGCCGCGGCCACCAACTCCAACACCAACGTGTCCATCATGGGCGAGACCTTCAAGCAGTCCGCGTCTATTGCGGGTGCCTTGGGATACTCCGTGGACGACGTGGCCGTGGCCGTGGGCCTCATGGCCAACGCTGGCGTCAAAGGCAGCATAGCCGGCACCGCCTTGAAGAACACCTTCAACGGGCTGCTGGAGGGCGCCACCCTCACCAGTGACGCCTTTGGAGAATACGAGTTCTCCGCCCTGCAGGCCGACGGCACGATGAAGGACTTTTCCAGCACCATCGACGAGCTGCGGTATTACTTCGACCAAATGAGCGAGGCCGAGAAGGTAAGCAACGCCCAGGCTATCGCTGGTAAGCGGTCCTACAACGGCCTGCTCGCTATACTCAATGCGTCTGACGAGGACTACGCCTCCCTGACCGAGAGTATCCAGAATTGCTCTGGTGCCGCCCAGAGCATGGCCAATATCAAGATGGACAACATGAACGGCCAGTTGACGCTCATGAAGTCCGCCTGGGACGCCGTAACGATCTCTGTCGGCGAACAGTTCACCCCCGCCCTCACCGGCCTTTATGAAAAGGGTACCGAGGTCCTTACCTGGGTGAACGATATGGTGCAGGCCAACCCGGAGTTGGTCGCCGGCGTCACTGCCTTTGTGGGCGTGCTCGGCGTGGCCACCGCTGGGATAACCGCATACACCGCAGCGGCGAAAGTGATGAAAACACTGGAGCTTGGAAAGGTGTTCACTGGCATACCCGGTATTGTGGCCCTTGCAACGGCTGCCATAGTGGGCGGCGTGGCTGCCCAGGAAAAGGCCATGCAGGACGAGCTGGCCACGTACAATGCCGTCCTCGATGGATATGACCAGGACACCCAGGACTACTTGGCCAATATGCAGTCCCTCGCAGATCAGGAGGGGAGCATTACCGGCCTGCTGGACGAGCTGGACAGCCTCAAAGATAAGACCGACAAGACCGCCACCGAGAAAATGCGGATGGTGGACATTGTTAATCAGCTGAACACCGCCCTCCCGGAGCTGGGTCTGCAGTACGACCAGGAGAGCGATAAGCTCACCGGGTATTCCGGCAGCATTCGTGAGTACGTCGCGCAGATGACCGAAGCCGCCGAAATGCAGGAAAAGGCGTCCCGCTACAATTTCCTCGGTGGTGATATTAGCAAAACCGAGGCAGCCCTGGCAGATGCGAACGCTGAGCTCGAACGGCTCCAAAAGAACAAAGAGGGCCTTGTAAGCTCCGGCGGCGAGATTGGCTTTATCGACATGGATATAGCCGCCTACACTCTGAAAGTACAGGAGCTGACAGAACAGCTTGATTCTGAGCGGGAGGAATACGCCCAGCTGGATGCAGAGCTTGACGCCTACGACGCCGCGCAGGCCCAGGCTTCCAGCACGACATCCGATGCCGCCGATTACACAGAACAGCTCGCACAGGCCCAGCAGGAGCTCGCTGATAAATACGATGAAGTATTTGCGGCAGCCCTGGAATCCTACCAGGGGCAGTTCTCCCTTTTGGAGCAGGCCGGCGAAGTATCACAGACGTCCGTCTCCGATCTGATGGGTAACCTGGACAGCCAGATTTCGTACTGGACTGACTACAACGCGAACCTTCAGACCGTCATGGACAAGATCGCATCGCTGGAATCCCAGGGTATCGACACCACCAATATCCAGACCTACTTGAACACCATCAACGACGGTTCGCCGGAGGCGGCCGGGGCTATCGCGGCCATGGCGTCCTCCAGCGAGACCGACCTTGCCAGCATGGGCGCGAAGTATGACGAGCTGATGGGGAAGCAGGGGGAAACGGCGTCGAGCACGGCTTCTCTGCAGACCGACTTCGCCGCCGCGCTGGCCACCATGCAGGGCGACATGGATTCCTTCGTGGCAGAGCTGAACCGATCCGGCGACGCATCTGCAGCCGCCGGCAGCACCGCGAGCTCCTATATCAGCACCTTCAACTCGTATCAGGCGTTGGCATATCAGGCCGGCGTGAACATGGGCAGCAGATTGATGGCTGGCCTCAACTCCGTAACCGGGAGCATTGGGTTTGGTGGGTATGCCACAGGTACAAAATCTGCTGAACCCGGCTTCGCCTACGTGGGCGAGAACGGCCCAGAGCTGATCTTCTTCCATGGCGGCGAGGAAGTGCTGAATGCCACGGAGACGGCGGCCATGCAGCGCGAAATGGCGGCGCAGGCCGCATTCCCCATATCCACGCAGCCTGCCAGCATCGAGGCCGCCGACGGCGGCGGATATGGCAGCGCCCCCTTCCAGATCACATACTCCCCGTCTTACAAGATCGAGGGTGTGGAAGGCGTAACCGATCTTGAAGCGATCCTGCGTGGCCATGAAGAATCCTTCCGCGATTATATCCAGGACATTATGGACGACGCGGCTGCAGACCTTGTCAGAAGGAGGTATTGATCGTGAGCGTATATATCACGAAGCAGGGCGATATGTGGGACACCATAGCTTATAACCTGCTGGGGAGCACGTCGCGGGTTGGTGATCTGCTGTCCATCAATGCCGATCTGGCCGGGACCTATGTATTCCCGGCGGGCGTTGAACTCGAAGTGCCCGAAGGCCCCGCGTACAGTACGCCCAATTCCCTGCCCCCGTGGAAGCAGGTGGCGGGATGAGCCAGAAGGACCTTGCGCGGCGAACGCTCGCGCAGATATGCTTTGACGGGGCGGATATCACCGAGGACATCCGCCCCTATCTCATAAGCCTCACATACACGGATTCCGAGGAGGACGAGGCCGACGACCTGCAGTTGAAGCTCCAAGACCGGGATGAAGTGTGGCAGCAGTCGTGGATAAAAGGCGCGGTTGACGCCTCCGCTTCTACGAAGATGGAGATGGTCACCAAGACCGTGACCGAATCTGACGACTATACCCATAAGGTAAACTGCAACATCGGCCTGAACATCAGGAGCGGCCCCGGCATGGGATATGGCGTCGTTGGCGTGTTCGCCTACGGCCAGAAAATCCGCAGCACAGGAAAAACGAGCGGGAGCTGGACGCAGGTAAAATACGGCAGCGGGAAAACCGGGTGGAGCTGGACGTCATACCTCACCAAGATATCCGGCAAGGAGGCCAAGGCCGAGGCGGTCACAAAGACCGTGACCGAGGAGACCGAGGTTCCCGGGATGAAGGTGCAGGCGGTTATCCTCCGGGAGAATTGGCACGGGGACGGCGCCGACGATATGCTCTCATGCGGCCAGTTTGAGCTTGATTCCGTCCAGGTGGACGGGCCGCCCGACACCATCACTATCAAGGCGACGGCCCTTCCTTTCAACGCCACGATCCGGCAGACCATAAAGAGCCGGGCGTGGGAAGCGTATTCGCTCTCCAAGATCGCCCAGCAGATGGCCCAGGAGAACGGCATGGCCTGCCTGTATTCCGCAGCTGACGATCCGTATTATGAGCGCGTAGAGCAAAGCTGGATCAGCGATATCCAGTTTTTATCCACACTGTGCCACAACGCGGGTATCTCGCTCAAAGCGAACAATAATATCCTGGTCCTTTTCGATCAGGCGGAATATGAGGCGAAGCCGCCGGTCAAGACCATTCGGAATCGCACCGCCGACTACACGAAGAAGAAGCTGCAGACCGGCAAGGCTGACAAGGAGTATTCTTCCTGCCGCGTTCGGTATACGCCCCCGTCCGGGAAGCTGATCGAGGCGACGGCCTACGTGGAGGACTACGAGGAGGACAAGGACTCCAATCAGCAGTTGGAGATCAACGCGAAGGTGGCCAACGCCAGCGAGGCTATAACCCTCGCCAAAAAGATGCTGCGGATGCGGAATAAGTACGAGCAGACGGCGTCCTTCACTCTCCCCGGCGACACGGCCATGGTATCCGGCGTGACCGTCATGCTGGAGGATTTCGGGATGTTCGACGGGAAATATATCGTGAAGGAGGCAAAGCACAGCGTATCCAAGAGCGGATACACGACGCAGATCGACCTCCGCAAAGTATTGGAGGGGATCTGATGGGTAGCATCGTGAGGCCTGGCAAGGTCACGGCCATTGATGCCGGGAAGTATTTGGCCCGCGTGAAATTCCTGGACGAGGATATGACGTCCGGGTGGCTGCCGGTCCTTCAGCATCCGCGGGCGGTCGTGTCCGTGAACCCGGCCGACGGGCACACGCACGGAGCCTCGGCGGGATACTGGATGCCGAAGGTGAATGAAATGGTGCTGTGCCTTTACCCGCCGATCTTCAATGCAGACGGCTATATTTTGGGGGTGGTAGTGACATGATCGTTGGATGCCTCGGGGACATCGTTTTTTCCGTGTCCTCATACACCATCAAGACACTCAACAACATGAAGTATTCCGGCTCGGCTTCCTATGCCACGCATAAGCGGCACATGGCCAGCTCGCTCACGGAGTTTACAGGACTGGAGCCCGAGAAGATCACCTTTGATGTTGAGCTGTCCTCGGCTCTTGGAGCCGACCCGGACAGCGAGATCGAGGAAATCCGCACAGCCATGGAGACGGCCCGGACGATGCCCCTGGTGATAGGCACGAAAAGCTACGGGCGGTACAGGTGGACCATCACCGCGTTCAGCGCCCAGATCCAGACCAATGGACCGGGGACGGCCACGGTATCCCTCACCCTGCAGGAATACCTTTTGTCGTGAGGTGAATCCATGAGATATACGATTTCTGCCAACGACGGGGCAGAGCTGACGCTCAACGAAAGCAACGTTGTGGCGTCGGTTCTTCAAAATGTCCGCATCATCCTGACCACCATCCAGGGAACCGTGCCCATGTATAGAGACTTCGGCCTGTCCCGTGACCACAGGGGTAGGGCTATTCATACCGTTCTCCCAATGCTGTACGCTGACATCCGGGAGAAGGTGGAAAAATACGAGCCCCGTGTCCGCGTTGATAATGTCGTCATTGAACAGGCGGAGAACGACGGCTCCATAATTCCGACTGTGGAGGTGACGATCCTTGAGTAGGAGCGATTATCAGTTTGTGCCCGTGGATGCCGACGAGCTGGTGGCCAGCTTGGAGGCCATGTACGCAGAGATCACGGGAACGACCGTTCTTCCGGCCAGCCCGGAGAAGCTGTTCATCCAGTGGGTGGCCGGGGTGCTCATTCAAGAGCGGGCCCTGATAAACTACGCCGCCAATCAGAATATCCCCGCCCGCGCCGAAGGAGAGAATCTGGACGCGCTTGGCGGGCTTTTCTTTGCCTTGGAGCGCCCGGAGGCCACGGCAGCGGTGTGCACCATGAAATTCACGATCTCCGAGGCGCAGGAAACATCCATCCTTGTCCCCCGCGGGACCCGTGTCACGGATGATAAGCGGACCCTTGTCTGGGCCACGCTGGAAGATGTGTATGTGGAAATGGGCAGCACCGAAGTGGAGGCGCAGGTTCGGTGCCAGACCCCCGGCTCCCTGGGGAATGGATATGCTGCCGGCTCCATCACGCAGCTGGTGGACGTGTTCGACTACTACCAGTCCTGCGAAAATATCACCGTCAGCGGCGGCGGTTCCGACCGGGCCACGGACGAGGAATATTACGAGATTCTGCGGACGAGCCAGGACGCCTATTCCACCGCCGGCCCACGCGGGGCCTACATCTACCACGCCAAGAAGGTGTCCACGGATATCGCCGATGTGGTCCCCACCACCCCGGAGGCGGGCGTGGTGAAGCTCTACGTGCTGATGAACGACGGCACCATTGCCAATGAGGAAACGAAGCGGCTGGTGCTGGAAGCTTGCAACGACGACACGGTTCGCCCACTCACGGACAAGGTATCTGTTGAGGACCCGGACAAGGTCGAGTACAACCTGGACGTGACCTACTACATATCCAAGGCGTCGGCGACGTCCGCCTCCGATATCGAGGCTGCCGTCAACGAGGCGGTGGAGAAATACACCATCTGGCAGTCCACGGCCCTGGGCAGGGACATCAACCCGTCATACCTGATACAGCTTCTTATGGAGGCCGGGGTGAAGCGCGTGGTGGTCAAGGAGCCTGCCTTCACGGAGCTGAAGGATGGGTCCACGGAGGGCGACGTCCCCCAGGTGGCCCAGTGCTCCAAGAAGACGATCACCAACGGGGGGTATGAAGATGAATGAGAACGGACTGACGGCTGAGAACATTCTGAACGGCCTCCCGGATGCTCTGGCCAGAAGCCAGAACATGAAGGACCTGGCGGCAGCCATCGTCGACGCCCTGGCTGCCCAGGCCGTGGCCACTGACGCCGCCATGATATACATCAACATCGACAAGCTCCCGGAGCCGCTGCTGGACGCCCTGGCCTATGACTTCAAGGTGGACTGGTACGCCTACGACGCGGATATCGAGACGAAGCGGGCCCAGATCAAAAACAACTTCCAGGTACATCGGCACCTGGGGACGAAGAGCGCCGTCATGAACGAGGTGACGACGTTCTTTCCCGGGGCCAACGTCTATGAGTGGTTCGAATACGGCGGCCAGCCGTACCACTTCAAGGTCGAGATACCGGCGGAGGAGGCCGGCGGCGGCGAGTCGTCCGCCACGTCCATCTACCGGAAGGTGTGGGAGCGGGTGCTCTACAACAAGAGCTATCGGTCCGTTCTGGACGTCATCGACTACTACGACCACAGCGAAGACGCCATCCTCCATACCGGGGCGGCCCTCGCTGGCTGTGCGATGGTGGATTCCTGTGCGGCAGACGACATGATATAGGAGGACAACGAGCATGAGCAGATGGATAGGGTGCGTGACCAACACCGGTGACGACCTCATTGCCAGGGCCCTTAACGGGGAGAAGATCAGTATATGCAAGGCCACCTTCGGCACCGGCACCGTTTCAGCTGAGGAGCTGAAGGAACAGACGTCCCTGGTGAACGAGAAACAGGAAGCGTCCATCATGGCCAACAACGCGGTGGAGGGTGGCCGGCGGATCGGTGTGCAGGTGCGCGGTCACACGGAGGAGTACAAGGCCAATCAGATCGGCTTCTGGGGAAAGGCCGGGGAAGATGGCGAGCTTACTCTGGTGTGCCTTTATCAGTATGAGGAGGGCGTGGACATCCCCGCGGCCTCCCAGACTCCCGACTTCCTGTATACCTTCTATGGCATCGTGTCCCTGAAGAACGACGCCGAGATCACGGTGGTGATCGACCCGAGCAACTGCGTCACCATGGAGGCTATGGAGAAGGCCATGCAGGGCTTCTATGACGAGTTCGACGGCCGGTTCGAGGACTACAAAGCCGAGCTGGATAAGTCCGTCCAGGAGGCAGAAGAGGCAGCCAAGAACGCGGTGCGCTGCGGGCTCACCATCACCTTTGACGAGGGCTTCAAGGGCAAGGAATACACCGTCACGGATGGCCAGGATGAGACCTACACAGGGACCGTCCCGGAGGAGTTGGAGGCGTTCGTGAACTGCCACATGCCGAGCACCACCTACACGGTGAAGGCCCAGGGCAGCAATGGCCATGACTACGCCGTGAAGGTGGTCACGGGCCCGTACTTCGGCATGCAGAGCGTGCACCTGGAAATGTTCGCCGCCACGCTGGAAGTGACGGCGGTGGACGGCGCGGAGGTGACGGCCACCTGCGGCGACGAGACAGCGACCGGCCGCGCCGAAGAGGGCGGCAAGGTCACGCTGCAACTCTATAAATCCGGGACATGGGAGGTCACGGCCGAGTATTCCGGCGCCACCTCCAACGATGCCAGCGTCGAGGTCGACTCGAATGGCGGCCAGTACACCGCCGAGGTCGCGTTCATCACCCTGGCGGTCACCGTGGAGTCCGGCAGCACGATCACTGTCAGCAAGGGCGAGACCAGCATTGAAAAAGAGAGCACCGGCGATCCGGTGACCTTCTGGCTGCCCGAGCTGGGCGAGTGGACCGTCAAGGCCGAGAAGGACGGGGACACCGCCGAAGACACGGTGACGGTCGAGGAGTACAAAGCCTATGAGGTCACCATCACCTATTTCACTGCCACGCTGACCGTGACGGCTGAAAAGGACGCCGTCGTCACGGCGAGCGCGGACGGCGGCGAGAGCTACGAGGACACGGTCAAGGACGGCGGGACGGTGGAGTTCACCATCACCAAGGCCGGCACCTACACCGTGAAGGCCACGAAGGAGGGTGCCACGTCCTCTCAGGAAACAGTGGACGTGAACGAGAAGGGCCACAGCTACTCGGCCGAGGTCACCTTCCCCACGATCACCGTCACCGCCACGGCTGGATCCAACGCCGCCCTGGAATGCGAAGGGACGCAGCTGACCGGCCTGGTCACGCTGGGCTCCCGGAAGTGGTATCTGCCGAAGCTGGGGACCTGGAAGGTCACGGTCACGCTCAACGAGGAGACCGCGGAAGGAACTGTCGAGGCCACCGAGTACAAGGGCTATGAGATCAAGCTGGACTATGTGAAGATCTGGGGCGTCTGCTGGAACTACGGCGCCGAGTCCACGGCCCTGACCAGGCTCAAGAAGGACGACGACCCGAACAACCTGGTCACCGCGGAGGTGTCGGAGGAGCCCCAGGCCGCCGTCGGTTCCTCGGTCGGCAGCTCCCCCTTTGACACCTGTATGCCCTGGTCCGGCATGGAGGAGTACAACATCACCCCCGAGGGCGTCAAGACCAAGAGCGGGACCGAGGGCTTCTCCCGGACGGAGAAGGACGTGATGGTCTATATCCCCACGTTCTACTTCGCCGTCAAGGATGTCTCCAACGAGAAAAAGCGGTATTTCTACATAGCGGACGGGGCCAAGGATGGCGTCACCCTTCACCCCGGCAGCAACTGCTATGTGGGCAGGTATCATATCAGCAGCGGCTATGTGTCGATCTCCGCAAAGGCGCCGCTGGTGAACATCACCAGGAAGACCGCCCGGGAGGAGAGCGCCAAGAAGGGCACCGGCTGGCAGATTGAAGATTTTGCCGCTTGGGCCGCCCAGTGCTTGCTCTACCTGGTGGAGTATGCAGACTTCAACTGCCAAGAGAAGATCGGCAAGGGCTACTCCAACAGCAGCAACTCCGGCGCCATAAACACCGGCGGCACGGACGCCATGGCCTACCACACAGGCCGTCCAGACGGGACCGACGACAAGGTGCCCGTACAGTATCGGCACATCGAAGCACCCTGGGGCACGATATACCGGTGGATCGACGGCGTCAACTTCAACGACGGCAAGGTCTACGTCTGCCTCGATCCGTCCAAATTCAAGGACGACACCAACGAGAACTACACCGAGATCGGCACGAAGGCACAGTCCAATGGCTATATCAAGGCGCTCGGCATGTCGGAGGAAATGCCCTGGGCGTTCTATCCCTCCGAGACGGGAGGCAGCGAGACGACCTATGTTCCCGATTACGCGTACTACAGCTCCGGTTGGCGCGTGCTCCACGTCGGTGGCGGCTGGAACGATGGCTCGTATTGCGGCTGGTGGTATTTCGGCGCGAGCGGCGGCTCGTCGTACTCGAACTCGTACCTCGGCGCCCGCCTCCTTTATCGTGACCCCTGAGGGGGACCGGGGGCCGCAGCCCCCGGGGCTGTGGCAGCGGTAGCCCGCCAGCGCAAGACCACCGGCGGGCCGCCGGGCCGCATGGGATCCGGGGCGAAGCCCCGGTGACGAGTTTTAAAAATGACGAAATACGTTATTTTATGACGTTTTTCGGATGGACACTAGGGAAAAGAATATAATCCTCGGAAGGGACTGTCTGTGCAGTGGTGCCGGTGCTCTTTCTGCCGCGAACTACAACTCCGGTTGGCGCGTGCTCCACGTCGGTGGCAACTGGAACAATGGCTCGAATTGCGGCTGGTGGTATTTCAACGCGAACAACGACTCGTCGAACTCGAACTCGAACATCGGCGCCCGCCCCCTTGTTTGGACGCTCCAGATTACGCGCACAGGCTTTTCCTCGCCACATGGCGAAAATATTGCCATCAGGACGGAACCTAGTAGGCCCGCAAGGGTTCGGACGGGGCCGAAGGCAAACAAGGAGCGTGATATCCTGATGCCGAAGAGAGTAGGCAACATCTATGCGCGGATGGCTGACCCGGCCTTTATCCACCACTGCATAAGGGTGGGGACCATGGACAGCGAAAAGCGCCGGCGGCGTGACGTGAAGAAGGTCCTGGACCACGAGGACTTCTACGTCGACGTCATGGCGGAGATCGTCAGGGAGCGGAGTTTCAAGCCCCGGCCCGCTCACGGGCGGACGGTCTACGACGCCAGCAGCCAGAAGGTCCGGGAGACGAACAGCGTTCCGTTCTTCCCGGATGGGCTCATGCACATCATGGTGACACAGGCCATGATGGACGTGCTCATGCGCGGCATGGACCCATGGTCCTGTGCCTCCGTCCCGAACCGGGGCGGGGCTCGTGTTCGGAAGCGGCTATGCTCGGTCATGCGCCGGGATCCCAAGGGGACCCGGTACGCCGGGGAGGCGGACGTGAAATCCTTTTATGGCTCCATCCCCCTGCGGCGGCTGATGACGGCTCTGGCCCAGAAGATCAAGGACAAGGAGTTCCTGCTTCTGGTGGCCATCATCATCACCTGCGAGCCCCTGACCCTGCTGGAAGCAGAGGTTATGAGCCTCACCTGGGAGGACGTCGTGGGCGACCGCCGGGGGCTCCTGATCGGCTTCTATGTCAATCAGTGGCTGGCCAACTTCTACCTGGAGCCTGTGGACCGCCTCTTGAACCCCTCGCGGGGCGTGAAGTATCACACCCGGCACATGGACAACCTGGTCCTCCTGGGGCCGAACAAGCGGAAGCTCCACCGGGCAATCGAAGAGGTCCGGGCATTCCTCCGGGAGGAGCTGGACCTGGACGTGAAGGACGACTGGCAGATATACCGCACGACCTTCACGCCCGCGGCGGAGCGGGCGCACCAGAACTGGGACGAGGCCAAGAGGGCCCGCTGCAAGCCCCGCATGGTGGCGGCGGTGGGCTATCGCTTCGCCCACGGAAAAACGATGCTGAGAAAGCGGAACTTTCTTCGCCTGACCCGGCAGAGCCGACGTATCCAAAAACGGCTCGCCGCCGGGCGGCCTATATCCTTCTCCCAAGCGGCCGGGTTCCTGAGCCGGGCGGGGCAGCTGAAGCATTGCGACAGCCTCCGGGCCCGGCAGAAGTATGTGGACGTGATCGGCCTGGGACGGCTGAAGGACGTGGTACGCATAAAGAGCCGCCTCCTTTTGGCGGCCGCATGAGAACTTACAACATGGGAGGAATCTGACATGAGAGTAAGAGGCGACAGACAGCCCAGCGCATCCTTCTCTGTGGAGCCGATACCGAACCGGCCCGGGATGTGCCTCGCCCGGTTCTATGCCAACGCCGTGCCCTTCGAGGAAAGCGGCTGGGAGTATGACGAGTATCACCTGGAGCTCCCGGACACCGGCGGGCTGCTGGTGGACATCGAGGGCAACTTCGACGTGTACTTCCAGCAGGCCATGATGGCCGACCCGGAGTATGTCGACCCCGAGACCAAGGTGCAGCAGGAGATACAGGCCGCCTTGGTCACCGCCCAGATCAACACCATCGACGTGGACGACAACACGGCCCTGCGCTGGCGGCGGTATTATCCCACATGGGAGTCCCTGGTCGGCACCCGCGTGGAGAAGGTTGGGCTGAAATGCCAGTACAAGGAGCAGCTCTATAAGAGCATTCAGGCCCCCTTCGACGTGATCGCCACGCACACCCCGGACGTGCCTGCCAGCCTCTGGACCAAGATCGACGAGACCCACGCCGGCACGAAGGACGACCCCATCCCCTACAGCGGCAACATGATCCTGGAGAACGGCAAGTATTACTCCCAGGACGGTGTGACGTATTACTGCAACCGCGACACCGGGATACCGGTGTATAACGACCTGAAGGACCTGGTCGGACTCTATGTGGAGCTCGCGGAGTGATAAGGAACAACAGGAAATGACGGCGACCCCGCATGACGCGGGGCCGCCTTTTCTATGCCGGGAAAGGACGGGGAGAATGAAAACTGCGATCTGCACAGCCGCCGGCGTCATCGGCGGCGCTATAGCGGCACTTTTTGGAGGATGGGACACAGCCTTGACGACGCTCGTGATCTGCATGGCCATCGACTACATATCCGGGCTTGTTGTGGCGGGGGTTTTCCACGCCTCGAAAAAAAGCGAGAACGGGGCCCTGGAAAGCCGGGCCGGGTGGAAAGGGCTGTGTCGGAAAGGAATGACGCTGCTTATTGTCCTGATCGCCTGCAGGCTGGACCTGCTGGCCGGGACGAATTATATCCGGGATAGCGTGGTGATCGGCTTCGTGGCCAACGAGGTCATATCCATCGTGGAGAACGCCGGCCTCATGGGGCTGCCGCTCCCGGCAGCCATCACCAAGGCCATCGACATCCTGACGGCGAAAGCGACCAAGCATGAAAACAGCGGCGATGAATGATCGCCGTTGAAATTTTTTGAGGAGGTATTTCTACCATGAAAGAAAAGCTCTTGAAGTGGCTGAAGGACGCAGGCATCCGCGCCATCAAGACCATCGGGCAGGTGGGCCTGTCCAGCATCGCCGGCGCGTCCACCATCGGCGGCGTCAACTGGCCTCAGTGCGGACTGGCTGCGCTGCTGGCGGGCATCGTGTCCCTGCTGACCAGCGTGGTGAGCCTGCCCGAGTTCAGCGAGAAGTGGGCCAAGACCTACTGGGGTGCGCTGGGTATGCGCGTGATCCGCACCGCGGCTCAGGCGGCCATCGGCGCCATCGGGAGCGCGGCTCTGTTCACGGACGTAAACTGGGTCATGGTGGCGTCCACCGTGGGCTATTCCGTGGTGGCGTGCGTGTTCAGTAATATGTCCAACCTGCCCGAGGTCGAGGGCGACAAACTGCCTGAGCCGCAGGAGGAGTGATTTTTCATACCTGCATCTTTTTCAAAAAGGTGCAGGTATCTTTTTTTGGAGGTGTATTTATGAGTAATGCACAGAGAGTCGTTTCTATTGCCCTGGCGGAAGTAGGGTATCACGAGAAGGCCAGCAACAACAACCTGGATAACCCCACCGCCAATTCTGGCAGCGGCAACTGGACGAAGTATGCCCGCGATCTCGCGGCCGCTGGGTATTACAACGGCAACAAGAACGGGTACGCCTGGTGTGATTCCTTCGTGGACTGGTGCTTCTTCAAGGCGTATGGCTCCAAGGCCGCCGCCGAGAAGGTGCAGTGCCAGAGTGGTGACCTGGGCGCCGCCTGCCCGAACAGCGCAGACTACTTCAAGGCAAAGGGCAGGTTCGATAAGACGCCGAAGTATGGCGATCAGGTATTCTTCGGCGACTTCGAGCACACCGGCCTTTGCGTGGGGGTGACGGCAACGACCATCAGCACCGTTGAGGGGAACAGCGGCGACGCCGTAAAGCAGCACACCTACTCCCGGAATGATTCTTATATCGCCGGGTATGGCCATCCTCTGTACGATGATGATGGCGGCAGCTCGTCTGGTGGCGGGAAGGAGCCGGCCCCGACCCCGGAGTCCGTGAAGGATCTGACCGAATATGTGAAGGACTGGCAGCGGTGGCTGGCCGTGGACCCGGACGGTGATCCCGGCACCAAGACCGAGGACGCCAACTTCCAGCGCATTTTCGTGGCGCTGGTGAAAGCCCATCCTGCGAAGATCGGGGACAAGGGCGATTACGTGCGCTGCATCCAGGGGCTGCTCTACGCCGCCGGGTATGATCCCAACGGCTTTGATGGTGAGTTTGGCGCGGGAATGGAGACGGCTGTCAAGGCCTTCCAGAAGGATCACGGACTGGGTGCTGACGGCGAGGTCGGGGCCGACACCTTGGCAGCCCTCATTGAGGAAGTGTTCAAGAAATGAAAGCCGCCCGGGTGCTGGCGGTGGTCCTGCTGGTGACCGCCGCCTTTGTCCTCGGCTTTGATACCGGCGGGCGGCAGGTGCCCGATCCGGCGCCTCCAGCTGTACCCCTGTCCGGCCGGGAGCTGTGGGATAGCCTGCCAGTGGAGCTGCTGGCGAATGTGGCCGAAGGAATCCAGGAACAGATCAGCGACCTGCAGGACGATCTTCAAGAGGTCCAGGAGCTCCAACGGGAGCGGCTGGCCGAAAACTGAACAGCGGACGAAAGCGCCCACCCCTTGGGAACATCCCGGGGGTGGGCGCTTTTTCGTTCTCCAGAGCTGTCCTGGGCGCAGGCGGGCAGATCACCGGCGGGGCATATACCATCATTACTGCGGCTGGGCGCGCTCCTGGGCCTTCCTGTGCGCTGTCAGGGGCGAGGCTGGCAGCTGCCGCAAAAAGGGCCGGCGCTTATGCGTCGGCCCGCCGGATCGGATCGTGGGAATGGTCACGCGCTGGGAGCTGCCGGGGAGCCGCCCCCGCCGAGGTCGAGGTCCAGCCCGAAGTCGGAGCCGGTCTCAATGGTGTAGAGCTGCAGCAGCACCAGGATTTTCTCACGCCAGGGGGCGGCCACGCTCTCGATGATGTTCAGCGTTTCCTCCGGCATCCCGGGCTTCGCTTTGTCGGCGTACTCCTTGTACCTCTCATACGCTTGGTGGATCGCCAGGGTCAGGATTTCCGCATGAGTGAGGGCGGGTGCCGCCGGGTTCTTCCTCGTTGCCATTGTACATTCCTTTCTCCCCGTCATCCCGATAGGACAGGTCCTGTTTATTGTTCGGTCCAGAGTTTGATAGTCTTCCCGGCGTAGTCGCATATTGCCGTCGGGTGCATTTCCCAGTCGTCTATGTAGGCCCGGCGCCTGTTCCCGTCTGTCCATCCGGGAAGAATACCCAGGACTTCCTGTGCCCATTTGAACTGCCAGTGGTCCAGTCTGTCGCGCCGCTCATAGAGCGTAGCTGCCACGCAGATGGCCACCACCGCCCGGCCATGGGTATTGATGCAGTCCTGGAAACGGTCGCGGGGGTGGTCGGCCAAATCCTTCGCCGCGGCGTCTACCTTATGGAGCAGCGCGAACTTCGCATCGCGGCTCCCGTCGCCGGTGAGCTTTTTGATCTCGCGCATCAGTGTTCTGTCGACCATCGTTGACTTCCTTTCTCCCCGTTGGCCCGGTAGGACAGGCTATCCGTCATACGTCAAAGCTGACGCTGTGGTATGCGTAATACCTGCCGAGGCGCCGGAACACCTTAAACCAGTTTGTGACCGGCCGGCCAGTGCAGTCATACATGCCGTTGGTGCGTGGGAATGACATGAACCGGTCAAAATACTTCTTGGCCTCGTCCAGGTCCTTGATGTCGTCCGGGATACGCTCAAGGGCGATGAAGCCATCCATGCCATCGTCCTTGATGATCCGGCGGTCGAAGCGCGTATCGCGGTTTGCATACTGCCTCAGATTACGTTTCAGCGACGTGATGCGCCGGTAGCGTTCGATGGTCATGCCGTCCTGGGCGATGGCCTCCGTCATCATGCTCAAAAGCTCATAGCCGACGCGGAAATCCCGGTCGTTTTTAATGGTCTGCATTGCGTGTCCTCCTTTGCCGTCGTAACCTCCGCGGCGGGCGATATGTCAGATTGCCCTTACTGTGATCTGGCCGCTGGTCTTGCGATAGGCCCCGGCGAGGAAGTCGTCTTGCGGATAGCTGGACCGAAGCGCGAGCGCGGCAGATGCGGTAAACTGTCCGAGGGAGTACTCCACATAGCACTCGGTGAATGCGTCCAGAATCTCCGCCACTTTCTTCTGCACGTCCGCCGGGAGATCGGCGAACGGGACGCGCCCCGACTTGTATACCTCCGCCTCCGTGTCAGGCTCGCTCTGGCGAAGAATCTTCTTGTAGGATGCCGCCATAGATTCGGCGCTGCTCTCTGCCACCGGCAGCCATCCCTCGCCCTTGCTGTTACGTACCCGAATAATGCTGTTTCTCATTGTCAAATCTTCCTCCATTTCACGTCGTCCACTTCATATCTTCCGGCGGGCAGCTTCGCCCGGTATTCCTCGACAGCGGCATCAATGTCTGTCACGTCTTTAAGAAACACTGTCTCCGCTGCCTCGTATGCCCGCTCCCATCCGGCGGGGGTCCCGTCATAATACCGGGTGTCGAGGACCTTCAAGGAAACGATGTACCGATCCATCCGCGCCACCTCCCTGGTCACTGCTTCTCGAGCAGCTCTTTGGTCAGTATCTTGGCCACCTTCGCGGCCTGCTTCTGAGCTGCCAGGAACAGCTCGTATTCCTCGGCGCCCAGGGTTCCATACGACGTGGTCTGGATTTCAAAGCGCGGCTTCTTGTGATCCCAGAACCCATCGCAGTAGTTGATCTCCGGGATATACCGATCCGCGCCAGTGCGATCGAAGGGGCGGACAACGCTGATGCTGCGGTAGGTTTTTCTGGTGTCCTCGTAGGTCGTGTCGTCCACAAAGACGTCGTACTTGCCGATGGAATAAGTATCGCGGGCGTAATGCTTCTCGTCCCGGTCCGCCTCCTGGTGCTTGATGAACACCAGCTTCATCTCCTCGGCGCCGGCCGCCGAGAGGTCCCGCCCGCAGACGGGGCAAAACTTGAACCGCTCCTCCTCGGGAACGCCGCCTGCGTGGGAGGGGAAGTAGATGTTTCCTATACCCAGGGCGAAGTCATATCCAACGGAGCCAAAATTGAAGTTTTCACAGAATTTGCACATTTTCGTTTCCTTTCTCCCGTCGTGACCTCCGCGGGGGGATTCCTTCTTATTCCTCGATCTCGTATCCGTAGCGGACAACGTCGTTGGCCAGCATGCACATGATGTTCTCGATGGTCTGAAATTCGCTGTGGCTGTTGATGTCCTTCGCCACCTTGTAGATGTTCTCGACCGTCGGGGTGAGATCGTTGACCATCCGGAACATCGCTCCGTACTGCTCGTTGGTCCCTTCGGTGTAGAGATTCTCGCGGATGCACATTGCCCGTACATCGGTGACTGACCATGATCTGTATTCCTTGATCTTCATTTTCAAATCCTCCTTGAATTTAGCAAAAACTAAATTTAATTTAGCTTACGCTTAATAATATACACTATCCGCTAAACTGTGTCAATAGGAATTTTAAGAAATCTCTAAATTTTTTTAAGCCTGGGCTTGACTAAATTTAGAAAATCATGTATTTTGTAATAGAGGGGGTGATACGAATGACGACCGAGAATCTTATTAAGACGGCGATCTCCTATGCCGGGATAACACAGATCGAGCTGGCCAGACGGCTCAACACAACGCCGTCCAATCTGAATCAGAAGATCAAGCGTGGCACCATGACCATGGCAGACCTGGAGAAGATTGCTGCAGCCGTGGACGCGACGCTGGAGTGCCACTTCGTTTTTGCGGATGGCACCAAGATATAAAGAGCCCCGGACGAATGAACGTCCGGGGTGTTGACGGGGGCCTATTTGTCGGGCCGGTTGGCGCCGGTACGGAATTTGGTCTGTGGCTCGCTCGAGGGAATGCGGATAAGTAGGTCTGAGAGATCGCAGCCGAGCGCGTCACAAATCAAATCCAGGTGTTCGAGGTTCACCCGTTCAGCCATCTCGTTATAGAGATCGTTGATCGTGCCAGGGCGTATGCCGGTCATACGGGCTAGGTCTGCCTGGGTCCACCTCCGCTCGCCAAGCAGGGTGGAAAGCAAAATCTTTATCATGCCGCATTCTCCTTTACGTCATAATCTAACGCAAGTGTGCAGCCTTTTCGTAGATTTGTCACATTATAACAAATTTGGTAATATTATTCCGCCCTCCGTAATTCAGCTATTTGGAGGCCAGCTGCCAGCCCTTTTGGGCTGCCGGTACACCAAAAAACACAGAATCTACACAGTGAGCCTTGGAGTGCCTGAAAATAGGGAAGATTTATGGAGTTCGAAACCTTCTTCCCCTGCCACCCGGAAAGTGTTGAGTTTTCAATGCTTTCCGGGTTTTTCCTTTGTTCATGCTACTTTGCCAGATTTTGCGTAAATGCAATTTCTGCACATGAAATGCACTTTTTACACACGAAAATGCTAACTAAAAGCCGGAGACGGTCAGACCGCCTCCGGCTGTTTTTGTTTTTCCTACGATAATCTGACCGTGGGTTCGCCAGCAGACGTGAGCGGGTCGGACACGTTCACCAATACATACAGGACTTATAATCCCGGCGGCCCCGGAACGGTCTCTACGCCGGAGCCCAGTGCCACGCCGGAGCCCAGTGCCACGCCGGATCCCGACACCTCGCCGGAACCCGGCACGACGGCTGAACCCGGGACAACCTCTGAGCCCTGGTATACGCCGGATCCCGGCGCAACGCCGGGACCCACCGCCCGCCCCGTGCAGCCCGGCAGGCCCAACGCCCCGGAGACCGGGGATGAGAATACGCCGGCCCTGTGGATGGCGCTGGCGGCGCTTCGGTCCCCGCTTTGCTCCGGTCATGGTCAGGTGACCCGCCCGAGCCGGGAGAATGGACGCGCCTTTGATCATGTTGCCTATTAAGTCTATCTTTTTACAGGAAAATACGTGACCTTTCATATTGCGCGCAAAAATACCGTGTGTTATACTAATAAAACGCATGATTGATAGAAGGGAAGGATACAATGAAGCTCCGGGAGCTCTTTACCGCCAGGGACATGACCGAGGGCACGCCCTGGAAACGCATCATGGAATTTGCCGTGCCCATGCTCATCGGCAATCTGGCCCAGCAGCTTTATAACACGGTGGACTCCATCGTGGTGGGAAAGTACGTGGGAGACAACGCCCTGGCGGCGGTGGGGACCTGTATGCCCATCTTCAACCTGCTGCTGGCCGTGTTTGTGGGCGTGTCCACCGGCGCGGGCATCGTCATCAGCCAGCGCTTCGGCGCGGACGACCGGGACGGCCTGTCCAAGGCCATCGGCAACTGCGTCACCCTGGCGGCCATCACCGCGGTGGCCACCATGATCATCGGCGTGGTCATCACCGAGCCGCTGCTGCGGCTTTTGAGCACGCCGGATTCCGTGTTCGACTGGTGCGCGCAGTATCTGAAGATCTTCTTCCTGGGGGCGGCGGGCTTTACTTACTATAACATCCTCTCCGGCATCCTCCGGGGCCTGGGAGACTCCTTCTCCGCCCTGGGCTTTTTGCTGTTGGCCACGGTGCTGAACATCTTTTTGGACGTGTGGTTCGTGGCAAGCTTCGGTCTGGGCGTGCCCGGCGTGGCCCTGGCCACCATCATCGCCCAGGCCATCTCCGCGGCGCTGTGCTTCGTGAAGCTGCTGCACATGCGGGAGGTATTTGACCTGAACTGGCACACCCTGCGCATGCGCAAGGATACGGCCTGGCGGATCATAAAGCTGGGCGTGCCCTCCGGCATCACCCAGGGCATCATGTCCGTGGCCATGCTGGTGGTGCAGTCCCTGACCAACACCATGGGGGAGATGGTGATGGCCTGCAACGTGATCATCATGCGGGTGGACGGCTTCGCCATGATGCCCAACATGAGCTTCGGCCAGGCCCTGAGCGTCTTTGCCGGGCAGAACGTGGGCGCGGGCCGGCTGGACCGGGTGGAGCAGGGGACAAAGCAGGGCAGCGCCATGGCCCTGGCCGTCTCCGCCACCATCACGGCGATCCTGCTGTTCGCCGGACGGTATCTCTTCGATCTGTTTACCGACACCCCGGAGCTGATGGACATGGCGGTGCGCATGATGCGCATCCTGGCGGTGGGCTACATCTGCGTCGCCGTGACCCAGGTGCTGGGCGGCGTGATGCGGGGCGCGGGGGACACGGCCACGCCGATGTGGATCACCATGATCAGTACCATCGTGCTGCGGGTGCCCATCGCCTACGGCATGGCATGGCTCACCCGCACGGAGGCCTTCCCCAAGGGCCAGCCCCAGGCGCTGTTCGGCTCGCTGCTGATCTCCTGGGCCATGGGCGCGCTGCTGACCTGGATCGCCTACCGCCGGGGCGCCTGGCGGAAAAAGGCGCAGACGGTGCATTGACCGGTCCCGCCGGGCCGGGAGCCGTTTCCCTTGCGCGTTCGGGGGAGATGGTATATGATGGGAGAAAACGACGTGGGGAGGCGGAGTATGGCACAGGTTTCCATTGTGTCCTGTCCAAGCTATGACGCCGCGGTGTGCCGGGAGGCTCTGCTGCAGGTGCTGGAGCCGGTGGGCGGGCTGGATTTTGTCAAGCCGGGCATGCGGGTGGGCATCAAGGCCAACCTGGTGTCCTTTTTGAAGCCGGAGGCCGGGGCCACCACCCATCCTGTGCTGCTGGCGGAGCTCACAAAGCTGCTCCGGGAGCGGGGCGCGTCGTCGGTGGTGATCGGGGACAGTCCGGGCGGGCTGTACACCGCCGCCTATGTAAAGAACGTCTACCGGGCCGCGGGGATGCACCAGGCGGAGGAGGCCGGCGCGGAACTCAACATGGATTTCTCCCAGAAAGAGGCGGACAACCCCGCCGGGATGGTGGCGAAGCACTTCACCTATACCGGCTGGCTGGACGGGTGTGACGCCATTATCGACTTCTGCAAGCTGAAGAGCCACGGTATGATGGCCATGACCTGCGCGGCGAAAAACATGTTCGGAGTCATCCCCGGCACCCTCAAGCCGGAGTATCACTATAAATACCCCAACGCCGCCGACTTTGCCCGCATGATCGTGGATCTGGACGAGTATTTCAAGCCGGTCCTCTCCATCGCGGACGCCGTGGTGGGCATGGACGGCAATGGCCCCACCATGGGCAAGGCCAAGCCCATGGGCTTTCTGGCCGCGTCCCCATCGCCCCATGCGCTGGACCTGGTATGCGCCCGGCTCATCGGCCTGCGGCGGGAGGATGTGCCCACCCTGGAGGCGGCCTGTGAGCGGGGGCTGGTCCCGGCGGAGTGGAAGGATCTGGATATCTCCGGGGATGTGGACGCCTTTTTCGTGGAGGATTTCGACCGCATCGCCCAGAAAAACGACGTGGTCTTTTTCGGCGACATGCTGCTGGGGAAGGGGAACAATCCCTTCAAGAAGGCGCTGGCGACGGTCATGCAAAAGGCGCTCCGGTCCCGGCCCGATCCGGCGGCGGAGGAATGCGTGGGCTGCGGCCAGTGCGAGAAGATCTGTCCGGCCAAGGCCATCGTGATGCGGGATAAGCTGCCCCGTATCGACCGGGGCAAGTGCATCCGCTGCTTCTGCTGCCAGGAATTCTGCCCCAAGGGGGCCATGAAGGTGGTCCGGCCGGTGATCGCCCGGGTCCTGAACCGGTGAGAGGAGAAGAGAGGATGTATTTCGACACCCACGCCCATTATGACGACGAGTGGTTCGACGCGGACAGGGAGGCTCTTATGGAGAGCTTGCCCGGCGCGGGAGTGGACCTGGTGGTGAACGTGGGCTGCGACGAGGCCACCAGCCGCACGTCCATCGGATTTTCCCGCCGGTATGACTACGTCTACGCCGCGGTGGGCTGGCATCCCCATGAGGCCCAGAGCTGGACGGCGGACAGCGCGAATCTGATCCGCGCCTGGGCGAAGGACCCCAAGGTGGTGGCCATCGGGGAGATCGGGCTGGATTACCACTACGACCTGGACTGGAAGCAGACCCAGCATGAGGTGCTGGAGGCGCAGCTGTGTCTGGCCGAGGAGCTGGACCTGCCCGTCATCATCCACGACCGGGAGGCCCACGGGGACTGCATGGACATCCTGCGGCGGCACCCCAACGTGCGGGGAGAGTTTCACTGCTACTCCGGCAGCGCCGAGATGGCGAAGGAGATCCTCTCCTGGGGCTGGTACCTGGGCTTCAACGGGGCCATCACCATGCAGGGGGCCCGCCGGGCGCTGGAGACCATCGCCATGATGCCCACGGACCGGATGCTGCTGGAGACGGACTGCCCCTATCTGGCCCCCATGCCCCGGACCGGCGGCCGGCGCAACGATTCGACAAAGCTGCCCCGGGTGGCGGAGGTGATCGCCCAGGTGCGGCACACCACCCCGGCGCTGGTGGCGCAGGTGTGTATGGAAAACGGGAAGCGATTTTTTGGGATCGAATAAACGTCCGGGCGGCGACACCGCCCGGATCTTTTTGTTGACAAATGGGTCTATTGATGATAGACTAACAAAAAGGGGTTATTATGAATAGACCAAATCGTTCCAAGGAGGGTCGGCTATGGAGGACGGAAGAATGGGCGCCGTGGAGGCGCGGTTTGCGGATATCGTATGGGAGCGCGCTCCCCTGCGCTCGTCGGAGCTGGTGGCCCTGGCGGCCGGGGAACTGGGGTGGAAGAAGTCCACCACCTACACGGTGCTGAAAAAGCTGTGCCAGAGGGAACTGTTCCGCAACGACGGCGGCACGGTCACGGCCCTGGTGAGCAGGGAGGCATACTACGCCCAGCGGGGGGAGCGGCTGGTGGACGAGGCCTTTCAGGGCTCGCTGCCCGCCTTCATCGCGGCCTTCACCGCCCGAAAGGGCCTGACGGCGGAGGAGGCGGCCCAGATCCAGGCGCTCATCGACGGCTATCGGCGGGAGGGGACGGAATGATAGAGCTGTTTATCCGGATCGCGGGCACAGCCGTCACCGCCGGGTGGATCATGGGGGCGGCGCTGCTGGTCCGGCGGCTTTTTCGCGGCGCGCCCAAGTGGACCCGGGGTCTTTTGTGGGCGCTGGTGGCGGCGCGGCTGCTGGTACCGGCGCCGCTGTACAGCGCCGTGAGCCTGATCCCGCCCCAGGCGGAGCAGGTGGTGGAGGCGTACACCTCTCCGGAGGGGGTGCGGGCGCTGGACCAGGTCCTGCCCCAGATCGGATTTGAGACGCTCCGGGACCGGGAGGTCAACGCCTGGGAGCGGGAAAACGGCGGGCACGTGTTCATCAGCCACAGCGCCCCGGCCAGCACCTATCTCGCTCTGACATGGGCGGGGGGCATGGCCGCCATGGCGCTGTACGCTCTGGTCAGCTGGCTGCGTCTGCGCCGCCGGGTGCGGACCGCCGCCCGGCTGGAGGGACGGGTGTGGGTCTCGGACCGAATCGGCGCGCCCTTCCTCCTGGGGCTTATCCGCCCGCGGATCTATGTGCCCGCGTCCCTGGCGCCGCCGGCGCTGGACTATGCGCTGGCCCACGAGCGGGCCCATCTGCGGCGGGGAGACCATGTGTGGAAGCCGCTGGGCTACGCGCTGCTGGCGGTGTATTGGTTCCAGCCCCTGGCCTGGGTGTGCTATGGCCTTTTTTGCCGGGACATGGAGCTTGCCAGCGACGAGGCGGCGGCCCGGGATATGGACCGGGAGGGGCGGGCGGCCTACGCCCAGACCCTGCTGGACTGGGCCGGGCCCGTCCGGGGCGCGGGGGCCTGTCCCCTGGCCTCCGGCCGGTCCGACGTGAAGGGACGGGTGAAGGCGGTGCTGGGGTATAAAAAGCCCGCCCGGTGGCTGGCCGGGCTGGCGATCGCGGTGTTTCTGGCGGCGGGGGCCGCCTTCATGACCAGTCCCCGGACGGAGGACGGGTGGCAGACCTTCGCGGTGATGACCGTGACATACAACGAGGACAGGGCCCAGCTGCAGCCGGACACCGTCCCGCCCGCCGATCCGTCTGCGGAGGGCGGCGAGGACCCGGCCACGGACCGGGGGATCGGGGAATGAACCAAAAAGGCAAACCGGGGAGCGCGGCTCCCCGGTTTTTCAGTCAAACATCTTTCGGTTGTAATAGCTCTTGTCCAGCAGCGTGGATAGCTCCATCAGCACGCTGTTCATCCCGTCGCTGCGATATAGGGGGGCAGGACTGTGCGCCGTCATGTCCTCCGACTGCCGGTAGGGGATGGAGATGCGCACCGCCGTGCCCCTGCCGGGGCGGCTCTCCAGAATCACGGAGCCCCCGTGGCGCTCGGCGATGCCCCGGGCGATATAGAGCCCAAGGCCCGCGCCGGCGCCGGGATCGACGCCGTCGGATCCGGGGCTCCGGCTGAACACCCGGGAGAGCTGCTCCGGCGACATTCCGCTGCCCGGGTCTTCCACCGCCAGGATGAACCGGTCGTCCCGGCGGGTGAGCTCCACGCGGATGGTGTCTCCGGCCCGGCAGTGGAACAGGCTGTTGGTCATCAGGTTCAGAAGCATGATCTCCAGCAGGTCCTGGTCCGCCATGGTCAGGTGCAGCCCGGGATCGGTCTGGAACACCACCGATACCCCGCGGCTGTCGGTGAGGCGTCCCACCGTGTCGCACAGCTGGCGGCACATCTCCCGCAGGTCCGTCACCCGGGGCTTGTAGGGCAGGTCATCCGCCGCCACCCCGGCGGCCAGGGTCATGTGCCGGCAGGTCCGCAGCAGCCGGTAATATTCCTTGTACAGGATGGCGCTGGTCTCCCGCAGGACGGGATCGCTCTCCGCATTGGTGTGGCCCACCAGCGCGTCGATAGCCAGCCGCGCGGACATCAGACTGGAGGACAGCTCCCGCAGCGCGCCGGCGCCGGGATCGACGGCGGCCGGCTCCCGGGGCAGGGAGAAGGTGCATGCGGCGATCCCCTCCATGCGCACCACCGATACGCTGGACCGGCAGCCGCCGATCCGGGCGGTGGCCAAAAACCGGTCCGCCCGCTCGGCCAGGATGTGCTCCGGCACCACATCCCTTGCGGACGCGCCGGGGCCCACCTTCAAAAACGCGGCGGCAGGCGGGTTGGCGAACACGACGGTGTCCGTCCTGTCGATGCCGATCACAGGGTCGCGGCTCATCTCGAACAGCGCCCCCAGGGCCTCTGACGGTATGCTCATATCTTTATCCATACTCTCTCTTTTATGTGCCCACAGGCGCGCATATTCGTGGACGGACTTCCGTTGTGCATGTCGATATCATACCAGAAATGGGCGGAAAGCGCAATCCCCACCGGCGACGGCGGGGAACGATATAGCAAGTGTGCAAAATAATCATGGGAAATCCCTCTTTTTTTCAAATAATGCTGGAAATACAGGGAACGTTGGTGTATAATATCTCCGGTCGGCCTCCGGACGGGAGAGATCGGGGCCGACACACGAAAGAACAAATTCTTTTAGGAGGATATAAAAATGGTTAAAATTGGTGTCAATGGCTTTGGACGCATCGGCCGCCTGGTGTTCCGCGCCGGCTGCGAGCGCGGCGACGTGGAGTTCGTCGGCGTCAACGCCCCTGACAAGACCCCTGCTCAGCTTGCCCATTCTCTGAAGTATGATACGGTCCATGGCCGTTTCAAGGGCACCGTGGAGTATGACGACAGCCACCTGATCGTCAACGGCAAGAAGATCCCTCTGCTCAACAGCCGCAAGCCCGCCGAGCTGCCCTGGAAGGCTCTGGGCGCTGAGTACGTGCTGGAGTGCACCGGCAAGTTCCTGACCACCGAGAGCGTGCAGGATCACCTGAACGCCGGCGCCGAGGTCGTGGTCCTGTCCGGCCCCTCCAAGGACTCCACCCCCATGTTCGTCATGGGCGTCAACAACGACAAGTACACCACTGACCTGAAGGTCGTGTCCAACGCCTCCTGCACCACCAACTGCCTGGCGCCTCTGGCCAAGGTCATCAACGACAACTTCGGCATCGTCGAGGGCCTGATGACCACCGTGCACGCCGCCACCGCCAGCCAGAACATCGTGGACAACTTCAACAAGAAGAGCCTGCGCCTGGCCCGCAGCTGCTTCGACAACATCATCCCCACCACCACCGGCGCCGCCAAGGCCGTGGGCAAGGTCATCCCCGAGCTGCAGGGCAAGCTGACCGGTATGGCCATGCGTATCCCCGCCGCCGACGTGTCCGTGGTCGACCTGACCTGCCGGCTGGAGAAGTCCGCCACCTATGAGGAGATCTGCGCCGCCGTGAAGGCCGCCGCCGAGGGCCCCATGGAGGGCATCCTGTATTACTGCGAGGACGAGTGCGTCTCCCAGGACTTCCGCACCGATCCCCACACCTCCATCTTCGACGCCAAGGCCGGCATCGCGCTGAACGGCAACTTCGTCAAGCTGATCGCCTGGTACGACAACGAGTGGGGTTATTCCAACAAAATGCTGGACCTGACCAAGTATATCGACTCCGTCCGGCATCCCCAGTAATCATCTCTTTTGACGCAAGGGCGGCGAAAGCCGCCCTTGTGCTTTACCGGGGGACGGCATCCCGGGGCGGTTCATCATATAAGATGTCCCCGCATATATTCGTTTATCCAGCACAGGCAAGGAGCGCTTATGTCCGAGAAAAAAGGTCAAAACTTTCTGCATGGAGCTGCCATCTACACCGTGGGCATCATCCTGGTGAAGATCCTGGGCGCGGTATACAAAATACCGCTGGGGAACATTTTAGGCAACGTCGGGTATGCCCACTTCGGCATGACCTACCGGATCTATAATTTCTTCCTCACCATCTCCACGGCAGGCTTCCCTGTGGCCATGAGCCGGCTCATATCCGAGTCCGATTCTCTGGACCGGGAGAACCAGGTCTACCGGGTGTTCCGGGTGGGCATCTGGAGCTTCCTGGCGCTGGGCGCGGTGGGAACGGCGGTGATGATGGCCTTCCCCGCGGAGATGGCGGCGATGGCCGGCGACGTACAGGCGGCCCGGTCCATCTTCATCATGGCGCCCAGCGTCCTGCTGGTGTGCGTCACGGCGACCTACCGGGGCTATGCCCAGGGTCACTCGGACATGATCCCCACCACCGTCAGCCAGGTGATCGAGACCGGCGTGAAGGTGCTGGTGGGCCTGGCCTGCGCCGGGTGGCTTTATAAGAGCGGCTACAGCATGGACATCTGCGCGGCGGGCGCCATCCTGGGAACCACCGTCAGCTCCCTGGCCGCCATGCTCTATATGCAGATCGCGGTCCACCGCAAGTATCAGGTGAAGCCCGGCCCCGGGGCGAAGGATGTGCCGGAGCGCTATAAGAAGATCCTCTGGGATCTCATCCGCATCGGCATCCCCATCACCATCTCCACCTCCGTCATGAGCGTGATCCAGCTGCTGGACGGCGTCATCACCCTTAACCAACTCCAGCGGGCCGCCGGGTACAACGACATCGCGGCCAGCACCCTGTTCGGGGTGTATGACAAGGCCATGACGGTCTACAACGTCCCCAGCTCCTTCGTGGTGCCGTTTTTGGCCAGCGTGGTCCCGGCCATCGCCGCGGCCCGGGTGCGCAACGCCCGGGAGGAGGTGTGCGCCACCGCCGAGAGCGCGATGCGTATGTGCACGCTGCTGTGCCTGCCCATGGCCATCGGCATGGCGGTGCTTGCCGAGCCCTGCATGGACGTGCTCTATCCCGAGGCCTCGAGCCAGGGGCCGCTGCTGCTGTTTGAGCTGGGCATCACCTGCTATTTTATGACCATGAGTCTGATGACCAACTCCATCCTGCCGGCTAACGGCAACGAGCGGCTGCCCCTGGTGGCCATCGTGCTGGGCGGGCTGACGAAGGTAGCCGTCACCTTTGCCCTGGTGGGCAATCCCCGGATCAACATCTACGGCGCGCCTCTGGGGACGCTGTGCTGCTACCTGGTGATGCTGGGGGTGAACCTGTTCAACATGGCCCGGCACATGGCCCGGCCCATGAACCTGTGGCGGATCGCCGGGCGGTCCGGCGTCAGCTGCGCCATCATGGCCGTGGCGGCCTGGGCGGTGTGGAATCTGCTGAGCGCGCTGATGGGCGGCATGGGCGGCTCCATCGCCGGCCGGCCGCTGAGCCTGCTGCTGCCCTTCATGGCGGCGGTGGGGACGGGCGTTATCGTCTATGTGGTGATGGCCATCGCCCTGCGGGCCATCACGCTGGAGGACATGAAACTGTTCCCCAAGGGGGAGAAAATCGCGAAAAAGCTGCATATTCGCTGAAATTGTCCGAAAAATCATGGCAAATGCTTGATTTGGTGAATTTAATACTTGCAGAGGGCCAGAATATATGGTAAATTTTCAGTACAAGGAAAAATACGGTCTGGAAGACTTTCGGACGATCATGGCCATTCTCCGCGGCGAGAACGGCTGCCCCTGGGACCGGGTACAGACGCACCAGTCTATCCGGCGGGACCTGCTGGAGGAGGCTTATGAGACCGTGACCGCCATCGACAGCGGCGACACGGAGAACCTTCTGGAGGAATTGGGTGACCTGCAAATGCAGGTCTTGTTTCACGCCCGGATTGAGGAGGAAAAGGGCGGCTTCACCTTTGAGGATATCTGTGACGGTGCCTGCAAGAAGCTGATCCGCCGTCATCCCCATGTATTCGGCAAGATGGAGCTGGACACGCCCGAGGAGGTCCTGGCCACTTGGGACGAGGTGAAGCGCCAGGAGAAGGACCAGAAGTCCACCGCCCAGGCCATGCAGAGCGTGGCGGCGGGGCTGCCGGCCCTGTGGCGGGCGGAAAAGGTCCAGAAGAAGGCCGCGAAGGACGGCTTTGACTGGCCCGACTGGAAGGGAGCCCGGGAAAAGCTGACCGAGGAGATCGGCGAGCTGGACGAGGCGCTGGCCTCCGGCGAGCGGATCGAGGAGGAACTGGGAGACGTGCTGGCCGCGGCGGTGAATCTGGCCCGGCTTTTGAAGATTGACCCGGAGAGCGCGCTGAACGGCTCCACCGACCGGTTCATCCGCCGGTACACCCGGATGGAGGAGCTGGCGGGCCGGGAGGGACAGGCCCTCTCGGAAATGGACCTGGCGAGCCAGGAGACCCTCTGGCAGCAGGCAAAACGGGAAGAATAACATCGTGAGAAATCCGCATCAAGCGGCTTTTGATAACACAAACACAAAAGAGGCGGAAACCACGCCAAAAATCAGGAGGTAAACGTATGAACAAGGCAGAACTCATCGCGGCTGTTGCCGAGAAGACCGATCTGAGCAAGAAGGATGCCGAGAAGGCTGTCACCGCCGCCATCGAGACCATCACCGATACCCTGAAGAAGGGCGACAAGGTCCAGATCGTTGGCTTCGGCGCTTTCGATGTGAAGGAGCGCGCCGCTCGCATCGGCCGCAACCCCCAGACCAAGAAGGAGATCAAGATCCCCGCATCCAAGATCCCTCAGTTCAAAGCCGGCAAGGCCCTGAAGGACGCTGTGGCGGACTGATTGCCTCTATACTGCAAACGCGGCGCGGGTCTTCCCGCGCCGCGGGCATTTTGTGAGGAAGGATTTATGCGACTGGACAAGTTTTTGAAGGTGTCCCGGCTCATCAAGCGCCGTACCGTGGCCAACGAGGCCTGCGACGGCGGCCGGGTGACCGTCAACGGCGCCCCGGCCAAGGCCTCCCGGGAGGTAAAGGCGGGGGATGTGATCGAGATCCGCTTCGGCGAGCGCGCCACCCGGGTGGAGGTGGTGTCCGTGGCCGAGACGGTATCCAAGGCCGACGCGCCCGCCATGTATCGGGAGATCTGACGACGTTCGACACCGTCCGACCGGCGGAAGGGCGGTTTTTGTTCACAAAACTGTTGGCGCTGTCTGAAACCGGCGGTTTTAGGGCTTTTGCCCCGGCGGCATCATAATCGTGACCAGGCCTCCATATCCATGGGATATGGAGGTGTTTTTTGTGAGAAAAATACTGGCATTCATCCTGTCGGCCATCCTGCTGACCACGCCCGCGCTGGCGGTGGACACCCTGCCGGCGGAAGCGATCACCATCCAGGCGCCCCATGCGGTGCTGATGGAAAAGACCACCGGCGAGGTGATCTATGAAAAGGACGCCCACACGCGCTGCCCGCCGGCCAGCGTGACGAAGGTGATGACCATGCTGCTGGTGGCGGAGGCCATCGAGGCCGGCACCATCTCCAGGGACACGGTGGTGACGGCGTCGGAGAGTGCCTGCTCCATGGGCGGCAGCCAGATCTGGCTGGAGCCGGGGGAGCGGATGACGGTGTCGGAGATGCTCAAGTGCGTGGCGGTGGTGAGCGCCAACGACTGCGCCGTGGCGCTGGCGGAGCTCATCGCCGGCTCCGAGGAGGCCTTCGTACAGAAGATGAACCAGCGGGCCGGCGAGTTGGGGATGGTCGATACGCATTTTACCAACTGCACGGGCCTGCATGACGACGACGAGCACTACACCTCCGCTTATGATATCGCCCTCATGAGCCGGGAGCTGATCGGCCACGACATGATCAAGGAGTATACCACCATCTGGATGGACTCCATCCGGGACGGTGAATTCGGCCTGTCCAACACCAACCGGCTCATCTACGGATACGAGGGGGCCACCGGTTTGAAGACCGGGTTCACCAGCAAGGCCATGTACTGCCTGGCCGCCACGGCGGAGCGGGACGGAGTGGAATACATCGCCGTGGTCCTCCACGGCCAGACCTCCCAGGAGCGGTTCGAGGACGCCCGGACGCTTCTCAACTACGCCTTCGCCAACTACGGCCTGGCATCGCTGCGGCCCGGGCAGGCCCTGCCGCCCATTCCGGTGGTCATGGGCACGGCCGACAGCGTCCAGCCGGCGTTCACCGGCGGGGAGTGGCTGCTGCAGGAGAAGGGGGCGCTGACGGAGCTGAGCTACGCGGTGGAGCTGCCGGAGCAGCTCTCCGCGCCGGTGGTCGAGGGCCAGGTCCTGGGGACCATGACCGTCCGGGCAGGGGAGAAGGAGCTGGCGACGGTGGAGATCGTGGCCGCCGGCAGCGTGGAGCGGCTGAGTTTCCGGGCGGTATACGGCCGGCTGCTGGGCTCGCTCATCGGCTGGAAGGACTGAGGGCCCCATTTTGAACGGAAATAACGCCGTTTTTCGCCCTGGCTGCCCCACTTGGGAGCCCCATGACTTGAAAAACGGCGGGAAATGGGATATAATTCCCTTAAAATAGCCGCGATGTGCGGCCAAAACACGAATGAACGAAGGAGTGCTGATCATGGTCAAGGTCGATCTATCCGGCGCGCTGGGATTTTTGGACAGCGTGGGACCGGATTACGGCGCCGCCGGCCAGGCCCACAGGGCCCTGGCGGAAGGGAAAGGAGCGGGCGCTGAGTTTACCGGCTGGCTGCAGCTGCCCCGCCGGGTGCAGGGCGAGGAGCTGAAAAAGATCACCGCCGCCGCGGAGCGCATCCGCGACAACAGCGAGGTGCTGGTGGTGGTGGGCATCGGCGGCAGCTATCTGGGCGCCCGGGCCGGCATCGAGCTCATCAAGCCCAAGGACGGTCCCGAGGTGATCTTCGCCGGCACCGGCCTTTCCCCGGATGATCTGAACGACAAGCTGGATCAGCTGGGCGAGCGGGACTTTTCCGTGAACGTGGTGTCCAAATCGGGCACGACCCTGGAGCCCGCGGCGGCGTTTCGTATCTTCCGGGGCCTGCTGGAGAAGAAATACGGCGCCGGCGCCCGCAAGCGCATCTACGCCACCACCGATAAAGCCCGGGGCGTGCTGAAGACCATCGCCGACAAGGAGGGCTACGAGACCTTCGTGGTGCCCGACGACGTGGGCGGCCGGTACAGCGTGCTGTCCGCGGTGGGGCTGCTGCCCCTGGCGGCGGCTGGCTGCGACGTGCACACCATGGTGGGCGCGGCGGCGGAGGCGCTGTATGAACTGGACCGGCGCAGCCCCGACAACCCCGCCTGGCAGTATGCCGCCACCCGCAACGGCCTTTATACCAAGGGCAAGCGCATCGAGATCCTGGCCAGCTACGAGCCGTCCTTCCGGTATATGGCCGAGTGGTGGAAGCAGCTTTACGGCGAGAGCGAGGGCAAAAACGGCGTGGGCATCTACCCCGCCAGCGTGGAGTATAACGCGGATCTGCACTCCATGGGCCAGTACATCCAGGACGGTCCCCGCACCCTCATGGAGACGGTGGTCAGCTTTGAGCGGCCCCGGCGGGACTATGAGATGCCCTTCTCCATGGGCGATCCCGACGGGCTCAACTATCTGGCCGGCCGGGGCCTGGGGGAGATCTCCCGGGTGGCCATGGAGGCGGTGAAGGCCGCCCACGTGGCCGGCGGCGTGCCCAATATGGGCGTGAGCGTGGCCAGGCGGGACGAGGAGGGCTTCGCGGAGCTGGTGTGCTTCTTTGAGGTGGCCTGCGCCATCAGCGGTTATATGCTGGGGGTGAACCCCTTCGACCAGCCCGGCGTGGAGGCTTACAAGAAGAATATGTTCCGCATGCTGGGCAAACCGGGGACGTGACGGAGGCCGGCGGAAAAATTTGCCCTCTTTTTATCAAATTTCCGTTGCCAGACGGCGGGAAAGATGATAGAATAAGGCCACTATATGAAGGGAGCGTGATGATCTTTTGATCAGATTGATCATGGGTCTCAAAGGGACCGGCAAAACGAAACGGCTGGTGGAATTGGTACGCAAAGCGGTGGATGAAGAGCACGGCGACGTGATCTGTATCGAGAAGGACAAGGTCCTGACCTACGATATCCCCTATCAGGCGCGTCTTATCCACGCCTCCCAGTACGGGATCAACTCCATCGACCTGATGCGCGGCTTCATCAGCGGCCTGTCTGCCGGGAACTTCGATATCACCCATGTGTTCATCGACAATCTCTTCAAGATCATCCGGCCGGCCTCCGAGGAGGAGCTGAGCGGCTTCCTCTCCTGGCTGGAGCGTTTCGGGCAGTCGGAGAGCATCACCTTCACGGTGACCGTCTCCGCGGACCCCAACTCCTTTGGACCCGAGGTCACCAAGTACATCTACGAGTGATTTTGAACATAAAAAAGGCGGGGGATCCGTTCCCCGCCTTTTTGTCGTTTACAGCGACCTGCGAAGGGTGTCGCGGGCCTGGAGAAGACCGCGGCAGAACCCGTCGATGTCCTCCTGGCCGGTGAACCGGCCCAGGCTGACCCGGATGGCGCCGTCGATGACCCTGGGCGCCAGATCCATGGCCTGCAGCACATGGCTGCGGGCGCCCCGCTTGCAGGCGGAGCCCTTGGACACGCAGATGCCCTGTCCGTCCAGATAGTTGAGCAGCACCTCGCTCCGGTAGCCGGGCAGGCTCAGACACAGGATGTGGGGCGCGCCGCCGCCGATGACCGTCAGGTCCGGGACGGCGGGGGAGAGGGTGTCGACGGCCCGCTGCCGCAGCGCGGCCATGCGCGCCGGGGCGTCCTTGTCCACCTGGTACGCCCGCACCGCGGCGGCCAGGGCCAGGATACCGGGCATGTTCTCCGTGCCGGAGCGGAAGGAATCCTCCTGTCCGCCGCCCAGGATGAGGGGCGGCAGGCGCAGCCCGGCGCGGACGTACTGGGCGCCCACGCCCTTGGGGGCGTGGATCTTGTGGCCGGAGACGGTGACGATGTCCGCCCCCAGGCCCTTGACAGAAAACGGCACCTTCATGTATCCTTGTATGGCGTCCGTGTGCAGCAGCGCCGGGCACCCCGCCGCTTTGATGGCCCTCGCTACGGCGGGAATGTCCGTCAGCGCGCCGGTCTCGTTGTTGACCAGCATGAGGCTGACCAGCGCGGTGTCCGGCCGCAGCGCGGCGGCCACGCTGGCGGCGGAGGCCGCTCCGTCGGCTCCGGGGGCCAGGCGGGTCACCTCCCAGCCCTGGGACTGCATGTAGTCCAGAGTCTTGCGCACCGCGTCGTGTTCGGTCAGACCGCTGACGATGTGCTTTCCCTTGTGGCGCATGAGCCGGCAGGCGCCGCGGATGGCCCAGTTGTCCCCCTCGGAGCCGCCGGAGGTGAAGAATACCTCCTCCGGCCTCGCCCCGAGACTGGCGGCGACCGTCTCCCGGGCCGAGCGGAGCGCCTGGCGGGCGTCCCGGCCGGGACCGTGGGTGGAGCTGGGGTTGCCGAAATCCCCGGTCATGGCGGCCAGCGCCGCCTGGGCCGCCTCGGGGCAGACCTGGGTGGTGGCCGCGTTATCCAGATAGATCATATCAAAAATCACCGCCCCGATTATAATCCAGGCGGCGGGAAAAGGCAAGATTTATGAAGTACGCTGTTTACACCTTGGGCTGCAAGGTCAACCAATATGAGACCCAGGCTCTGGAGACCATGCTCCGGGAGAGGGGCTTTGAGCCGGCGGAGCGGGACGCAGACGTGGTGATTGTCAACACCTGCGCCGTCACGGCGGAGAGCGGCCGCAAGTCCCGGCAGGCCATCCGGCGGCTGCAGGGCCAAAATCCCGGCGCGCTGACGGTGGTGTGCGGCTGCTTCTCCCAGCTGGAGCCGGACGCCGTCGCCGCCCTGGGGGCGGACATCGTGTTCGGCAGCGGCGATAAGCACGCCCTGGCGGACGCCATCGAGCGGGCGCTTCCCGCCCGGTGGGTGGACGATCCCTTCCGGCGGCGGGTGTTCGAGCCGCTACCCGCCGGCGCGGTGTCCGGCCGGACCCGGGCCATGCTGAAGATTCAGGACGGATGCGACAATTTCTGCACCTACTGCGTCATCCCCTATACCCGCGGCCGGGTCCGGTCCCTGCCGCTGGAAAGCTGCGCCGCCCAGGGGGCGGCCCTGGCAGGGGAGGGGTTCCGGGAGATCGTCCTGACGGGCATCGAGATCGCCTCCTACGGCAAGGATCTGCCGGGAAAGCCGGGTCTGGCCGACGCGGTGGAGGCGGTGGCCAAGGCAGCGCCCGGCGTGCGCATCCGGCTGGGCTCTTTGGAGCCCACGGCGGTGACGGAGGCTTTCTGCCGGCGCCTGGCGGCGCTGGGGAACATCTGCCCCCATTTTCATCTGTCCCTGCAGTCGGGGTGTGACGACACCCTGCGGCGGATGAACAGAAAGTACGACACCGCCGCGTTTCTGGCGGTATGCGGCCGGCTGCGGGCCGCCTTTCCCGGCTGTGCGCTGACGGCGGATCTGATCTGCGGCTTTCCCGGGGAGAGCGAGGCGGATTTTGAATCGACGCTGGTTTTTCTGGAGAGCTGCGGCTTTTACAGCGTCCACGCCTTTCCTTACTCCGTCCGACCCGGCACCAAGGCGGCGGACATGCCCGACCAGCTGTCCCACGCTGAGAAGGAGGCGCGGGTGCGCCGGGCGGGAGAGGTCATCGAGAGGATGCGCCAGGCCTATCTGGCCGGCCGGGTGGGACAGGTGGAGCAGGTGCTCTTTGAGACAGACCGCTCCGGCCACGGGGGCAATTACTGCCCCGTCCGCATCCGGGGCCGCGCCGTGCGGGGAGAGGTAAAAAATGTGCTCATTGACGCGGTCGACGGCGACACACTTTTGGGCGAAGTGACAAAACGGACGGAATGATTTGCAATCCGGCCCAAAATGAGATACTATCGCGTTATCATCCTTGATTATTTATTGAGGTAAAACCATGAACAGGGAAGAAGTATTCAACTTTTCCGCGGGACCGTCGGTCCTGCCCCGGGAGGCCCTGGAGCGGGCCGCCGCGGAGATCCTCAACTATAACGGCAGCGGCATGTCCGTCATGGAGATGAGCCACCGCAGCGCCTTTTTCCAGGAGATATTCGACAGCACCAAGCAGAAGCTGAAAAAGGCGCTCAGCGTGCCGGACAGCCATGAGATCCTGTTTTTGCAGGGCGGCGCGTCGCTGCAGTTTTCCATGGTCCCCCTGAACCTGATGGAGGGGGGCACGGCGGATTACGCCGTCACCGGTAACTTCTCCAACATCGCCATGAAGGAGGCAAAAAAGTACGGCACGGTCCATATCGCCGCCTCCTCCGAGGACGACAACTTCTCCTACATCCCCCGCCAGGATCAGCTGGACCTGAGCCCGGAGGCCAAGTATTTCTACTACTGCGCCAACAACACCATCTACGGCACCGCCTGGGACTATGTGCCCGAGACGGCGGCCCCGCTGGTGTGCGACATGAGCTCGGAGATCCTCTCCCGGCCGGTGGATGTGTCCCGGTACGGCCTCATCCTGGCCGGTGCCCAGAAGAACATGGCTCCCGCCGGCGTCACTGTGGTCATCATGGATAAGTCCCTGGCGGGCCGGGAGGCGCCCTATACGCCCCTGATGCTCTCCTACAAGACCATGATCGCCAAGGACAGCATGTACAACACCCCGCCCTGCTGGTGCATCTATATGCTGGGGCTGGTGCTGGACTGGCTGGAAAAGCAGGGGGGGGTGGCCGGCATGGAGGCCATCAAGCACGAGAAGGCCGCCGTCATCTACGACATCATTGACAACAGCTCCCTCTACAAGGGCTGCGCCCGGCCGGAGGACCGCAGCGATATGAACGTCACCTTCCGCACCGGGGACGCCGATCTGGACGCGGCTTTCGCCAAGGAGGCCCAGGCGAAGGGGCTGATGAATCTGAAGGGCCACCGCAGCGTGGGCGGTCTGCGGGCGTCGCTCTACAACGCCCAGCCCATGGAGGGCGTGCAGGCCCTGGCGGCGTTTATGAAGAAGTTTGAGGTGGAACACCATGTATAAAGTCAAGACCATGAACAACATCGCCCAGACGGGCTTGGATGTACTGGCGGCCAAGGATATCCGGGTGGACAACGACGCGGCCGATCCCGACGGACTGCTGGTCCGCTCCGCCAAGCTGCACGATATGACCTTCGGGAAGAACCTGCTGGCCATCGCCCGCGCCGGCGTGGGCACGGACAACGTGCCTGTGGAGCGGTGCACGGAAAAGGGCGTGGTGGTGTTCAACACCGCCGGCGCCAACGCCCAGGCGGTGGTGGAGCTGGCGGTCTGCTCCCTGGTGCTGGCCTCCCGGGACCTGATGGGCGGCGCCCTGTGGGTCCACTCCCTGGCCGGACGGGACGACGTGGAAGCGGCTGTGGAGGCGGGGAAGAAGGCCTTCGTGGGCCCGGAGATCCGGGGCAAGACCCTGGGTGTCATCGGCCTGGGGGCCATCGGCGCCCGCATCGCCAAGAGCGCGCTGAACCTGGGCATGAACGTCATCGGCTACGACCCCTATCTGTCTGTGGAGGCGGCCTGGCATCTGCACAGCGACGTCAAGCACGCCGAGGACCTGCCCAGTCTCTTCAAGGCCGCCGACTATGTTCTGGTGCAGGTGCACCACAACGAGAAGACCCACCACATGATTGACGCCGCCGCCATCGCCCAGATGAAGGACGGGGTGCGCATCATCAACCTGGGCCGGGGCGGTCTGGTGGACGAGGACGCGGTGCTGGCCGCGTTGGAGAGCGGCAAGGCCGCCCGGTACGTCACCGACTTCCCCAGCGCCAAACTGGCCGGAGCCAAGGGCGTGGTGGCCTTCCCGCATCTGGGCGCCTCCACCCCGGAGAGCGAGGAGAAGTGCGCCATCATGGCGGCTCAGGAACTGGCCGATTACCTGCTCAACGGCAACATCCACAACAGCGTCAACCTGCCGGAACTGACCCTGGAGCGGGCTGGCGTCGCCCGCATCTGCGCCATCCACGACAACGTCCCCCGCATGATCAACAGCTTTCTGGACATCATCGGCGCAGAGAATATCAACGTGGAGCACATGCAGAACCGGGCCAGGGGAGAGGTGGCCTACACGGTCATCGACGTGGGCAGCCCCATCAGCCAGGAGCTGGCCGGGCGCATCGCCGCGGTGTCCCATGTGCGCCGGGTGCGGGTGCTGTAACAAAACAGATCTTGATCGGACGGGCCGGGGAGATATCCCCGGCCCGTGTTTGTTTTGAATGTGTTAACATAATTACAAAAGTTGTAGTTTTAGATAACAAACCGGAAACAAAAATTGCAAATATTTCTTGCAAATCGAGGGGAACCATGATATAGTGTGTGTATCTGTATCGGGAACCACCGTATGTATCGTTTGACAGATGGAGGAAACCCATGGCTGTTTTCAAAAAAGGGATCGCGCTGCTGCTGGTCCTTACAATATTTATCTCGATGGGGGACGGGCTGGCCTTTGCCAGCGCGGGGCTTGATGCGCCCCCAGACCCGGAGAGCTCCGTTGCCGCGGAGGAGGGACAGCAGCCCGCGCCCGAGGCCGAAGAGACCGACGGTGGGGACGGGGAGCAGGCTCCTCAGCCGGAGGCGTCGGAGATCGCTCCGGAGCCCTCCCAGCCCGAACAGTCTGAAGAGCCCTCCCAGCCCGAGCAGTCCGATGAGCCCGACCAGCCCGAAGAGAACGAGGCCGGGGAGCAGGACGAGCCGGGTACCGCGGCCGTCCAGCCGGAGCACAAGGTCTGGCCCTGGACGGAGCCCGGCAACACCGCCGCCTCCATTCTGGGCGGCGGCTGGACGCTGGAGGCGGGCAGCGGCTACTATTACAGCGAGAACGGCATCTGGCTGCAGCAGGGCGGCGCGGCGGTAAAGCTGTCCGACGCCCGGGCCGATAACCTGAACCTGTCCGGCCAGTGGCTTTATTACACCAGCGGCGACACGGTCTGGCGCATGAGCGCGGCCGGCGGCGCGGCGGAGAGCGTCTATACCGCCGATGGCCAGATCTGGCAGATGTACGTCATGGGGGACGAGCTGCGCATGACTGTGGACGGCGCGGTGGTGTCCTACGACATGGCCGCGGGCGTCGCGGAGACGCTGGACGCCCCCGCGGACGTGAAGGGCCTGATCCCCACGCCCTACGGCAACCTCTATCTGACAGGCGAGCTGTTCGCCTATGATCTCTGGGCGGAGAAGACCCAGCTTCTGTCCGCGGTGGACAGCGCCTATCCCGAGGGGGACTGGCTGGTGGTGGTCACCGGCGGCGCGACCTATCAGACCGACCTGGCGGATCTGTTCAGCGGCGCTGTGTCCCTGCAGAGCTACAGCTTGCACCGGGATGAGGCCGCGGCGATCAGCGACATCTCCGACGAGGAAGCGCTGGCCCAGGAGCGGGCCTATCTGGAGTCCGACCAGTATCTTGCGATGCAGGCGGCCCTGGTGGAGTATGCCAACAACGGCATCGACACCATCAGCACTTCCACCGTCCTGACCAAGAAGATGACGGCCAACCAGCAGAACATCGTTCTGCGGGCCCAGCAGATGGCCGAGGTCAAGTGGACCCCGGTGAAGACCATTACCGCCTGGGGCGGCAACGATCCCTCTTACATCAGCACCAAGAGCGACTCCGTCTACCGGACGGACAACGGCAAGTTTATTGCCGGCAAGACATACAAGGGCGTGCCCTACGCCCAGGCGGTGGGTACCGGCTACGTGGGCTGGGAGATCTCCCTGGGCAAGTTCCTGCAGGAGGTGGACAACGCCTCCAGCCCGCTCTATACCAGCTACTCTACATACGGCCGCCGGGCGCCCTATTACGGCAGCGACTGCTCCGGCTTCGTGTCCTACGCCTGGGATCTGCCGTATCGGTGCCCCTGCTCCACGCTGGTGAACTTCTCTGAGCTCATCGGCTCGCCCAACAAGGACAACGTGCTGTACAAGCTGCAGGTGGGCGACTGTCTGAACCTGACCAGCGAGCACGTGGTGCTGGTCACCGATATCGGCTACGACAGCCAGGGCCGGGTGGTCTCCGTGGAGATCACGGAGCAGACCCCCTCCAAAATGCGGGTGTCGGTCTACGGCGAGGTCATCAGCGGCCGGACCTATGAGTACCAGGGCCAGCTGTCCTACATCTACAACTATTACCTGACCAAGGGCTACAAGATCTATCGGCGGGACTGCTCCAGCCGGCCCAGCGTGCGCGAGCCCAACGACGACGCGAAGCTGAGCTACGCGCCCGCGCCCACCATGACGGTGACGGCCCAGGGGCCCGCCTCCGCCAAGATCACCCTGAGCCACGCCTCTTCCGGCACGGTCATCTACTACACCACCGACGGCTCCGCGCCTTCCACCTCCAGCACGCAGTATACCGGGCCGTTCACCGTGAGCAAGTCCACCAACGTGCGCGCCATTGCCAAAGTGCCGGGGTATCTGAACAGCTTCCCCCTGAATGAGCAGGTGGATATGGCCACCCAGCCCACGCTGCGGGTCGTCGGATCCACGGACAACTCCGGCGTGTTCCTCAGCGGCGGCGTGTACTATGCCGACGGCTCCAAGAAGCTCACCCTGTCCGCCGCCAGCGGCGCCACCATATACTATACCACCAACGGCGCCGACCCCACACTCAACAGCAACCGGGTCACCTCCTCCACTGGCATCGAGGTGCAGGACGATCTGGTCATCAAGGCGTTCGCCGTGGCGAAGGGCGTGCCCAGCCAGGTGGCCGTGTTCCAGGTGAAGGCCGGCAAGCTCTATACCATCACCGTGGACGATCCGTTCGGATTCGTCTCGCCCAACGGCTCCGCCAGCGTGCTGGAGGGGAGTACCGTCACCTTCCAGTTCGGCTCCGTCAACGGCTATACTCTGGGCAACGTGAAGGTGGACGGTGAGAATCTGGGCGTGGTGAGCAAATACACCTTCTCCAACGTCCAGTCCGACCACACCATCAAGGCGGAGATCAAGCTGCCGTTCAACGACGTTCCCACCGGGAGCTGGTATGTGGACGCGGTGGCCTTCGCCACCAACAAGGGTCTGTTCAACGGCACCTCCTCCACCAGGTTCGAGCCGGAAACGGCGATGAACCGGGCCATGTTCATCACGGTCCTGGGCCGGTATGCCAAGCTGGACAGCACCATCGCCAACTGGACAGGCCGGATGGGCCTGACCAACGGCACGGATATCTATGTCCGCTCCAGCACCAGCACCAGCTCCTCCCATGTGACCATCCTCGCCGCCTCCGGCCAGTACATCAAGGTCAAGAGCATCGTGCCCGCCTCCCAGAGCAAGGACGGCGCGGTCTGGTACCAGGTGGAGTACAACGGCAAGACCGGTTACGTGCGCAGCGTGATGCCCAGCAACAACAAGACGCTCATGTACGTGTGTCAGTTCAACGACCTGACCAGTTCCGACATCAGCTACTGCGCGGGCTATGCCCAGTGGGCCAATCTGCAGGGCATCATCAACGGCACCTCGACCACCACCTATTCGCCCAACGCCGCCATCTCCCGGCAGGACATCTGCGTGATCCTGTATAAGTACCTGACGGGGTACCGGGGCATGTCGATCCCCGCGGGCAGCGCCAGCTTCAACGACCTGTCCAAGGTGGAAAGCTACGCGCTCACCGCGGTGAAGGCCATGGCCTCCATCGGCGTGATCACCGGCGACAACAAGGGCAACTTCAATCCCACTGCAGCCGCCACCCGCGCGGAGGTCGCCACGATCTTCATGCGGCTGGACAAGTACCTGAACGGCTGATCCGGGAAAACTCGAATCAGTCACCCCCTCCGGGACGGCCGCATACAATGGCCTGAACGGAGGGGGTGTTGTTATGGATCTGGAGGGATATGCGAAAATGGTGCGCCAGGGGGACAGCGGCGCAGTCCTGGATGCGCTGGCCCGGTCCGGGGAAGCGGAGAAGGTGCTGGCGGGTCTGGACAAGCGGAAGCTGGAGCAGGCCGCGAAGGCGGGGGACATGAAGGCGCTGAGCCAGCTTTTGCGGGACGTGCTGGCCACGCCCGAGGGCCGACGGCTGGCGTCCCAGGTAAAGAGGGCGGTGAACAGCGATGGACGGTGATCTCTCCGCCCGGCTGGAGGCGGTGCTGTCCGATCCGGCGCAGATGGAAAAGCTGTCCCAGATGGCCAGGAGCATCTTCGCCCAGGAGCCGGGGACCCCGGAGAAACGGGACGATCCGCCGGAGAGGCAGGAGCCGGAGCAGGCGCAGACGGACGCGAAGCTTTTGTCCGTCATCGGCAAGGCCTTCGCCAAGGGCGGGGAGACCAGCCGCTCCACGGCGCTGCTGCTGGCCATGCGTCCCTATATGCGGCCGGAGAAGCAGGAGAAGCTGGACCGGGCGATGAAGATCGCGCGAATGGCCAACATCGCCGGGGCGGTGATGCGGGAGTACGGCGGACATGGCGTATAGCGGCGCGTACGGCAGAGACCGGCGCCGGGAGAATCAGCCCGCGCCGGTGCCCGCAAGACGGGAAACAAGGCCGCCCCAGAGAGAGGATAAGCTCTCCGGGGCGGTGGGGGCGCTGATGCACAAGCTGGAGTCCGTGAGCGCGAACATGGAGACGGACGACCTCATCATGGCGCTGATCCTGTACTTGATGTACCGCGAGAGCGGCGACAAGGACCTATTAATTATGCTGGGCGCCATGCTGCTGACATGACGCCCATTTTTATTACGCTCTTGGTACCAAGCCCACTTTTTTGTACACCTTGCGCAGGGTCTTCATGGCGATGTAGGAGGCCTTTTCCGCGCCGGTGCGGCAGAGATTTTCCAGATAGCCCTTGTCCTTCATCAGCCGGGTCGCCTCCTCCCGAATGGGCCGGAGGGTCTCGATGACCGCCTCGCCCACGGCGGTCTTGAAGTCGCCGTAGCCGTGGCCGGTAAATTCGTCCTCGATCTGATCGAAGCTGCGGCCGGTGCAGCTGGCGTAGATCTGCATGAGATTTGCCACGCCGGGCTTATTCTCCCGGTCATAGCGCACGCACCGCTCGCCGGTCTCGCTGTCGGTGACGGCCCGCTTGAATTTCCGGGCGATGTCCTGGGGCTGGTCCATCAGGCACACCCGGCCGTTGCCGATGTCGTCGGACTTGGACATCTTGCTGGACGGATCCAGCAGATCCATCACCCGGGCGCCCACCTTGGGGATGTAGGGCTCGGGGATCTTGAACACGTCGCCGTACACGCCGTTGAAGCGGTGGGCGATGTCCCGGGTCAGCTCCACGTGCTGGCGCTGGTCGTCCCCCACGGGCACGTAATCCGGCTGGTACAGCAGGATGTCCGCCGCCATCAGGGAGGGGTAGGCGAACAGGCCGCCGTTGATGTTGTCCGCGTTCTTGGCGGATTTGTCCTTGAACTGGGTCATGCGGCTCAGCTCGCCGAACATGGTGTAGCACTGCAGCACCCAGCCCAGCTGGGCGTGCTCGGGCACATGGGACTGGATGAAAAGGGTGTTCTTCTCCGGGTCCAGCCCGCAGGCCACATACTGGGCCAGCTGCTCCAGCGTCCGCCGGCGCAGGTCCGCCGGATTCTGCCGGGTGGTCAGCGCGTGCAGGTCCGCCATGAAGTAGTAGCAGTCAAAGGTCTCAGCCCGCTCCGCCCAGTTTTTGATGGCCCCCAGATAGGAGCCCAAGGTCAGGTCTCCCGAGGGCTTGATGCCGGAGAGCATCACTTTTTTCTTCTCGTCCATATATCCACACTTTCCACGGCGTAAGCCGCTGGTTTTGATGGTCGTCACAACTAAATATAATAACACACCCGTTTTTTCTTGACAAGCGGGTCAGAATAAAATATGCTAATATGAGTTTTTGACAAGTGAGGAAGCTCATAATGGACGAGAGATATTTTGACGAGCTGGAGAGCCGCATCCCCAAGGGAGAGGTCCGCACCCGCTTCGCCCCCAGCCCCACGGGATACATGCACGTGGGCAATCTGCGCACGGCGCTGTACACCTGGTGCATCGCCCGCCACAACGGCGGAAAGTTCATTCTCCGCATTGAGGACACCGACCAGAACCGGCTGGTGGAGGGAGCGGTGGACGTGATCTACCGGACGCTGACCGACTGCGGGCTGGACTGGGACGAGGGCCCGGACAAGGGCGGCCCCGTGGGACCTTATGTGCAGACCGAGCGGCGGGGACTGTACCTGCCCTTCGCCCAGCGGCTGGTGGAGCGGGGATGCGCCTATTACTGCTTCTGCGACAAGGCGGACGGCGAGGAGGAGAGCGGGTCGTTTCAGAAGGCCGACGACCCCTGCCGGGATCTGCCCGCCGAGGAGGTGCGCCGTCGGCTGGAGGCCGGCATGCCCTACGTCATCCGCCAGAAGATCCCCCGGGAGGGTTCCACCTCCTTCCACGACGAGATCTTCGGCGACGTGACCGCTCCCAACAAGGACCTGGACGACCAGGTACTCATCAAGCGGGACGGGCTGCCCACCTATAACTTTGCCAACGTCATCGACGACCACCTGATGGGCATCACCCACGTGGTCCGCGGCTCGGAGTATCTGGCCAGCGCGCCAAAATATAATCTGCTCTATGAGGGCTTCGGCTGGGAGATCCCCAAGTACGTGCACTGCTCGCCGGTAATGCGGGACGCCCACAACAAGATGTCCAAGCGCCACGGGGACCCCTCTTACGAGGACCTGGTGGAGAGAGGCTATCTGCGGGCCGCCATCGTCAACTACGTGGCGCTGCTTGGCTGGGCTCCCGGCGGGGAGCGGGAGATCTACTCCATCCGGGAGCTGGCGGAGGCCTTCGACCTGTCCGGCATCAGCAAGAGCCAGGCCATTTTCGATATCGACAAGCTGACCTATTTCAACGCGGAGTACATCCGGGCCATGTCCCCGGCGGAATTTGTCGCAGTGGCGGAGCCCTACATCCGCCAGGCGGTGAAAAACCCCGCCATCGACCCGGCGGCGGTGGCCGCGCTGCTGCAGCAGCGCACGGAGGTGCTCACCGAGATCCCCGGCAAGCTGGGCTTTTTCGACGCGCTTCCCGACTACGATACCGAACTCTACGTGCACAAAAAGTCCAAGAGCGATAAGGAAAGCGCCCTTGTGATGCTGCAGGCCGCTCTGCCGGTGCTGCAGGCGCTGCCCGTCTGGGACGATGAGCACATCCACGACGCTCTGGTGGGTCTGGCGGAGAAGCTGGAAGTGAAAAATGCCAAGCTCATGTGGCCGGTGCGCATCGCCGTCACCGGCGCCGCCGTCACCCCCGGCGGCGCGGTGGAGATCTGCCGCATCCTGGGCCGGGAGGAGACCCTGCGCCGGATGGCCGACGGCATCGGGCGGCTGTCCTGACTGGAAGAAATTCATATTGAAAATGCGCCTCTTTGCGGAAACAATAGCAAAGAGGTGTATTTTTTATGAAAAAACGACCGGTTGTACGTGTGATCACGTTTTTGACGGCGGCGCTCGTCGTGGCGGGCGTCTTTGCCGTGGGCAATACCCGCCGGGCCATCGCCCTGGAGCGGTATGCCCGATCCGCCACGGAGCGGGCCTTCGACGATCTGGTGACCAGCGTGTCGGAGCTCTCCAACGACCTGGAGAAGAGCCAGTATCTGGCCGATCCGGCGCTGGAGAGCGCCCTGTGTACCCAGATCTTCGGCCGGGCCATGACCGCCCAGATGGCCATGAGCGCGCTGCCTTATGCCTCCCAGGAGCTGGAGCAGACTGCCAGCTTTGTGGCCCGGGTGGGGGACTACGCCAATACCCTGGCCCGGACGGTGGGCAGCAGCGGCGGATATTCCGAGGAGGAACTGGCCAATCTGCAGAGCCTGGCCCAGACCGCCTCCGTGATGAAGCTGAACCTGCAGGACATGCAGGCCCGGGTCACGGAGGGGGCCCTGACGCTGGAGGAGGGGTACGGCATGGCCGCCGCCGGCGCCGGGGGAGAGGACCAGCCCCCGCTGGCGGGGGAGGCGCTGCAGAGCATCGAGCAGGAGTTTCCCGAGCTGCCCTCTCTCATCTATGACGGCCCCTTCTCCGAGACCATGTCGGAGCAGAAGGCCCTGTATCTGCAGGGCAAGGACCGGGTGAACAAGGAGGGAGCCCGGAAGGCCGCGGCCGCGTTTATGGGGACGGACCCCGCCGATCTGGAGGTCATCGGCCAGCGGGAGGGGGACGTGCCCTGCTGGATCTGCTCCGGACGGATTCACGGCGGGGAGTATACCATCGCCGTCACCCGGCAGGGCGGCGAGATCTGGAGCGTGATCTGCGACCGGCCGGTGGGGGAGCGAAGCTACTCCATCCGGCAGGGGCTGGATATGGCGGAGGACTATATGCGCACCTGGGGCTTCGACGATATGGAGGAGAGCTATCACTCTCTGTCCGACGGGGTGCTGCTGGTGAACTTTGAGTACAGAGAGGACGGCGTGCGGTGCTATCCGGACCTCGTCAAGGTGGGCGTGGCGCTGGACAACGGCAACCTCATGTCCTACGACGCCCAGGGGTATATCAACGCCCACACCGAGCGGGAGCTGCCCGAGGTGGCGGTGTCCGAGGAGGACGCCCGGGCGGCGCTGTCACCATCCCTCACCGTCACCGACCACGCCATGGCCGTTATCCCCTCCGCGGGAGGCGAGGAGCGGCTCTGCCATGAGTTTTTGTGCGAGAGCGAGGCGGGGGACCGGTATCTCATGTACGTCAACGCCGTGACCGGCCAGGAGGAAAAGATCCTCATTTTGCTGGAGGACGACGGGGGAACGCTCACAATCTGAGGCAATTTGGCGAAATTTTCAGAAAAACATTCGAAAAAAACAGTTGCATTTGCAAAAAAGGGGTTGTATCATTCTGTAACTTTTGTTATAATTATGATGCTTACAGAAAGGTGTGATCTCAAATGAGCCTGATTCCCAATACGACTTGCCGCCGCTGCCACCGGCAGTTCCCGGCATACAGAAACCGTTGCCCCTATTGCGGCACGAAGAAGGTCCGTGAGGTCCGCAGCGCCACCCCGGAGACCGACAGCGCCGTGCCCGGCACCCAGGCCGCCCGCTCGGCCGTGGAGGCGGTCAACCTCCAGACGCTCATCGGATGCGTGCTGCTGCTGGCGGTGATCGTCGCCACCATCTTTCTGGTCTCCTCGGGCGTGAGAAAGGACGTGGCGGCCAACGGGCCCTCGGCCTCCCAGACGGAAGGGGAGGATACGCAGGGCATGGTCACGGCGCCGCCCATCCCCACCGAGGCTCCCACGCCGTCTCCGTCGCCACCTCCCTCCATCACCAACGTGGAGATCCTCTGGCAGTACGGATACGCGGATTATGACTATTCCGGCACCGGCTTCTCCGGCGACCCGGGGACTTCCTTCCCCATGTTCCAGGTGAGTTGGTTCCCCACGAACGTGATGGCCATCCCTAAATGGAGCAGCTCGGACGAGGATGTTGTGACCGTCACCCCCGCCGAGGGCAACCAGGTCACCATCGCCCTGGTGGGTGAGAGCGGCCAGTCCGCCACCGTCACCGTGGATGTGAACGGCGAAACCCGCTCCATGCCTGTGAGAATCAACTGATCGCACTGCTGAAAAAGCGGCCCGCATAAGCGGGCCGCTTTTTTTCGCGGTGAGGCAGGCGCGTTTCGCGCCGGAATGAGGGAGGCTATTGCGCGCGGCGGTTCACGGAGAGACCGGCGCGCTGTCCGGAGCCGGGTCCGCCGGCAGGATGACGACCGTCTCGTTTTTGCCCCGGGTGTATTCCCGCAGTCCGCTGCGCAGCAGCGGATCGGAGGCGGCGTAGACAAACCAGTCGCCATAGCAGTTGGGCCCGAAGAGCCGGTCCGCCGTTTGGATATACACGTTGTCATGGAACGAGACGCCGTTGTCCGTCTGATAGACGGAGTCGTAGCCGCAGGCGAGGACATAGCGGCGGCTGCGCATAAAGATGTTGCCGGAGACCTCCAGCGTCTTGGCCGAGAGCCTTCCCCAGGCGCCCAGGGACAGGTCGGCAAAGGGACAGAAGCTGTTGACGCCCATGGAGTCGGTGCCATAGTTGAAGCCGGCGTCGGAGGCGATGTTGTCCGAGATGGTGATCCGGTCGAAATCGAACCAGTCGTTGCCGTCGTTGAGTTGGATGCAGGCGCCGCACCGCTCGATGAGATTGTCGGTGCAGGTGAAGCTGAGACCGGTGACGGGGCCGTCGTCACCGTCCTGGGGCCGGCTGTCGGGGTGGGTCTCGAAGGTGATGCCGGAGCCGTCGTTATCGTGGATGTAGTTGTGGCGGATGACCGCGTTTTGAACCACGCCGTAGATGGCGTCGTTTATGACGGCGCAGTCGGGCTCCGGCTGGTTGAAGCCGACGGTGTTCTGCCGTCCGTAGGCCACCTCGCAGTTTTGGATGACCACGTTTTTGTCTGTGTCCGGGTGGCCCCAGAAGGCAAATACGCTCCAGTAGCGGATGGCCAGGTTGTCAAACACGCAGTCGCTGGACACGGCGATGGGCCAGTAGGAGCCGCAGAACTCAATGGAGTCGAAGACCTCGCCCGGATTGCCCGCGTCACAGCGCAGATACAGCGGGCCGGGACACTTGTCGCCCAGCAGATCGATGGGGTAATCCCGCCCCGTCAGATCGGGCATACAGCAGAATTGCAGATCCTCCAGGCTAGTCTCGGGGCGCTGCTCGCCGCCCACCTGGAGCGTCCAGCCGGAGGTGTTGTCCGGGTCGGGAGCCGAGTCGTAGCTGTACGCCAGGTCCACATAGTGCTCGCCCGTCCAGTAGCCGTAGACCCGCCCGGCCTCCAGCTCCGTGCCGTTGAGGTAGATGCCTCCCACCATGTCCAGATCCTGGTAGAATTTCCAGATCTTCCGCCCGTCGTCCCCCTGTTCGTACAGTTCCCATTTGCCGGCGTCCGCGCCGTTTTCCGGGGAGGTGGTGAAGATCGGCTTTCCTCCCTCGCCGTAGGCGGAGTAGGTCACGCCCGGTACGGTCTGGTACAGCTGCTGCCGCCACATATCCCCCCGGCGGAAAAACACGGCGTCCCCGGGGCGGAGGTCCGCGTTGATGACCTGCCAGACGGTCTGCCAGGGGCTGTCAGGGGAGGTGCCGCTGTTGCCGTCGCTGCCGGTGCTGAAGGACACATAGTAGGCCTGCCCGGTATAGGTCTCGCCGGGGATGAAAACGTCGGATTTGACGATCTCCGTCCCGGAGGACAGGATCTCCTGCCGGCGGGCCGCGGCCGCGGCCTCATATTCGGCTGCCCCGGAGACGGGGGAGGAGCTGTCGGCGACAGCGGCCTCCGCCGCGCCGGCGGCGGGGGTCAGAGCCGATATGATGACGGCGGGAAGAAGCAGCGCCAGGATCCATTTTCTCATTTTTTGTCCCTCCCTGTAAAATGCATTTATAACGCCCCGGCGCTCCGGCGGGACGCGGAGACAGCGCGGCCGGGGCAGAATAGAGAAAGACCCGGATGCCATAAGGCCTTCCGGGTTTTTCAGATGGTGGACGATACAAGACTCGAACTTGTGACCTCCCGCACGTCAAGCGGATGCGCTACCAGCTGCGCCAATCGTCCGTTCAGCGTGTGATATTCTATCGCATATCCAACCGATTGTCAAGGGAAAAATGTCCTACTTGGACGGCACCTCCAGCTCCACGATCTGCACCCCCCGGCGCATGGCGTAGAGCATGGTGGCCCTTGTGCCGCCCGGCGCGCCGTTGTAGACTGCCACCAGAACGCTGGAGGCGTCCACCATATAGCGGTTGCGGTCCATCATGCAGTCGGCGGTATAGTCCCGGTGGAGGACCGTCAGCTTGTCGCACTCCTCCGCCAGGCGGAAATACCGCTGCCGCCAGCGCGTCGGCCAACGCTTTTCCTGTCCGGAATAGGGCACGGCGGCCTCCAGCGTCACGTCCGGGTGCTCGTCCCGCAGGGCCACCACCGCCTCGCCACAGTAGATGTCCGAGCCGGTGGCCATGCCGCAGATGAAATGCCGGTAGCCGCCGGCGTACAGACTGGCCAGCACGTCGGCGATGGCCCTTTTCAGCGTCAGGCACGCCGGCGCGCTCTCGTTGTCGCCCCATGGCAGCTTGTCCGCCCGGTGGCCGGTGAAGCAGCAGGTGATCTCTCGTTCCATGGCCCCATTATGGCATAGTCTTTTGCCCGGCGCAACAGATTTTTCCATGGAAAACATTTTTTCCTTCCCCGGCGCAAATCCCGGCGGAAAGATGACATACTATCGCCGTACAACTTATGAGCAACGGAGGCAAGCAAGGATGAAGACCATCTTAACGACTCTGCTGGCGGCGGTCATGCTCCTGACGGCGCTGGCCGGCTGCGGCCGGGATAAAACAGGGGAGACCCGGAATACGCCTGCCGTCTCCTCTCCGACGCACTCTGCGGCGCCCTCCGCCGCCCCCACGGCGGGCATGGACAGCGGCACCGGCGACAGCACGGCCGACGGTGTCATCGACGAGGGCCGGGACGCCGTGGACGGCGTGATCGGCGCCGGCGAAGATGCGGTGGACGATCTGCTGGAGGGCGGAGAGGACCTGGTGGACGACGCGGCCAATGCCGTGGAGGATATGACCGGCGAAGGGAAGACGGCGGGCGACAGATCGCAGTCCACTCCCACCGCGACGACAGGACGATAACAAAGAGCGACCCGTGGACGGGCCGCTCTACATATTTCACAAAATCGACGCCTTAAAATCAGACAGTTAATATAATTTTAACATTTCCATGTTGACAACTGCCTGCAACATTGGTAAAATCTTTTAGGAAATCGACCGAAACACCGGTCGGATTTGTTGATTTAACAGATGATTTCCAATTTTCAGATCAGCAGGGCGCCCTGCTGCATGCAGCTGCATCACAGCTGCATGACGGCGGCTTCAGACAAGGTAATACGGCAGGGCCGCACGGTCTTGCTCTATTATAACCCCAGCAAATCAATTACTTTTGAAAAGGAGATCCAAAATGAAGAAACTTCTTGCACTTCTTCTCGCGCTCGTCATGGTGTTCGCGCTGGCCGCTTGCGGCGGCGGCGACAGCAAGCCCGAGACCGAGGCCGGCCCCGCTGAGGCGCCTGAGGCCGCTACCGAGCCCGAAGCCGAACCTGAGGCTGAGGAGCCTGAGGCCGAGGAGCCCGAGGCCGCTGAGGTCCCCAACAATGAGAAGCCCGTTATCTGGTTCAACCGGCAGCCCTCCAACAGCACCACCGGCGAGCTGGATATGGACGCTCTGACCTTCAACGACAAGACCTACTACGTGGGCTTCGACGCCAAGCAGGGCGCTGAGCTCCAGGGCCAGATGATCGTGGATTATCTGCTGGCCCACGGCGAAGGCCTGGACCGTAACGGCGACGGCATCATCGGCTACGTGCTGTGCATCGGCGATATCGGCCACAACGACTCCATCGCCCGTACCCGCGGCGCCCGTCTGGCGCTGGGCACCGCTGTTCCCGACTCCGCTCAGGGCAAGACCGCTGTTGAGACCATCGACGACGTGAACCCCAACGCTGTCGGCACCAACCTGGACGGCTCCTCCGCTGAGGTTCAGGACGGCTCCATCACCATCGACGGCACCGACTACATCGTCCGTGAGCTGGCCTCCCAGGAGATGAAGAACAACTCCGGCGCCACTTGGGATGCTCCCACCGCCGGCAACGCCATCAACACCTGGAGCGCTTCCTTCGGCGATCAGATCGACGTGGTCGTCTCCAACAACGACGGCATGGGCATGGCCGTGTTCAATGCCTGGTCCAAGGACAACAACGTCCCCACCTTCGGCTATGACGCCAACTCCGACGCTGTCGCCGCCATCGCCGACGGCTACTGCGGCACCATCACCCAGAACGCCGACGTGCAGGCTTATCTGACCCTGCGTGTGATGCGTAACGCTCTGGACGACGCCGACATCATGACCGGCATCAGCACTCCTGACGCTGCCGGCAACGTGCTCAGCGAGGATCTGTACTACTACGACGAGGCGACCCGTTGCTTCTACGCTCTGAACGGCGCCGTCACCGCGGAGAACTACGAGTCCTTCCTGGACGCCACCGCTCCCAACCCCGCGTTCAGCAACCAGCTGAGCGAGGAGGACGCTCCTGTCAAGAGAGTTTGGCTGGACATCTTCAACTCCACCGATAACTTCCTGAACGCCACCTACAAGCCCCAGCTGGAGAACTATGACGGCATCCTGAATCTGGATGTGGAGTACATCGCCGGCGACGGCCAGACCGAGGCCAACATCACCGACCGTCTTGCCAACCCCAGCGAGTATGACGGCTTCGCTATCAACATGGTGAAGACCGACAACGCGGCTTCCTACACCTCCAAGCTCCAGTAATAGCTGGCTTGAAGATCCACAGTTAACCTAAAGGAGGGGCCATCAGGAAGTTCTCTTCCTGATGGCCCTTTTGGAACGCCGCCCCGCAGCCCGGCGGGAACGGGTTACGGAGCGTCGTTCCGGGAAAAAGCAAGGCGAAAGGACAGGAGTGTTAAAATGGCTGATAAGGAAGCAAAAACCGTCCTATCGATCCGTGGCATGTGCAAGTCCTTCGGCCGTAACCGTGTTCTCGACCACATCGATCTGGACGTGAAACCTGGCTCCATCATGGGTCTGATGGGCGAGAACGGCGCCGGCAAATCCACGATGATGAAGTGCCTGTTCGGTACCTATCAGAAGGATGAGGGAACCATCATTTTTGACGGCAAGGAGGTCAACTTCTCCGGACCGAAAAACGCCCTGGAAAACGGCGTGGCCATGGTCCACCAGGAGCTGAACCAGTGCCTGGAGCGGAATGTGCTGGATAACCTGTTCCTGGGCCGGTATCCCAAGAACTCCATGGGAGTTGTGGACGAGGCCCGGATGAAGCGGGAGGCCAGCGATCTGTTCCGGCGGCTGAATATGACCGTCAATCTGACCGCGCCGATGAAGACCATGTCGGTCTCCTCCCGGCAGATGGTGGAGATCGCCAAGGCCATCTCCTATGACGCGAAGCTGATCGTGCTGGACGAGCCCACCTCCTCGCTGACCGTGCGCGAGGTGAGCAAACTGTTTGAGATGATGCGCAACCTGCGGGAGCAGGGCATCTCGCTGGTGTACATCTCCCACAAGATGGACGAGGTGTTTGAGATCTGCGACCAGGTCTCCGTCCTGCGGGACGGCAAGCTGGTCATGACCAAGGACACCAAGGACACGAACATGGACGAGCTGATCGCCGCCATGGTCGGCCGGTCGCTGGACAACCGGTTTCCGCCTGTGGACAATACGCCGGGGGACGTGGTGCTCTCCGTGCAGCATCTGAGCACCAAGTTCGCCCCCAACCTGAAGGATATCTCCTTTGACGTGCGGGAGGGAGAGATCTTCGGGCTGTACGGACTGGTGGGAGCGGGCCGCTCCGAGCTGCTGGAGACGATGTTCGGCGTGCGGACCAGGGCAGCGGGACGTGTGTACTATAAAGGGCGCCTGATGAACTTCGCCAACGCCAGAGACGCCATGGACCACGGCTTCGCCATGATCACCGAGGAACGCAAGGCCACCGGCCTCTTCCTGGAGGGCGACCTGACCCTCAACACGACGATCACCAATCTGGAGCACTACAAGACCGGCGTCGCTCTTTCCAAGGACAAGATGGTCAAGGCCACGGCCAACGAGATCAACGTCATGCACACCAAGTGCATGGGCCCGTCCGACTCCATCACGGCGCTGTCCGGCGGCAACCAGCAGAAGGTCATTTTCGGCAAGTGGCTGGAGCGGGACCCGGCGGTGTTTATGATGGATGAGCCCACCCGCGGCATCGACGTGGGCGCCAAGTATGAGATCTATGAGCTGATCATCAAAATGGCAAAGATGGGCAAGGCCATCATCGTCGTATCCTCGGAGATGCCGGAGATCCTGGGCATCACAAACCGGATCGGCGTCATGTCCAACGGCCACCTTTCCGGTATCGTCAACACCAAAGAAACCGATCAGGAGGAACTCCTGAGGCTCAGCGCAAAATATCTGTGATGGGAGGAAAACGAGTGTCATGGCCAGTCAAAAAGAGATAATCCTGTCCGTGGAAGAAGAACAGCAGCTTCTGGCGCCCATTGACGAATACATCGGCGGGATCCAGAAGAAGATCGATGCGCTTCGTGTGGACGGTACCGACAAAGTAACGGCTCTGACGAACCATATCGCCATCGTCAAGGAAAACGCCAACTACACAAAAATTGAGAAAGCGGACATCATCGCCAAGGATAAAGAGGCCCTTCAGCAGGCGAAAGCCGTGGAGGAGAAGAACCGGGCGGAGATCAAGGCGCTGATCGACGACGCGGTCAAATACCTGGACGCCAATTACGACAAGGAGTATTACAACCCCGTCGCCGCCTCCTGCGCCGCGGAAAAAGAGGCGGAGAATGCCCGCTATGCGGCCGAGCTGGCCGAGCTGAAGAGCCAGCATGAGGCTGATATCGCCAAGCTCTCCGATCAGGGGGAGATCAAGGACGAGAAATACGTCTACAAAAACAAGCAGTTTGACGCCAAGCTGAAGCACGACGCCACCCTGCAGCAGATCAAGGACCGCCGGCACGACGCCTTTACCCACCGGTACCACCTGATCGACCTGCTGCGGCTGAGCAAGTTCACCTTCGGCGAGAAGCAGAAGCAGAAGCTGGAGAACTACAAATACAGCTTCAACATCCGCCAGTTCCTGCTGACCAACGGCCTGTACATAGTCATCGTGCTGATCTTCATCCTGCTGTGCATCCTGGCCCCGGTGGTCAAGAACACGAAGCTTCTCACCGTTACCAATATCCTGAACATCCTGCAGGCGGCGTCCCCGCGTATGTTCCTGGCGCTGGGCGTGGGCGGTCTGATCCTGCTGGGCGGCACTGACCTGTCCGTGGGCCGTATGGTGGGCACCAGCATGGTGATGGCCACCATGATTATGCACAAGGGCATCAATACGGGCGCCCTGTTCGGGCATATCTTTGACCTCACCGCGCTGCCCATCGGCGTGCGGATGGTGCTGGCGCTGGTGGTCTGCTGCTGCATCACCACGCTGTTCACCAGCTTCGCCGGGTTCTTTACCGCCCGGTTCAAGATCCATCCCTTCATCTCCACCATGGCCAACATGCTGATCATGTTCGGCCTGATGACCTTCGCCACCAAGGGCGTGTCCTTCGGCGCCATCGAGCCCGAGATCCAGAGCATCATCATGCCCAAGATCGGAGGAAAGTTCCCGACGATCATCCTGTGGGCGGTGGCCGTCATCGCCATCATGTACTTCATCTGGAACAAGACAACGCTGGGCAAGAACATGTACGCCGTGGGCGGCAACTCCGAAGCGGCCGCCGTCTCCGGCATCTCCGTGTTCCGGGTCACCATCACCGCCTTCGCCATCGCCGGCATCCTGTACGGCTTCGGCGCGTGGCTGGAGTGCATCCGTATGGTGGGCTCCGGTTCCGCTTCCTACGGCCAAGGCTGGGAGACCGACGCCATCGCGGCCTGCGTGGTGGGCGGCATCTCCTTCAGCGGCGGCATCGGCAAGATCCAGGGCATTGTGGTCGGCGTGCTGATCTTCACCGCTCTGACCTACTCCCTGACCATCCTGGGCGTGGATACCAACCTGCAGTTCGTCTTCTCCGGTATCATCATCCTGGCCGCCGTCACCATCGACTGCCTGAAATACGTGCAGAAGAAGTAATCGGCGCTTTTCCGGCAAACCGAAAGGGCAATTCCGTTTTCGGAATTGCCCTTTTTTTCAGATGATTCCGTGGCGGGCGAGGACCGCCGCCAGCGCGTCCCGGTTGGCCCGGCCCATGGGGACCAGGGGCAGGCGCATCTCGTCGGAGCACATCCCCGCCAGGGCCATGGCCGTCTTCACGGGGATGGGGTTCACCTCCCGGAACAGGACGGAAAACAGGTCCATGTACTGTTCGTTCAGCGCCGCGGCGGCCGCGTAATCGCCGGCCAGGCACAGCGCGGTGAGGCGGCTGACCGCCGCCGGGACCAGATTGGACGCCACGGATATGACGCCCTTGGCTCCCAGGGCCATCATGGCCACGGTGTCGGAGTCGTTGCCGCTGTAAAAGGTGAGTTTTTCGCCGCACAGAGCCTTTGTTCGGGCGAACTGGCCGATGCCCCCCGAGGCCTCCTTGACGGCGGTGATGTTGGGGTGATCCGCCAGCACGGCATACGTCTCCGGGGCCACGGCCACGCCCGTGCGGCTGGGGACATTATAGACGATCAGGGGCAGGTCGGACCGGTCTGCCACGTAGGTGAAGTGCTCTATGAGCCCCGCCTGGGTGGTCTTGTTGTAATAGGGCGTGACCATGAGAAGTCCGTCCGCGCCGGCGTCCTCCGCCGTCTTTGCCCCGTCCAGAGCGGCGGCGGTGTCGTTGGAGCCGATGCCGGCGATGATCTTCATCCGCCCGGCCGATGTGTCCGCCGCCAGGCGAAACAGCGCTTCATGCTCGGCGGGGGAGAGGGTGGCGCCCTCGCCTGTGGTGCCGCACACTACCAGCGCGGCGGTGCCGCCGGCGGCCTGGGCCTGAATGAGGCGGACAAATGCCTCCCGGTCAACGCGGCCGGCTCTGAAGGGCGTCACAATGGCGGTGCAGGAGCCGGTGAATATCGGCGTTTTCATATAGATCCCTCCCAAACGCGACGATGCCGCGGGCAGTCCGCCCACGGCATCTTTCGCGCGATGTGATATTCGGAAGGTCAGTCCAGCCAGCCCTCTGCGCGGAGCAACTCCGCCAGCAGCACGCCGCCGCCGGCCGCGCCCCGCAGGGTGTTGTGGCTCAGGCAGACGAATTTGTAGTCGTACTGGGTGTCCGGACGCAGCCGGCCCACGCTCACCGCCATGCCGCCCTCCAGATTCCGGTCCAGTTTGGTCTGGGGCCGGTTGTCCTCCTCAAAATAGTGGAGGAACTGTTTGGGGGCGGAGGGGAGGCCCAGCTGCTGTGGCTTGCCGGAAAAGGCGGACCAGCGGGCAAGAATCTCCTCCTTGGTGGGCTTGCGGTCAAAGCTGGCGAACACGGCGGCCATGTGGCCGTTGGAGCAGGGGACACGCAGGCACTGGGCGGTGATGGACGGGGCGAGCGCGTTTTCAATGTGGTCGCCTGCCACCTTGCCCCAGAGCTTCATGGGCTCCTGCTCGCTCTTTTCCTCTTCGCCGCCGATGTAGGGGATGATGTTGTCCACCATCTCCGGCCAGGTCTCAAAGGTCTTGCCGGCGCCGGATATGGCCTGATAGGTGCACACCAGCACCTTGTTCAGTCCGAATTCGTCCTTCAGCGGGTGCAGGGCGGGCACATAGCTCTGCAGGGAGCAGTTGCTCTTCACGGCGATGAAGCCCCGCTTGGTGCCCAGCCGCTTTCTCTGGGCGGGGATGACCGCCAGGTGCTCCGGGTTGATCTCCGGCACCACCATGGGCACGTCCGGCGTCCAGCGGTGGGCGCTGTTGTTGGACACCACCGGGCACTCCAGCTTGGCGTATGCCTCTTCCAGCGCCTGAATCTCCTCTTTCTTCATGTCCACGGCGGAGAAGACGAAGTCCACCTGGTCCGCGATCTCGGCCATGTCGTCCACGGCGCTTTTCACCACGATGTCCTTGGCGGAGGCGGGCATGGGCACTTCCAGCGCCCAGCGGCCGCCCAGGGCCTCGGCATACGTCTTGCCGGCGCTGCGGGAGCTGGCGGCGATTACCGTCAGGTCGAACCAGGGATGCTCCGCCAAAAGGGAGACAAAACGCTGGCCCACCATACCGGTGCCGCCGATCACGCCTACTTTGAGCTTTTTCATGGGATCTGACCTCCTGATACAGGCTATGCAGACACAGAAACTGTGTGCATGGTTACATAATTGTTGACATTTTGTAATTTTTTGTTTATAGTATGTCTGTAAGAGTATAGCACAGGTTATTGAAACCGTCAATCTCTGTCCAAGCAGTGATTTAGCGAAGAAAGGAGCCCGGGTATGACGATGGGAAAACGGCTGCGGCGCGCGATATCCGCCCTGCTGCTGGCGGTCATGCTCGTCCCCTGGACGGGCCTGCCGGCCAATGCGGCCTCCGTAGACGATTTTACCGACGTTTCCGGCGGCGACTGGTATTATGACGCGGTGAAGTATGCCGTGGACAGGAATCTCTTTGACGGCACGTCCGCCACGACCTTCTCGCCCAACGACGTGATGACCCGCGGGATGTTCATCAAGGTCCTGGGCCGTTACGCCGGCGTGGACGAGGCGTCCTGGCGGGCGGCGACGGTGACAGGCTCCGGCGTCAATATCCGCCGGGGGCCCGGCACCAGCTACAACACGGTCGCCTCCGTCTCCCGCGGCGCGGCCGTCACCCTCACGGGCAAATCCGGCGACTGGTACAAGGTCCGCTACGGCAGCGTGGAAGGCTATATGAGCGAGCAGTACGTGCAGCCGCAGTACCACGGCTTCAGCGACGTGGACTACGGCCAGTACTACGCCGGCTATGCCATCTGGGCCTATCAGTACGGCATCGTCACCGGGGACGGCAGCGCGGACCGGTTCTCCCCCGACGGGGTGGTGACCCGGGAGCAGGTGTGCGCGCTTTTGAACCGCTATGCCACGGTGATGGGCCTCTCCATCTCCAAGACGGAGAGCGCCGTCACCTTCCCGGACGACAGTTCCATCAGCTCCTGGGCCAAGGCCGACGTCGCCGTGATGCAGCAGGCAGGCGTGGTGAAGGGCTATGGGGAGAGCGGCCGCTTTGAGCCCGCCGGCTCCGCCACGCGGGCGGAGGTGGCTACCATGTTCCAGCGGTTTGAGAGCGCCGCCGGCGCGGGCCAGAGCACGCCGCCCTCGCCGTCCACGTCCCCCTCGCCGTCTCCCTCGCCGTCCGCGCCTCCCTCCAAGGATCCGGATGCCTTCGGCGTGGTGGACGCGCCCGTTGCCTTTGCCAGCGACAAGGTCCAGCTGCGCAGCAGGACCATCCGCGTGGGCATCTATGTGGAGACGGGCGGCACCCATACCTCCGCGGACAAGGTCACCCTGACCAACGAGACGGGCACGGGCTTTGAGTACGGCACCATGTCCGGCCGGGTGTTCTCCTCCGCCGGCTCTCTCGGCGCGGGCCCCATCACCGTCACCGCCAGCGGCGGTACGCTCTCGGTGTGCAACGCCGCCGGGGAAGTGGTGTATACCTCCTCCAGCGCCTTCGCGATCCATGCCGTGGGGGCGGACAAGCCCCTCACCAGGGTGGCGGCGAAGGACGAGAGCTACTGCTATTACGGCGATTTTGAATTCCGCCCGGCATACGGCAAGCCCAGCAACGTCGCCATGGTCAACTACGTGGGCCTGGAGGACTATGTGAAGGGCGTGATGCCCTGGGAGTTCGGGACTTGGTGGCCCTCGGAGGTCATGAAGGCGGCGGCCATCGCCTGCCGGTCCTTCGTGATGAGCTACGACTGGAACACCTACTCCAGCTATGGCTTCGATCTGCTCAACGGCATCAATGCCCAGACCTATCACGGCCGGGGCACCAGCGGCCGGGACAGCGATTACACCGTCCCCGACGCGGCGGTGGACGCCACGGAGAACGTCTTCCTTACATACAACGGTAGCGTGTGCATCGCCTGCTATTCCGCCTGCAACGGCGGACAAGTCCTCTCGGCCAAGGAGGGTTTCGGCGTGCCCTATCCCTATCTGCTGGCCAAGGACGACCCCTACGAGCAGGCCATCGTCCAGGACATCGGCGGCGCGTCCACCTATAACTATATGACGCGGATCAGCCACCGGGTGGGACTGAGCGCCTGGGGCGCGTACGCCATGGACAAATACTATCACAAGGATTACCAGACCATCCTGGGCTTCTATTTCCCCGGGACGAGTCTGCAGTATGGAGCGTAGGACCACTTGAAAACTTCGGACTTTGTATATGACCTGCCGGAACGGCTCATTGCCCAGACGCCTCTGGAGCGCCGGGACGGCTCCCGGCTGCTGGTGCTGGACAAAAACACCGGCGCGACCGAACACAGACATTTTTACGACCTGCCCGCGTTTCTGCGGGCAGGCGACTGTCTTGTGATGAACGACTCCCGGGTGATCCCCGCCCGGCTCATCGGGGCCCGGCCCACCGGGGGCGCGGTGGAGGTGATGCTCCTGCGCCAGCTGGACGGCGACCGGTGGGAGTGCCTGGTCCGGCCGGGGAAGAAGATGCGCCCGGGCCAGACGGTGCTGTTCGCCGACGGGGAATTGACCGGCCACGTGGAGGACGTGACCGCCGGGGGAGAGCGGATCGTCCGGTTCGAATATGAGGGGATCTTTCTGGAGATCCTGGAGCGTCTGGGCCGGATGCCGCTGCCGCCCTATATCAAGGTGCAGCTGGCGGACCCGGAGCGGTATCAGACCGTTTACAGCGTCCATCCCGGCAGCGCCGCCGCGCCCACCGCAGGGCTCCACTTCACCAACGAACTGCTGGACAAGATCCGCGCCATGGGCGTGGATACCCGGTTTTTGACCCTGCATGTGGGCCTGGGCACCTTCCGGCCGGTGAAGGTGGAGAACGTCGAGGACCACGAGATGCACTCGGAGTACTGTGTCGTGCCCCAGGAGACGGCGGATGCGGTGAATCGCACCCATGCCGCCGGCGGCCGTGTCATCGCCGTGGGCACCACCAGCTGCCGGACGCTGGAGAGCTTCACCGGCGAGGACGGGGTGCTGCGGGCCGAGGGCGGCTGGACCAGCATTTTCATCTACCCCGGCTATCGGTTCAAGTGCATCGACGGGCTGATCACCAATTTCCATCTGCCGGGCTCCACGCTGATGATGCTGGTGTCCGCCCTGGCGGGCCGGGAGCACATCCTGGAGGCATACAGGCAGGCCGTGGAGCGGGAATACCGCTTCTTCTCCTTCGGCGACGCCATGTTCATTCAATGACAACACAGCGGAGGCAGTATGTATAAGCTTTTGAAACAGGACGAGGGCCACGCCCGGCGGGGAGAATTCACCACGCCTCACGGCACGGTGCAGACCCCGGCCTTTATGAACGTGGGCACCGTGGCGGCCATCAAGGGCGGGCTCTCCGCCAAGGATCTGGAGGACATCGGCACCCAGGTGGAGCTGTCCAACGCCTATCATCTGCACGTCCGCCCGGGGGATGAGCTCATCAAGGCCATGGGCGGGCTGCACAAATTCATGACCTGGAACGGCCCGATCCTCACCGACAGCGGCGGCTTTCAGGTGTTCTCCCTGGCGGGGCTGCGCAAGGTCACCGAGGAAGGTGTCTCCTTCCAGAGCCATGTGGACGGGCGGCATCTGTTCATCGGCCCGGAGCAGAGCATGCGTATCCAGGCCAATCTGGGCAGCGACATCGCCATGGCCTTCGACGAGTGCGTGAAGATCCCGTCCCCGCGGGAATATTTCGAGGCTGCCACCCAACGCACCTACCGCTGGCTGGTGCGCTGCAAGGCGGCGCTGGCGGCGTATAACGCCGAGCCGGACGCGGTCAACCCCGGCCAGATGCTCTTCGGCATCAACCAGGGCGGCATCTATCCGGACCTGCGGGTGGAGCACATGAAGGCCATTGCTCAGTTGGACCTGCCCGGCTACGCCATCGGCGGGTTGGCGGTGGGAGAGACCCACCAACAGATGTACGACATCATCGAACTGGTGCAGGAGTATATGCCCGCGGACCGGCCCCGGTACCTGATGGGCGTGGGCACGCCGGGGAACATCATCGAGGGCGTATGGCGGGGGGTGGACCTGTTTGACTGCGTCATGCCCGCCCGCAACGGCCGGCACGCCCACCTGTTCACCAAGGCGGGCATCATCAATCTGAAAAACGAGAAGTACGCCCGGGACGAGAGCCCCATCGACCCGGCCTGCGGCTGCCCCGTGTGCCGGCGATACAGCCGGGCCTATCTGCGCCACCTCATCAAGGCGGAGGAGGCTCTGGGCCTGCGGCTGGCGGTGATGCACAACCTCTGGTTTTACAACAACCTGATGACAGAGATCCGCGAGGCCCTGGACAGGGGCGTCTTTGCCGCTTACCGGGCAAAATATGCGAAACTGCTTGACACCCGCATATAAAAATTTTATAATAAAAGCAACTTTTTTGGAGGTACACATAATGAAATATTCCCGCCTGTTCAAGGTTTTTGCGTTGGTGCTTATGGTGGTCCTGGCTGTGACGGTGGTCTCCGGCTGCGCGCCCGCTTCCGGCACCGGTGAAGCCCCCGCCGGCTCCACGCTCCAGATGGTCATCATGATGGTCGCCATGATCGCGGTGTTCTACTTCCTGCTGATCCGTCCGGAGAACAAGAAGAAAAAGCAGGCCCAGCAAATGCGGGACAACCTGTCTGTGGGCGACACCATCACCACCATCGGCGGTATCATGGGCAAGGTGGTAAGCGTGAAGGAGAACTCCATCGTCATCGAGACCAGCGAGGACCGCGTCCGGCTGCACCTGACCAAGTGGTCCGTATCCAGCGTGGGCAAGCAGACCGAGGAGCCCCGGTGAGCCGCTGAGCGCGTATATTCCCGTCCCCCTGTGAATAGGCTTGAACAGCCTATTTACGGGGGGATGTTTCTATGTCGTTTCTGAAAAAGAAGTCCTTCGCCGCGTGTGTGGCGATGGGGGAGGGGTGCGCCCTGGCGCTGACGGCGCTGCTGGCGCTGCCCTTTGCCTGGGCCATCCGGGCGGAGGCGCTGCCCCAGAGCCTGGGATGGATCCTGGCGGCGGTATGCGCAGGCGTCGGGGTGCTGGTCCCCACCGCCGTCATCGGCCGCGCCCGCGGCCGGCAGGCCATGGCCACCGGCGGGGCGCTGGGCGGCGGTTATGTGATCCTGGCGGCGCTGGGCTGCGCCCTGGGGGGCGGCCGATGCGCCTTCGGTCCTTGGCTGGGGGCGCTGACAGCGGCCGTAGCGGCGGGTGTTTTGCTGGGAACGCTGCTCTCGATTCGTCAAAATGCACATAGAAGGCGCAGACGTTAGGCAAAATTAATAACAGTACGTATTTAGTACAGGGGTACACATAAAAGGTAACAGAAACACAAAATCTCGTTATAAAATGTAATTATTGATACCACAAATAGAGAAAAACCCGGAAATATCGGAAAATTAAAATTACAAAATGTAACTTAATTAAAAATTGAGTTGACATAAACGATGTTAAAAGTAACAAAAATGACATTTTTTGAAAAAATCTCTTGATTACTCTTTGAATTTGTTGTATAGTGAGCATACGATAATTATGTCAAATGACATACGGGAGTGTGGTCACGATGACGAATCAGGAGTGCATCGAAAAGTACGAGCGGTATTTGGCCGATGAAAAGAAGGCCTCCAAGAACACCCTCAGCTCTTATCTGCGGGACATCCGCCAGTTCGGGGAGTATATGTACGACCAGAACGGAAGCGATTATGTCACTGCCAGCGAGGAGGAGCTGAGTGATTACATCGACCACCTCCGGGAGGAGGGAAAGTCGGTTGCCACGGTTTCCCGTAATATCGCGTCGCTGAAGAATTTCTATGTGTGGATGAAGCTGCACGGATACGTGGAGCAGAACCCCACCGGAAAGCTGGTGCCGGACAAGGCCACCCACAAGCTGCCGGAGATCCTCACCGCCCAGGAGGTGGAGCTGCTGCTCAGCCAGCCGGAGTGCACCGACCGAAAGGGCTATCGGGACCGGGCCATGCTGGAACTGCTGTACGCCACGGGCATCCGGGTCAGCGAGCTGATCGGCCTGGACGTGACGGACGTGAACCTGTCCGCCGGCATCATCAGCTGCCGGGGCCGGGACAAGGTGCGGGCCATTCCGCTGTATCCCAAGGCCGTCAAGGCGCTGAAGGATTACATCGACTTCATCCGGCCGGAGATGATCGCCAGCCCCACCGAGCGGGCGCTGTTCGTGAACGTCAGCGGCGAGCGCATGAGCCGCCAGGGATTCTGGAAGATCGTCAAGAGCTATCAGCAGAAGGCGGGCATCGAAAAGGACATCACGCCCCACACCCTGCGCCACAGCTTCGCCACCCATCTGCTGGAAAACGGCGCGGATCTGCACTCCATCCAGGAGATGCTGGGCCACGCGGACATCAGCTCCACCCAGATCTATTCCCAGCTGGTGAAGAAGAAGCTCAAGGATGTGTACAACAAGGCCCACCCCAGAGCGTGAACGATACAAAAAGAGACGGCCCCGCGAGGGACCGTCTTTTTTTCGCTGCGAGGGGATGGCCGGTGAAAAGCGAAGAGCCCCGGCAGGGAGCCGGGGCTGTGGGAAGCGTTATGGAGCGGCCTTGCCCCGGCGTCTGCGGCGGCGGGGTCGGGACTGATGGGCCTGGAAGCCCTCCACCATCTCCTCATCCGCCTGGTAGAGCAGCCGGTTGGCGTACCAGGAGCCGTCGTCCCCGTGGCGGAGGCGGATGCGGCAGAGGTAGGCTCCGTGCTCCGGACACTGGGCGAGGGACATGTACCGGTGGTCCCCCTGGCTGATCCAGCGGGTGCGCTCCAGGACCATGCCGCACACGGGACACACGGCCTGCGCCTCTCCCGCCGCCTCCCAGAGAGCCTCCCGGGTGGGGTAGGAGGCGGACACGCTGTGCTCGATGGGCTTGGGACCGCTGCCGCCGTCGCCGCCCTGGGGCTTGCGGGAGAGCTGGCGGAGCAGTTGGTCGTAATTGGCCAGCCCCCGGGCCAGATCCAGCCGGGAGCAGACGAGGGCGGTGTTATAGGCGTCGCCCAGGGCGTCGTGGGCCACGCGGGTCTGCTCGATGCCGAAGTGCTCCATGGCGGTCTCCAGGGATTTCTGGTTCCGGTCCTCGTCCTCGGTGAGCATGTTGTACACCAGCTGCAGGTTGATCCACTGGCCCATCCAGTCGATGTCCAGGTCGTGGATGATGCAGTTCTGCTCCATGATGCCGCTGTCGTCGTAGCCCC
>CANQSJ010000003.1 GCA_947626495.1 uncultured Oscillospiraceae bacterium | reverse complement strand
CTATAACCCTATCATTCCGATTAAATCCGCAATATCTTGCCGATTTGCACTTGACATAGATTTTTTAACACGCGCCGGAGGGCCGTTAAAAAAAACGGCGGCTCTGCGGATGTATTCGTATACCTAATTATGCCATAGCTGTCGTTTTGGGGAGTACAGCTATGGTAAATTTTTATGGCCCTACGCGCTGCGTGACCTGTTGGGCAGGTGATAATCGAAAAAAAGCCACGGCATAGCTGCGGCATATTCCACACACAAATCGGCAAGATTTAGCCGATTATTCCACACTTATACATCCGATTTTAACAAAACCGCCGAATACTTCTTTGGAGTATCCGGCGTTTTTCTTTGTCAAATCCTCACGAGCCATGTCACCTCTATCGGCTGCCGTGGCCCGCCCTGCCGGTCTGAATTTTCCCAAAAATTCAGACTGACAGGAGGAATAGTAATGGATGGCCACCATCCAAATAACGATAAGCCCCGCCCCAAGAGGCGCAAGGCAGAGGATAATCCATACACACTCTCTGAAATGGTAGATACGGCCTCTACATCACACTATTACATATCGTTCATAGATGGGCAGGGCAGGAATATCCGTCTGGAGATCAGCCGGGAACTGTTCGCCACATTTGACCGCTTCGAGTTGGATGACCTCTCTTTTCTCAATGAGGTGGACAACCACTATGAACACTCCGAGCTGACGGAGGCAACGCTGAACGCGCGGGCGCTCCATAAGCCAGAGGCGGTTGAGGACATCGTATCTCACCGAATCCAAAGCAAAAAGTTACGAGAGGCTATTGCCCATCTGCCCAAAACACAGCGTACCCGGCTGCTCTTGTACTACTTCGGAGGTAAGACATACCAACAGATTGCAGAAACGGAGGGATGTACGATTATGCCAATCAAGCGTTCCATCGATGCAGCACTAAAAAAACTGAAAAAATTTTTAGAGTGAGGGGCTAAATTTGCCATTTTAGTTAGGAAACAGGTGGAGGGGTACTTCTCCTCCACCTGTTCTCCGCTTCTGGCGGTGAATGGGTCCGGCCTTTGAAAACCGCATACCCATTCATCAGACACATTCCCGTTGCTATTGTGATGAGCATGAGCCACTTTAGCGGCTGCGCCATGACCTGCCACTGGCAGAGAGCGACACACAGCTACTATAAGCGCCGGGCGGCACCCGGCGCGGCGATGACCGGCAATGGGGACAATGATACTCCTGTCCAGCCACAGTCGGCGGCTCCCTGCGTTTGGCAAGCGCAGATCCGTCACAGGCAATGGGGGCAGTCGCGTGAGACCCACGCGAGGGTGTGATTCCCGTGGAGCTGAAGCCGCCAGCCGTCTGATGACTTCCCACCGGTGATCTGGGGCGTCGAGGACAAATTGGATCGCCTCCCCATATTGGCCGAGCAGGTGAACAATCGTACCAGGGATGATCATATCTCTCCAAAAGTTATGTAAACTTGTTTGGCCTCTACATAGGCGGGGTTCCCCTGCCTAATTTCTTTTCGGGAGGTCACAAAAGAATGGAACGGACATATATGCGAGGCGACATATACTATGCCGACCTCCAGAAAGGCGTCGGCTCCGAACAGGAAGGGTATCGTCCCGTTGTCATCATACAGAACAATGTGGGCAATAAATATAGCCCCACCGTGATCGTGGCGGCCATCACCAGCAAGGCAGATGTGAAACCCCGTCTGCCGACACACTACTATCTCAATGGAGAGGACGGCTTGGAATTGCCGTCCATTATTCTGCTGGAACAGCTCCGCACCATCGACAAGCGCCGCCTGGATGGTTACATCGGGCATTTGAGCAAGGAACACATCGCCGGCATGGATCATGCCCTGGCTGTCAGCATCGACCTGATAGACCGGGTGCCAAATACGCTCGTCATGTGCCTGTGCCGCACCTGTGCGGAGAGCTTCCGCAGCGCAGGCAACAACTATCTGCGCCGGATCGACCCTTATCAGGTCGAGCGTGACACCTGTACTTACTGCAACCGCCGCCTGGGATATGACTATGAGCTGATACCTAAAAGGATTGGAGGAGTTCACCAATGAATTGCAACGTCAACATCGACAATCGCTATGCTGCCCTCCTCTTGATTGAGATTCTCTTTGAAAAGGGCATCATCAACAGACAGACCTATTTCAATGTGAAAAAGCGTTTTGAATCGCACAATTCACAGGCGGCTTGACTTCAAGTATCATATAGAAAATGATTCTGGGAGGTCTTGATATGTATAGTAACACAACATCCACATTTCAGCTGCCCCATACCATCCTGCTGGATAGGAACCGGGAGCGAAAGATCGTGTTCTATGGCCGCGTGTCCACGGAACATGAGGCCCAGCTCGCCGCGCTGGAAAACCAAATGCAGTGGTACGACGATCAGGCAAAGTACCACCCCAACTGGACAGTCCTGGATAAATACATTGACGAGGGCATCACAGGCACCCAGGCAAAAAAGCGCCCCGCGTTCATGCAGATGATCGAGGACGCCAAAACAGGCGAATTTGATCTCATCGTCACCCGTGAGGTGTGCCGCTTCGCCAGAAACACAGTGGACACGCTGGTGATGACCCGGCAACTGAAGAACTACGGCGTCGAGGTTTACTTCGTCGAGGACAACATCTGGACGATGGACGGCGACGGAGAACTGCGCCTGACCATCATGGCGACGCTGGCCCAGGAGGAAAGCCGTAAGATCTCCGAGCGCGTCCGGGCCGGACAGAAGATCAGCCGGGACAATGGTGTGTTGTACGGCACTGGTAACATCATCGGCTATGACCGGGTGAATGGCACCTATGTCATCAACCCGGAACAGGCAGAAACCATTCGTATGATTTTTGACCTCTATCTGGAGGGTCTGGGAGAAATCAAGATATGCAAAGAACTCTGCCGTCGCCAGCGTAAAGACGGCCACGGCAACGTCAGTTGGAGCGTTTCAAAAATCAGCCGCATCCTTCGCAACGCCACATATATGGGCTACAAGTGCTATCTGAAGTCATACAGCAACAACTATCTGGAGCAGAAGCGTGTGAAAAATCTGGATGAAGATTCTTACCTGTATGTCAAGGGTGACTTCGAGCCGATCATATCCGAGGATGTCTTTCTGCGCTGTAAAGAGATTCGGGAAAGCCGCACCACAAAAATGGTGGTGAACAAGGGCGTGCGCACCTACGGCATGCGCGCCTCCCAGGATGTATGGCTCCGCAAGCTCCGCTGTTCCTGCGGCTCTACTTTCCGCAAAAACAAATGGAGGACCAATCAGCGAGGCGATTCCGCCTATGGCTATCAGTGCTACAACCAAGTGAACAACGGCAGCAAATCCTTCCGCGAGAAAAATGGTCTTGATACCGAGGGGTACTGTGACATCAAAATGATCTGCGACTGGCGGATGGACCTGATGGCCAAGGTCATTTTTGAGACACTCTGGAGAGACAAAAAAGCCGCCGTCATGGAGGCTTATTCCCTCCTGCGGGAGTGCTATCAGGCAGACAGCAACAGCAACCGTGCCGCGATCTCCGCTCTCCAGGGGAAAATCGCCCGCGCCACCGCAAAGATAGAGAATCTCATTTCTATGCGCGCTGAAGGCGAGATCTCAAAGGAGGAGTTTCAGAGCCAGCGAAAAAAGGCAGAGGATGACCTCGCGGCATTGAAAGCCGAGATGGAGAAGCTGGACGCCTCCGGCGACGATAAAGCAGCTTCTCTCGATATGTCTGCGATCCAGAAAGCCCTTGATGAAGTCCTCGACTTCTCCGGGCCAAAGATCGACGAACACATAATTGATAAATTCGTCTGCCGGGTCACGCCCATTGAAAACGGGCGGTTCCGGTGGGACCTGAACTTCGCTCCCGGCCATCGGCAGGCCATCATCGGCGCAGTCCATGGGCGAAAAGGCCACGCGACCGTGGAGATAGAAGAAAACGGTGAGGATGACGAGCATCCTCACCGTACATACGATGGTGTTATGCGATTGGTGTCACGCGGGACGATAGCCTATCAACCTTTAATAGCGGCCTGCGCGGCGGCGAGGCGGGCGATGGGAACACGGAAGGGAGAGCAGGACACGTAGTCCAGGCCCACCTTGTGGCAGAACTCCACGGAGGAGGGGTCGCCGCCGTGCTCGCCGCAGATGCCCAGGTGCAGGTCGGGGTTGACGGACCGGCCCAGCTTGCAGGCCATATCCACCAGCTTGCCCACGCCGGTCTGGTCCAGCTTGGCGAACGGGTCGTTCTCGTAGATCTTCTTGTCGTAGTAAGCGCCCAGGAACTTGCCGGCGTCGTCGCGGGAGAAGCCGAAGGTCATCTGGGTCAGGTCGTTGGTGCCGAAGGAGAAGAAGGCGGCCTCCTTGGCGATGTCGTCGGCGGTCAGAGCGGCCCGCGGGATCTCGATCATGGTGCCCACCAGGTACTTCATGTCGGAGCCGGCGGCGGCAATGAGCTCGTCGGCGGTCTTGACCACCACGTTCTTGACGTACTTCAACTCCTTGACCTCGCCCACCAGGGGGATCATGATCTCGGGCACCAGGTGCCAGTCGGGATGGCGGGCGTTCACGTTCAGGGCGGCCTTGATGACGGCGCGGGTCTGCATCACGGCGATCTCCGGATAGGTGACGGCCAGACGGCAGCCGCGGTGGCCCATCATGGGGTTGAACTCATGCAGGCCGGCGATGATGGCCTTGATGTCGGCCACGCACTTGTCCATATCCTTGGCCAGCTTCTCGATGTCGGCCTCCTCGGTGGGCACGAACTCGTGCAGAGGGGGATCCAGGAACCGGATGGTCACCGGGCAGCCCTCCATGGCCTCGTAGATGCCCTCGAAGTCGCTCTGCTGCATGGGCTCCAGCTTGGCCAGGGCCTTCTCCCGCTGCTCCACGGTGTCGGAGCAGATCATCTCGCGGATGGCGGGGATACGGTCCTCGTTGAAGAACATGTGCTCGGTGCGGCACAGGCCGATGCCCTCGGCGCCGAACTTCCGGGCCTGGGCGGCGTCATGGGGCGTATCGGCGTTGGTGCGCACGCCCAGACGGCGGCACTTGTCGGCCCAGGACATGACCCGGCCGAACTCGCCGCTGATGGAGGCGGGCACGGTGGGCACCGCGCCGTCGTACACCTTGCCGGTGGAGCCGTCCAGGCTGATCCAGTCGCCCTCATGGAAGGTCTTGCCGGCCAGGGTGAACTGCTTGTTCTCCTCGTCCATGGTGATGGCGGAGCAGCCGGATACGCAGCAGGAGCCCATGCCCCGGGCCACCACGGCCGCGTGGCTGGTCATGCCGCCGCGGACGGTGAGGATACCCTGGGAGGCCTTCATGCCCTCGATGTCCTCGGGAGAGGTCTCCAGCCGGACCAGAACCACCTTTTCCTTGCGGGCGTGCCACTCCTTGGCGTCCTCAGCGGTGAAGACGATGCGGCCGGAGGCGGCGCCGGGAGAGGCGGCCAGAGCCTGGGCCAGCACGGGGGCCTTCGCAAGAGCCTCCTGGTCGAACTGGGGGTGCAGCATGGTGTCCAGAGAACGGGGCTCGATCATGAGAACGGCCTGCTTCTCGTCGATCATGCCCTCGTCCACCATGTCGCAGGCGATCTTCAGGGCGGCGGCGGGGGTGCGCTTTCCGTTACGGGTCTGGAGCATGTAGAGCTTGCCGTGCTCCACGGTGAACTCCATGTCCTGCATGTCGTGATAGTGGTTCTCCAGCTTGGCGCAGACGTCCTCGAACTGGGCAAAGGCCTCGGGGAACTTCTCGGCCATCTGGCTGATGGGCATGGGGGTGCGCACGCCGGCCACCACGTCCTCGCCCTGGGCGTTGGTCAAAAACTCACCGAACAGCTTCTTCTCGCCGGTGGCGGGGTTGCGGGTGAACGCCACGCCGGTGCCGCAGTCGTCGCCCATGTTGCCGAAGGCCATGGACTGGACGTTGACGGCGGTGCCCCAGGAATAGGGGATATCGTTGTCGCGGCGATAGACGTTGGCGCGGGGGTTGTCCCAGGAGCGGAACACGGCCTTGATGGCGCCCATGAGCTGCTCCACGGGATCGGTGGGGAACTCGGTGCCGACCTTGTCCTTATACTCGCCCTTGAACTGCTCGGCCAGCTCCTTCAGGTCGTCGGCGGTCAGCTCCACGTCCTGGGTGACGCCCCGGGCGGCCTTCATCTTGTCGATGAGCTGCTCGAAGTACTTCTTGCCCACCTCCATGACCACGTCGGAGTACATCTGGATGAAGCGGCGATAGCAGTCCCAGGCCCAGCGGGGGTTGCCGGACTTACGGGAGAGCACGTCCACCACGGTCTCGTTCAGACCCAGGTTCAGGATGGTGTCCATCATGCCGGGCATGGAGGCCCGGGCGCCGGAACGGACGGAGACCAGCAGGGGGTTCTCCGCGTCGCCGAACTTCTTGCCGGTGATCTGCTCCAGCTTGGCCACATACTCCATGATCTGCGCCTGGATGTCCTCGCCGATCTTCTTGCCGTCATCATAATAGCGGGTGCAGGCCTCGGTGGTGATGGTGAAGCCCTGGGGCACGGGCATGCCGATGTTGGTCATCTCGGCCAGATTGGCGCCCTTGCCGCCCAGCAGCTCGCGCATATCGGCGCGGCCCTCGGTGAACAGATAGACGTACTTCATTACTTGGGGTTCCTCCTTGTATTTCCTTTTGAATAGAATTGATATGTTGATCCGTGCGTCCGTCCCGCGGAACACACCTATATTTTAACTTTATATATTAAACGTCAAACACCGCCAATTGTCAAGGAAAAATCCCCCTCCCCGGCCATTTTTCATCCCCTCCGGAAGCGGCGGCCATTTCAGCGTATATTTGCCCCCGGCCCGGGCATACTACGCCCTGAGGTGATGAATCATGTCTTCCAAGAACAACAACAAGTCCAACACCCAGCGCAACCAGAGCCAGAGCCGAAACGGCGCCCAGAACACCGACCGGACCAGCGGCTCCAACCGCTCCGGCCAGAACAACCGTTCCGGCGAGAACGACTCCCAGAATTGAAGGCACGGCCCTGACGTAACAGGGGCAAACCCGCGGCTGGACCCGGAGGCCCGGCTCGTCGCCAAGTTCGACAGCACCGGCATCGCCAAATTCCCCACCGGCACCCGGGAGGATATGGGCATGCGCGTCCGGGACGACTGCGCGGAGGAGCATATCATGTAGATCCAGGCGGCATGCGCAGCCGCCCTGCGGAGGAGATCCTCCGCAGGGCGGCCCTTTGTATTTGTTTACTTCACCCAGACGCCGTTCGCGTCGAAGGTATAGGATTCTCCGTCGATGGTGAGGCTCTCGTTCGCGGCCATCTTGCCGTCGGCCTTCAGCCAGTACCACTTCCCGCCGGACTTCAGCCACTCCTCCGCGAACATCTCGCCCCGGTGGCCGCTCCCTGCCCGGGTGTCAAACCAGTACCAGTCCCCGTCCACCTGCTGCCAGCCGGTGTACATGGACCCCGCCACGCCGCCGGTCTTCCGCAGATAGAAAGTGGCCCCGTCCACCGTCAGCCAGCCCGTGGCCATCACGCCCGTCTCCGGGTCCAGATAGTACCACTCGTCTGACTTTTTGCTGTACTGCCAGCCGTGCTTCACCGCGCCGTCGTCGCCCAGGAAGTACCACCCCTCGGCGCCCTGCTGCCAGCCGGTGAGCATGACGCCGGAGCTGTTGAACATGTACTCCTTCCCGCCGATGGTGAGGCTCTCGCCGTGGGCCATGACGCCGTCGGCCTTCAGCCAGTACCACTTCCCGCCGGACTTGACCCACTTGCTCGTCTCCATTGCGCCGTAGCTGGGATCATGCTCTTTGAAGAAGTACCAATTCCCGTCGATCTGTTTCCAGCCCACCGCCATCGCGCCTGTGGGCGGCGACAGATAATATTTCCCGTTCGACTTCTCCAGCCAACCGGTGACCTTTTTGTCGTCAAGATAATAATACCACCGGCCGTTTTCATGGTGCCAGCCATCCTTCTCCGGCTGTCCGCTCAGGGCCTGGAACCTGTAACCGGCGAATTTCGCGAAGGACTGTGCCTTCGACCCGCTATAGCCGTACACGGTGACGGTTCCCTTCACACCGAGGGTATCGGAATGGAGCACCCCGCCGGTCAGGGTCGTCTGATAATAAATGCTGCAATTGGGATTTTTGATCGTAATGGAGGTCAGCTTTGTGCACCCGGCAAAGGCACGAGAGTCGATCTTTGTCACATTCTTCGGGATCACAACGCTCTCCAGCGACTCGCAAAGCATAAATGCGCTGGTACCGATAGATTTAACGCCTTTTCCGAAGTCGACGCTCTCCAGCCCCGTGCATTCAATGAACGCATCATACTCGATTGTGGTCACGCTGTCGGGGAACTGTAAACTGGTCAACTCCGCGCATTGGGCAAACGCATAGCCCCCTACCGTTTTGACGCCGGGCATGAACGTGACGCTCTTCAAAGCGGGGCAGTGGAAAAACGCCATCGACCCGATTTCCTCTACGCTGCCGGGGATCACGATGCTCTGCAGACTTTCGCACATGGACGCCATTGCGTTCGGAATAGCTCTCAGGTTATTCGACAAATGGATCTCGCGGAGGTTGTTACATCCAAAGAACGCGTACCCTCCCATGGTCACCACACTGTCCGGGATCGTGATGCTGGTAAGCCTGTCCAGACTCATAAAAGCACGTTCGCCGATACTTGTCACCGTATTCGCGATGGATATCTCACTCGCGTTCGTTCCCCAAAGGGCATAATCTCCAATGGAAGTCACCCCAGACTCCACCACGACCTTGTCCACGCGGGGGAATGGCGCAAAATCCTCACGCGAGGAAATGCCATAGTCCGTCATTTTTCCGCTGCCTGAGATCGTCAGCGTACCGCCGGACACGGACCACGTCAAGGCCGGCCCGCAGGTGCCGGAAGTGGCCGCTGCGGCCGTCTCCGGCTCGTCCGACGCCGGGGCCTCGGTCTCATCGGTCTCCTCCGGAACGGGCGTTTCCTCCGCCGGTTCCTCTTCCGGCTCATCCTCCGCCGGCTCTTCCGGGATCGGCTCGTCCGCCGGCTCCTCCTCTTCCGGCTCCGCGGGGGCCGGCTCTTCGTCCGCCGCCGGGATCTCCGCCTCCGGGGCAGTCTCCTCCTCCGCCTCCGCAGTGACCGTCTCCTCCTGGGCGGCGGGCTCGGCCGCCGTGCCCTCTTCCTCCGCCGCGAGGGCCGGGACGCACAGCCCCAGCACCATCACCAGCGCCAGGAGCATGCTCATCAAACGCCGCATCATCGTTTCGTCTTCCTTTCATTTTTGTATTCGGCAGTACCGGCCCGCGGAGGCGATGCCCCGCGTCTTTCCCGCCGAGACGACAAAAGCGGTGCAGGGACAGTCCCTACACCGCAAAAGAGGCCAAACACAGCCTGCATACCCTTTGCCTCTCGCAAAAAAGAGGGTAACAGGTAACACCGGGGCGGGCGCCGTCAACTGCTGTGTGGGAGGTCGTGCTCCTGCATAGAATCCTGGGGCGGTACCGACACCCCAGGATCTGCCTTTGTTAGCTTGATCAAACATATTTTAGTACATTCTCTCCGAATACGCAAGCGCTTTTTACACGCGGACAGCCTCCGGCGCCGCGCCGGAGGCTGTCTCTTTCCCCCAAGGGGGATCTTATTTTATATCCGCCTGATCCACCAGGGTGATCTCCAGATCGAACGTCTCCCCGTCCCGGTAGACGGTGAGGGTGATGGTATCGCCCACCCGCCGTTTCTCCTTGATGAGGTTCACGTCCGCCACGCTGGTTACGCTCTGGCCGTTGACGGCGGTGATCACGTCCCCCGTCTGCAGGCCTTGCTCCAGCGCGTCGGAACCCTCGTTGACCTCCGTCACATAGACGCCCTGGGGCAGGCCGTAGATCTCCATGGCTTCGGCGTTCACCGCCCCGGCCACGATGCCGATGGCGGGCTTGCCGGACACCACGCCCTGCTCCAGCAGCTGGTCGGCGACCTGCTTGACCACAGACGAGGGGATGGCGAAGCCGATGCCCTCCACCGTGGCGTCATAGGAGTGCATGATCTTCATGTTGGTGATGCCGATGACCTGGCCGGCGCTGTTGATGAGCGGGCCGCCGGAGTTGCCCTCGTTCAGGGCGGCGTTGGTCTGCAGCAGGGTCATGGTGTGGCCGTCGTAGACCACGTTCCGGTCGATGGCGGAGATGATGCCGTTGGTCATGGTCCCGGAGTAGGCCGACCCCAGGGGGTTGCCGATGGCGACGGCCTCGTCCCCCACCTTCATCCCGTCGGACCGGCCGAACACGGCGTAGGGCAGGTTCTCGCCGTCCACGCGGATCACCGCGATGTCGCTGGCCGTGTCCGCCCCCACCAGGGAGGCGTCGTACCGCTGGCCGTTGGAGAATACCACCCTGGCGCTGGTGCAGCTTTGCAGCAAGTGGGTGTTGGTGATGATATACCCGTCCGGGGAGAACACCACGCCGGTGCCCCAGCCGAAGCTCTCGCCGTCCAGATAGGTGGTGATGCCCACCACCGCGGGGCTGACCTGGTCGTAGATCTCCTGGAGGGACAGCGTCTTCTTCGAGGGCTCCTGGAGGGTGAGCGTCATGCCGGAGCCGATCTCCGCCTTGGGCAGAAGGATCTCGTCGGAGACGGTATAGTACTGGTCGAAGTAATCCCGGAAGTCGTCGAAAACCTCCGGCGGCAGACTGTCTCCCGCCTCCGAGCCGGCGCGGAAGACCTCTCCTCCGGCGTAGGGGACCTGGAGGATCAGACGGCGGCTCCACACCACGCCCTGCCATATCGCCACGCCCAGCGCCAGACAACCCAGGATCACGCACAGCGTGATCCATCCCGCCTTGGACCGGCGGGCGGGGGCAGCCGGCCCGGGTCCGACAGGCGCAGGGCCGGCGGGCTGGGTATAGCCGCCGCGGGTCGGCGGCGGGGTCTGGGGGACGCTGTCCGCCCGGGGCGCGGCCGGGGCGTACCAGTTATCCGGATGGGGATTCATATCTTGGGCCATAGGGGCTCCTCCTTGCTGAGAGCGCGCAGAGCGCTCTCCTGTTTCATGGCGCCGCGGCGGCGGACTATTTCGTCCGGCCGGCGGTCTCGCTCTTGGCGCCCCGGCCGGTCTCGGCCAGAGCCAGGGTGAAGGTGAACACCGTCACGCCGTTCTCGCTGGTGACGAAGATATCCTGGTCATGGGCGGACAGGATCTGCCGGACCATGTAAAGGCCCAGGCCCACGCCCTCCCGGTCCTGGCTGCGGGAGCGGTCCGCCTTGTGGAACCGGTCGAAGATCAGGGGCAGCTCCTCCCGGGGGATGGTGCGGCCCACGTCCTGCACGGCGGTATAGGCCTTGCCGTTTTCCTTCCAGACGCTGACGGTGAGGGCGGTGCCGGGGGCTGCGAACTTGATGGCGTTGTCCAGAAGGTTGTAGACCACCCGGGTCAGGGAGTCCGGGTCCCCCCGGACCAGCAGCGCGTCCTCCGGCAGGTTCAGGTCCACGGTCATGTTCTTTTTGTCCACCCGCTCCTCGAAGCTGAGCATGGTCTGCAGCACCGTCTCCGCCAGATCGAAGGTCCGCTCCCGCAGAGCCGGGTCCCCGTCCTGGAGCCGGGACATATCCAGCATGGTCCGCACCAGGCGGCCCAGCCGCTTGGTTTCCGAGGAGATGGCCTGCAGATATTTCTTCTCCTCCGACTGGGGGATGGTGCCGTCCAGCAGCCCGTCGGCGAAGCCGGCGATGGAGGTCATGGGCGTGCGCAGCTCGTGGGAGACGTTGGCGATGAACTCCCGGCGGCGGGACTCGTTGCGCTCCAGACTGTCGGCCATGGTGTTGAACGCCTGGGTCAGGGTGCCGATCTCGTCCTCCTCGGGATAGGGGCTGATCCGGGCGCTGTAATCCCCCCGGGCGAACCGGTGGGCGGCCTCGGCCATCTCGTTCAGCGGCCGGGCCAGACGCCGGTCGTTGGCGTATTCAAAGGCCACCGCCACCGCCAGAACGCCCATGGCGATGATCACGAACACCATCAAAAACCCGCCCCACACGCCGAAAAACCCGGAGCCGGCGTAGTTGACGAAGGCGTAGCCCGCCACGGCGCCGTCCCCGGCGGCGATGGGCTCCGCCACTACATAATACATTCCCTCGTAAAACCCGTCAAGGTTTGTCAGCTCCTCATAGCTGCCGTCCCGGCGCAGCCGGTCCATCACGGACTGGGGCAGCTGCCGGCCGATATAGGGGGAGGATGCGCTGCGGTCGGAGCTGGTGACGACCTTGCCGTCGCTGTCGCAGATGAAGATGTGGTCGCCGGTGCTCTGGGCGATGGCGGCCAGATTCATCCGCGTTTCCCAGCTGCTCAGCCCCTGGCCGGTGTGCATGGCCTCGGCGTACCGGCACACCTCCTCGGCGGTGGCGTACAGGCTCTCCTGCTTCTCCCGGATGAGAAAGGCCCGGCCCATCAGGAACATGGTGGCCCCGAACACCACAAAGCACACCGTGAACATGGCGGTGGTCACCATGAAGTTGCGGTAAAAGACGCTTTTCTTCACCGTTACGCTTCTCCGACCTCAAATTTGTATCCCACGCCCCAGACGGTCTTCAGCCGCCACTGGTCGGAAACGCCCTCCAGCTTCTCCCGCAGGCGCTTGATGTGCACGTCCACGGTCCGGCTGTCGCCGAAATAGTCGAAGCCCCAGACCTCGTCCAGCAGCTGGTTGCGGGTATAGACCCGGTTGGGCGCGCTGGCCAGATGGAACAGCAGCTCCATCTCCTTGGGGGGCGTGTCCACCTTCGTGCCGTCCACCACCAGCTCGTAGGAATCCAGATCGATGATGAGCTTGTCGAACTCCAGCCGCCGGGACCGGCTCTCCTCCGCGGGGCCGTCGGTCCGCCGGAGCACCGCATGCACCCGGGCCAGCAGCTCCTTGATCTCAAAGGGCTTGGTGATATAGTCGTCCGCGCCCATCTCCAGGCCCGCCACCTTGTCCTGGGTTTCGCCCTTGGCGGTGAGCATCAGGATGGGCGTCTTGGAAAAGCCGCGGATCTCCCGGCAGACCTGCCAGCCGTCCTTCACGGGCAGCATGATGTCCAGCAGCACGATGTCCGGCTCGGCGCTCCGGGCCAGATCCACGCCCCGGCCGCCGTCCGCGGCCTGGAGCACTTCGAACCCGTCCCGCTCCAGATACAGCCGCAGCAGCTCCGAGATGTTGCCGTCGTCCTCCACGATCAGTGCCTTTTTCGCCACGGTCACGCCCTCCTTCCCGCCCCGTCCGCCAGACGGGGCCGCTTGTTCATTCTCTCCCAATTATATACCCAGCCGCGCCCCTTGGGTGAACAAAATGTAAAAAAATCGGACGGAGGCGGAAAAAAGGCTTTACTTTATCTCGCTAATGTGGTAGCATGCTAAACACAAACCAACAGGAGGACACCCCCATGAAAAGAACACTGACTTTCATTCTTGCGCTTATGATGATATTCTCCCTGGCCGCCTGCGGCGGCGGCAGCGGCGACGCCGAGAGCGACATGGCCTACGTCAAGGACAAGGGCACCCTGGTGGTGGGCATCACCGAGTTCGAGCCCATGGACTACAAGGACGCCGACGGCAACTGGATCGGCTTTGATGCGGACATGGCCAAGGCCTTCGCCGACAGTCTGGGCGTGGACGTGGAGTTCCAGGAGATCACCTGGGAGTACAAAACCCAGGAGCTGGAGAACAAGTCCATCGACGTGGTCTGGAACGGCATGACCCTCAACGACGAGGTGACCACCGCCATGGAGTGCTCCAACGCCTACTGCCAGAACGCCCAGACAGTGATCCTGCCGGCGGACAAGGCCGGTGACTATGCCGCCATCGAGGATATGAAGGACCTGACCTTCGCCGTGGAGGCGGGCAGCGCCGGCAAGGCGGAGGTGGAGGCCCTGGGCTACACCTTCACCGAGATGGAGACCCAGGCCGCCGCGCTGCTGGAAGTGGCCGCCGGCACCTCCGACGCCGCCGTCATCGACCTGCTGATGGCCGCCGCCATGGTGGGCGAGGGCACCAGCTATCCCGACCTGGTCAACACCGTGAATCTGAACAGCGAGCAGTACGGCGTGGGCTTCCGCAAGGGCTCCGATCTGGCCGCGGCCCTCAACGACTTCTTCGCCGCCAGCTACGCCGACGGCACCATGCAGGCCATCGCCGAGACCTACGGCGTCCAGGCCGCGCTGATCGAGCAGTAATCGTCCTGCCCGTCCCTGTTCCGCCTCCCCCTTGCCGGGGGAGGCGGACGCCCCCTCGTCGGAGGGGGGCATTTGTGCGATAAAGGAGTCCCGCCTATGAAGCTGATGCTCCAGCAGTTCCCCGTGGTGTTCCAGGCGCTGAACGTGGGCTTTCTGCAGACCCTGAAGCTGTTTCTCATCACCGGCCTGGGGGCCATCCCCCTGGGGCTGGTGATAGCCTTCGGCTCCATGAGCCGCTTCAAGCCTCTCAGCGCCCTGACCCGTCTGGTGATCTGGGTGGTGCGGGGCACGCCGTTGATGATCCAGCTGCTCATCATCTACTATTTCCCCGGCATCGTGCTGCACAACAACTGGTGGGGCGGCGGCGAGAGCGGGCGGTTTCTGGCCTCCGCCATCGCCTTCATCTTCAACTATGCCTGCTACTTCTCAGAGATCTACCGGGGCGGCATCCAGTCCATCCCCAAGGGCCAGCAGGAGGCGGGTCTGGTGCTGGGCATGACCCGGGGGCAGATATTCTATAAAGTGACGCTGCTGCAGGTGGTCAAGCGCATCGTGCCACCCATGTCCAACGAGATCATCACCCTGGTGAAGGACACTGCCCTGGCTCGCATCATCGCCCTGCAGGAGATCATCTGGGCCGGCCAGTCCTTCATGAAGGGCTCCCACGGCATCGCCGGGGCCATCTGGCCGCTGTTTTTCACCGCCGTGTATTATCTGCTGTTCAACGGCGTGGTCACGGTGGCCCTGGGGCGGCTGGAAAAACGCCTGGACTATTTCCGCTGAGAGGAGGGGCCGCCCATGGCGATCCTGGACGTAAAAGATATCCGCAAGAGCTTCGGACAGACGGAGGTGCTCAAGGGCATCGGCTTTTCCCTGGAGCGGGGGCAGGTGCTGTCCCTGATCGGCTCCTCCGGCTCCGGCAAGACCACCCTGCTCCGGTGTTTGAATTTTCTGGAGACCCCGGACACCGGCTCCATCGCCGTGAACGGGGAGATTCTGTTCGACGCCGCCGATCCCGCCGCCCTGAAGGAGGCGGAGATCCGCCGCCGCCGGCTGCACTTCGGGCTGGTATTCCAGTCCTTCAATCTGTTTCCCCAGTATACCGCCCTGGAAAACGTGACCCTGGCGGGAAAGCTGCTGGCGAAACAGCAGCCGGGTTTTGCCGCCCGGAAAAAGGAGATCCTGGACCGCATCGACGGCGAGGCCCGCTCGCTGCTGGACCGGATGGGCCTGGCCGACCGGGCGGGCAGCTACCCCCACCAGCTCAGCGGCGGCCAGCAGCAGCGGGTGGCCATCGCCCGGGCCCTGGCCCTGCGGCCGGATATTTTGTGCTTCGACGAGCCCACCAGCGCCCTGGACCCGGAGCTGACCCAGGAAGTGCTGCGGGTGATCCGCACCCTGGCGGAGGAGCGGGTCACCATGATCATCGTCACCCACGAGATGGCCTTCGCCCGGGACGTATCCAGCCGGGTGCTGTTCATGGACGGCGGCCTGGTGGTGGAGGACGGCCCCCCGGAGCGGGTGTTCGGCGCCCCCACCCAGGAGCGCACCCGCCGGTTCCTGGACAGTTATACCGGTCGCCCTTGATTTTCCCGGCGAGATCGGGTAATATAAAACCGCACGGCAGCCGTGCGGTTTTTTATCACTCCTCAAGGAGGATCGGCATGAGAGCGTTTCGGGCCATGGTGTGCCTGTTTTTGTGTATCGTCCTGCTGCTGCCCCTCGCCGCATGCGACGACGGCGGCGGCTACCGGGTGGTGGACGACTATTCCGGCGAGACCAACTACTACCTTGCCTTCCGCAAGGGGGACCGGCTGCGGGATTACGTGACCGCCGCGCTCCAGGAGCTGGCCGCCGGCAGCACGCTGCAGATCCTCTCCTCCAACTGGTTCGGCCAGGACCTGATCGCCGTCGAGGGCCAGTCGGGGGCCATCGCCGCCCTGGAGGAAGAGGTGCCCCAGCGCTCCGTCACCATCGGCGTGGACCTGACCAACATGCCCCTGAGCTTTTTTTCCGACAACGGCTACCGGGGCTTCGACGTGGAGCTGATGGGCTACATCTGCGGCCAGCTGGGCTGGGATCTGGTGGTCTATCCCATCAACATCGCCGACGCCAAGATCGAGCTGAACGCCGGCAACATCGACGTGGCCATGTCCGTGCCGGAGTCCGCCATCGGGGATCTGGACACCTCCCCCGCCTATCTCACCAGCCGGTACGTGCTGGTGGCCCGCTCCGGCAGCCACATCCGCCGCCGCTCCGGGCTGAAGGGAAAGGTGCTGGGGGTGACGGTGGCCAACCAGGACGTGCTCTACACCAACGAAAAATTCGTCCGGAGTCTGGGCTCGGTGGTCTACCAGACCAACACGGAGAGCCTGTTCCAGGCCCTGATGAAGGGCGAGGTGGACGGCGTGCTGGCCTCCAGTTTGGTGGCAGCCTATTACATGCGATGAACCGCTCATAAGAGAGAAAGATCCGGCGCAGACGAGCCTGCGCCGGATCTTTTTTTGCGCAAAACAATCAGTATTTGCCCAGCGACACGTCGCCGCCCACGCTGGTGAGGATATACTGGGGCACGGGGGCGCCGGGGTCCGCGCTCTCCCCGCCGGACCACTTTTTGAACGGCCGCAGATCCACGTTGCCGCTGACGCTGGAGACCTGCACCTGGAACGGGCCGCTGTCCGGGATGCGGGCGCTCACGTCGCCGCTCTTGGAGGACAGCTCCATCCCCAGGGGCAGCGTCATGCTCTCCAGAGCGATGTCGCCGCTGTAGGAGCTGGCCCGGATGTTCCCCACCGAGCCGGACACCGAGATATCCCCGGAGGCGGTGAACGCCTCCGCCCGGCCCACGGGCCCTGTCAGCGTCACGTCCCCGCTGGCGGACCGCAGCTCCGCCTTCCGGCAGCTCTGCATCCGGCAGCCGATGTCCCCGTTGGCCGTCTCGATGCGGACCTCGTCCGCGCTCCCCTCCAGGGAGACGTCGCCGCTGATGGCCTTCAGCTCCGCCTTGCCGCAGCGCAGCACCCGGCAGTGGATGTCGCCGCTGGTGGTCTGGACGGTGAGCCGGCCCGTCTCCAGCTCGTCGCCCATGTCCACGTCGCCGCTGCCGGTGCACACGCGGATGCTCTCCCAGCGCCGGGCCGGGACGGTGAGGGAGACGTCCTGGCTGGACACGCCCCGGAAGGTGAAAAACTGGACGCTGGCGGTGGACCGGGGCCGGACGGTGAGCACGCCGTCCTCCGTCACAAACACGTCCAGCCGGGACAGATTTCCCTCCAGCCGGACGGCGCTGTCCGGGTCGCCGTCCAGAAACAGGTCCACATCGCCCCCCGCCGTCTCAATATCCAGGCGAAAGACCCCCTGGGAGGGGACGGTCTGTTCCCCATTGGCGCCGTCCTCCTCAAAATGGATCTCCGTCGCGCCGCTGCGGTAGGTCCGGCCGCCGGAAAAGCCCGCCTCGGACACGTTCCCGTCCCGGTCTATGTTCACGTAGGTCACCTCATGGCCGTTCCAGCGCAGGCCATTTTGCTTCAGCCGCTGGAGGGCGTCCCTGGCGGTCTTCACCGCGTCCTCCGCCACCTGTCGGCCCACCGTCCCCAGGGAGCGGACCAGCTCGTCCAGATCCTCCCCCAGCCGGTCGGCGGAGGCGGAGCGGTCATCCTCCGGCTCCAGACTGTTGAGATAGGCCGTCAGCTCGTCCGCATCCCCCAGCTGGTCCATGGCCCGGGCGTAGGCCTCCTCCTCCGGCGTGCCGGCGGCGACCATATCCCCATACCGCCCCGCCAGATTTTCCGCCAGCTCCTCAATCATCTCCGACTTGGCGTCGCTCTCCGCCGCGCCGGCCAGCCGGGCGGCGATGTCGTTTGCAAATCTGCGCTTGATGTCTTCCATCGTCAGTCCTCCTTCATGATCAGCGCGTCCAGCGCCGCTTTCGTCTCGCTCCACTCCCGCCGGTCCGCCGCCAGCTGCTCCCGCCCAGCCGGGGTGATGGCGTAATACCGCCGGCGGGCGCCGGGCCCGTCCTCGCCCCAGTATGAGGTGATCATGCCGTTTTGCTCCAGGCGCTTGAAGGCGGTGTAGAGCGTGGCCTCCTTGAAGCCGGCGGCGCCGCCGGAGCGCTGGGAGACGGCCTTGTTGATCTCGTAGCCGTAGCTGTCCCCGGCGGCCAGCTGGGCCAGGATGATGGTCTCCGTGTGCCCCCGCAGGATGTCCGCGGACAGAGACATATCAATCCCTCCTTTCCCTGCAATACCTCGTCAGTTTAAGTATCTCGTGTGTGTATAATAACACAGGATACCTCGTCTGTCAAGGTATCCTGTGCAAAAAGATAAAATTCCCCGCCCCGCGTCCCGGGGCGGGAGCCGTCTCTATTTTACCGCAGCAGACACAGTATCAGCCCGTAGATCACGCTGGCGGTGATGCCGAAGGTGATGACCGGGCCGGCGATGGTAAACATCTTCGCCGCCGTGCCCAGGATGAAGCCCTCGGTTTTGAACTCCAGCGCCGGGCTGACCACGGCGTTGGCGAAGCCGGTGATGGGCACCAGCGTCCCCGCGCCGGCAAACCGGGCCAGCTTGTCATACACGTTCAGACCCGTCAGCAGCGCCGACAGGAACACCAGCGTCATGCTCACCGCCGTGGCGGCGTCCTCCTGAGACAGGCGGGCATAGTCGCCGTACAGCATGCTCAGCCCCTGGCCCAGGCAGCAGATGAGCCCGCCCACCACGAAGGCCTTGATCAGGTCCTTCACCACCGGCGAGCCGGGCGCCATGCTCCGGATATACTCGTTGTACTCTCGGTTCGTCATGTTCATAATGATCACCCGCTCCCAGTTTGCCCCGCTCCCGGCGGATTATGCGCAAAAAGGAACGTTTGCCAAACGGCCGCGCATCCTGTATAATACGGATAGGACCGAAACGATAAGGAGGGCGGCGGATGCCGAAGAAAGGATTTTTGTCTCTGCTGCAGACGAGCGTCGCCATTTTGCTGGGCAACGCCCTGCTGGCCTTCGCGGTGGAGGCGTTCATCGTCCCCCATGACATCATCATGGGAGGCACCACCGGTCTGGCCATCGTGCTGGAGGGCGTGCTCCCCCTGGACCGGGCCACGCTGGTACTGATCCTCAACGGGGCGCTGCTGGTGATGGGCGGCCTGGCGCTGGGGTGGAAGCTGGTGACCACCACCATCGCCAGCTCTCTGCTGTACCCTGTCTGTCTGTGGGTCCTGGAGCGCATCCCCGGTCTGACCGGCCTGACCGACGACATCCTGCTGGCCTCCCTGTTCGGCGGGGTGCTGCTGGGCGTGTCCCTGGGCATGGTCATGCGGGTGGGCTCCTCCACCGGCGGGCTGGACATCGCCAGCCTCATGCTGAACAAGTGGACCCACGTGCCCCTGTCCATCTGCGTGTATCTGCTGGATATGCTGGTCATCGGCGGCCAGGCCCTTTTCGCCGGCTCCGCCGAGCCGGTGCTGTGCGGTCTGGTGGTGCTGGTGCTGGAGTCCATCCTGCTGGACAAGGTGATGATCCTGGGCCAGGCCCAGATCCAGCTGCTCATCATCACCCAGAAATACGACGAGCTGCGCCATCTGTTCCTGACGAAGCTCCAGGCCGGCGTCACCATGCTGGAGATTCAGACCGGCGCCCTCCGGGAGCGGCAGCAGGGCGTGATGTGCGTGATCCCGCCCCGGAAGCTGTTCGCCGCCAAGGAGCTGATCCAGTCCGTGGACCCGGCGGCCTTCATCACCATCACCCAGGTGCGGGAGGTCCGGGGCCGGGGCTTCACATTGGAGCGGAATTTCCTCCTGCCGGAGGAGGAGAAAAAATAACCCCCCGACACACCGATCCCCCGGGACGAGACGTCCCGGGGGATCGTTTTATCCCTTCTGGGGGGCCATATAGCCCCGGTCCAGGGTGATGTGGCACGCCGCGCCGGGATAGAGCTCCCGGACCACGCCCTCCGCCATCCGCCGCAGCTCTCCCTCCGGGATATCCACCTCCGGGGGGATATACCAGTCGAACCGCACCTGGGTCCGGTCCCCGTCCCGCTCCAGGGACACGTCGTGGACCGCCGAGCGCCGGTCCACCACCCCCAGCCGGCCGGCCAGATGGTCCCGCAGCCGGTTCTCCGCCGTGTCCGCCTGGGAGATGGGGTCATACTGGAACAGGATGTGCAGTCCGTCCTCCTCCAGAAACTGCCGGGCCAGGGTCTCCAGGGCCTGGTGCCACACCGCCGGGTCCGCCTCCGCCGCCATCTCCACATGGGCGCTGGCGAACCGCCGGCCGGGGCCGTAATCGTGGACCATCAGATCGTGGGTACCCAGCACCCCGGGGCAGTCCAGGATCCGCCGGCGGATGGACTCCACCACCTCGGGGTCCGGCATCTTCCCCAGCAGGGAATCCATCATCTCCCGGGTCAGACGGAACCCGCTCCAGAGCACGAACACCGCCACGGCGAGGCCCAGCCAGCCGTCCAGATCCCGCCCGGTGAGCCGGCCGGCGGCCATGCCCGCCAGGACCACGGCGGTGGCGATCACGTCGTTGCGGCTGTCCGCCGCGGTGGCCTGCAGCGTATCCGAGCCGATGCGCCGGCCCGCCCCCCGCTGGAAGGTCATCATCCACAGCTTCACCGCCATGGACCCGGCCAGCACCGCCGCCATGAGCCAGGAAAAGGCCGGCTCCTGGGGATGGAGCAGCCGCGCCACACCGCTGCGGCCCAGCTCCACGCCCGCCGCCAGGATGAGCACCGACACCGTCAGACCCGCCAGGTACTCATACCGGCCGTGGCCGTAAGGGTGGTCCGCGTCCGCCGGCCGGGCCGCCAGACGGAAGCCCAGCAGACTCACCACGTTGCTGGCCGCGTCGGAGAGGTTGTTCACCCCGTCGGCCACCACCGCCACCGATCCGGCGGTCAGCCCCACCAGGACCTTGGCCAGAAACAGCAGCCCGTTGGCCGCCACGGCCACGGCGCTGGCCAGCCGGCCGTAGGCCAGGCGCACGTCCGGCCGGTCCACATACTCATAGTCCTTTATGAACTTGGCGGCCAGATACCGGAACATCCGTCTCTCCTCCGACTGTTTTCTCCATCCTACGCGCCATGCGCTGCCGGCGTTACCGGCCCCGCCGCTGAAACGCCTCCAGCTCCACCGTCTGTCCCCCGTGGGTCCGGGACCACTCCGCCGCCAGGGCCATCACATGGCTCTCCACCGACGCCTCCACGCTGGTGAGCCCGTCCGCCCGGCCGGCGTCCAGCAGGCCGAACAGGCTGTCCAGCAGTCCGTAATCCCCGCCGCCGTGGCCGGAGAAGGCGCCGCCGGGCTCGTCCAGGTCGATGACGCGCTCCTCCCCGCCCAAGGGCAGCAGCCGCAGCTTGTTCTCCGCCATGTTGCCCTCGATCTGGCCCGCCGTGCCGGTGATCTTCACCGTGCGGTAGCACTGGTCCGTGAAGGCGCTGACGGTGAATGAGCCGGTGATGCCCGTCTCAAAGAGCATGTTCACCGTCTGATGGTCCGCCACGTCGTTGTCGCACCGGTACACGCACCGGCCGTAGGGCCCCGTCTTCAGGGCGGCGAGGATCTTGTCCTCGTCCGGGTCCGTGGCCACCACGTTCACCGGCCAGTCGTTGCCGATCCGCTCATAGCCGCAGTGGGGATCGGTCAGATACAGCCGCCGGGCGTCGTAAAGGCACCGGCCGCTCACCGGGCAGTCCAGGCACCGGTCCGCCGCCCCGGCGGGGGCGTTCTCCCGGCGGAACCAGTCCAGGGAGCCGAAGCTCTGCACGGCCAGGCACCGCTGCCCCGCCAGCCAGCGGAACAGATCCATGTCGTGGCAGCACTTGGCCAGGATCATGGGGCTGGTCTCGTCCTCCCGCCGCCAGTTGCCCCGCACGAAGCTGTGGGCAAAGTGCCAGAAGGCGATGTTCTCCGTGGCGTCGATGGTCTGCACCTTTCCCACCGCCCCCCGGGCCAGCAGGTCCTGCAGCGCCGCGTAAAACCGGGTATAGCGCAGCACGTGGCACACCACCACCGCCCGGCCGGTCTCGCGGGCCTTCTCCCGCAGGGCGACGCACTCGTCCAGCTCCGGGGAGATGGGCTTTTCCAGCAGCACGTGATAGCCCTTGTCCAGGGCCGCCAGGGCGTTTTTCACGTGGGTCCGGTCCTGGGTCGCCACGATCATCACGTCCGCCAGCTTCGGCTGGGCCAGCAGCTCCTCGTCGGAGGCAAAGCACCGCTCCGCCGGCACGCCGTACTCCGCCCGCAGCTTTTCCAGCCGCTCCGGCCGGGGATCGGCCCCCGCCGTCACCGCCATCCGGTCCGGATGGAGCCTGGCATAGGGGGCGTACGCGTCCAGCCCCCGGCTGCCGCAGCCGCAGATCGCCACCGTATATCTCGCCATGGGGAACACCTCCCGTTTTTTCTCAATTATATCCTCCCCGCGGACCGTGGTCAACGCTAACTTGCCCCCGCCCGGCGGACCGGGCGGGGGCAGGCGCGCTCTCATTTTCAGTCTTCCATCTGCGCGAAGATCGCCTCCGCGCCGCTCTCTCCGCCGCCCAAGAGGTACAGCGTGCCGTCGGTCATGGTGACCTTCAGCCAGGGCCCCGTCCGGGGGTCCAGGCACAGGGTGGCCCGGCCCCAGTCCGTGTCGAATTGGCCCTTCAAAAAGCTGTCCAACCCGATCCCCATGATCCGGACCCCGTTTTTCGGCAGCGCGTCGACGATCTCCGCGCTCGCTATCTCCTCCAGGGGCAAAACATAGTCCTTGCCCCAGCTGGCCGCCACCAGGGCCCCGTCCTCAACGACAAGGTCAGGCCCGCCGCCCATGCTGTCGAAGCACACGCCCATCACCGGCATGGCGATGAACAGCAGCGCCAGGGAGAAAGCCAGGATCGCCTTGCCGCCCGGCCGGGCCAGGTTCACGGTGGAGTTGACGCCGGTGCGGTTGTTGACGACGGTGCGGCTGTCGTTGGGATCGTAGTAGAGCTGGCCCCAGATCCACTTGTCGTCCTCGTCCACGTAAAAGCCCTCGCCGCTGGAAGCGGTGAGCTTTTCCTGCACCCGCCGGACCCGGAATTCCAGCGCCACGGCCACGGCGCACACGGCCAGGGCCAGGACCACCGTTGCCAGCATCACCGCCCCGCCGCCGGTGGCGGGCAGCGCCGTGCTCAGCCAGATGCCGGCGCTGACGGCCGCCATCGTCCAGGCGCACAGCACCCACACCCGGTCCCAGGCCCGGCGGCGGACCCGGGTCAGGGCCTGGGTCACCGCGTCGTTTTCATCCACCGCCTCCGCCCGGTTGCGATAGAGATACCGGCTGCCGAACCAGCAGCCCAGGGCCACGCCTGCGTCCAGCAGGTAGGCGAACCACAGATCCCGGTCAAATGCCGCCGGCACGGCAGCGACGACCGCCGCGGCGATGAACCACCACAGGCTTGGCCGTTTGGCGGGTGCCGCCGGGACGGTGACGCTGGCGACGCGGAGGTTGGGTATGGTCCAGCCCTTGGCCCTCTTCACCGCCTTCAGCTTGCCGTTCCAGCGGGCATAACTGACGAACTGGGCCACGATCACCAGATCGATCCACAGAAAATAGGGCAGAAACTGGATCTCCGGCCAGCTCAGCGCCCCGCACAGCACCCCCAGCGCCACCAGCGCCAGGCAGAGGACGATCTGCTCCCGCTTGAAGCCCCGCAAAAGCCCCAGCACCTCCGGGTCCGCCCGGCCCTTCAGGGGGAAGGTAACTCCCACGGCCAGATTCTTCTTGAACTTCGCCTCGTTGATATTCAGCACACACAGCAAAATGGGCACCCAGATGGTCAGCCCCCACATGATCAGCGCGTTCATTTCGTTCCCTCCTCATAGAGCTTCCGACAAAGATCCATGGCCTGGTCCAGGCTCAGCCCCGCCAGGCGCAGCTCCCCCAGGCGCAGCCGCAGGCCCTCGATGGTCTCCGGCTGGGGCCCGGCGGCCTTTCCCGACGCCACCACCGTGCCGGCCCGCCGGTCCGCGGCGATGTATCCCTCCTGGCGCAGCAGCTGGTAGGCCTTGCTTGCGGTCATCATGTTGATGCCGCACTCCTCCGCCAGGGCCCGGATGGTGGGCAGCCGCTCCCCGGGGCGGAGCTGTCCCTGGGCGATGCCCAGGACGATCTGGTTTCGTATCTGCATGTAGATGGGCTGATCGGAGCCAAAATCCAGCTTCAGCAGCATCTGCATCCCTCCCTGCATCGTTTGTATTATTTGCATTACTTACTATAATGCAAATAACGCCCTTTGTCAAGCCCTGTTTCGCCTTTATTTTCAGCAAAATTATGATTGCATTTCTCTATAAGTACCACTATAATGGAATTGTGGCCTGACGCCAAAACTGGGGAGTTACAGCGAAAGACGACGGCATAAGGGATGAGTATGCCCGCGTCTTTCGGCGCGGGCTATTTTTTAATATTTCAAGAGGAGAACAAAGACTATGATGGTAACGCGCGTGGCCGTACTTGGCATCATTGTAGAGAATCTGGACGTGACAGATCAGCTCAACGCCATTTTGCACCGCTATTCCGGTTACATCCTCGGCCGGATGGGCATCCCCTACCGGGACCGGGACATCAACATCATCTCCATCGCCGTCGACGCGCCCCAGGACGTGACCAACACCATGGCCGGTGAGATCGGCTCCCTGCCCGGCGTGAACGTGAAGACGGCCTATTCCCACGTTATATCCAGGTCGTAAGACCTTAAAAAACGGAGTGTAACCCTTTATGAAACGTACCCTCACAGCGCTGCTGGCGCTGGCCCTTCTGCTGGGCCTGGCCGCCTGCGGCGCGGACACCGCGGCCGACGAGACCCCCGCTCAGGAGCCCGCCGCCGAGGCAACCGCCGAACCCACTGCAGAACCCACCGCTGAGCCCGAACCCACTGCCGAGCCGGAGCCCGCCGCCGAGCCCGCCGTTCCCACCGTGATGGTGCTCAACGGCACCACCGGTTTCGGCATGGCCAAGCTCATGGCCGACGCCGCCGACGGCGCCGCCGGACAGGACTACGCCTTCTCCGTGGAGACGGACGCCAGCGCCGTCAGCGCCGCTCTCGTCAACGGCACCTGCGACATCGCGGCTCTGCCCACCAACGCCGCCGCCGCCGTATACAACAAGACCCAGGGCGGCGTGCAGCTGCTGGCTCTGAACACCCGGGGCGTGCTGTATCTGGTGGTCAACAGCCAGAGCGGCCCGGCCGTGGAGAGTCTGGCGGATCTGGAGGGCTTGACCGTGTATGCCCCCGCCCAGAACCCCACCTTCATCTTTCAGACCATCTGCCAGGCCGCGGATGTGAACGTGACTGTTGACGACACCTACGCCCAGCCCGCCGATCTGCGCACGGCCCTGGCCGCCGGAGAGGTGGACATCGCGGTGCTGCCCGAGCCCATGGTGACCATCGCCCTGGCCGCCAACGCCGATCTGACCGTGGCGCTGGACCTGACGGCGGAGTGGGACAAGGTCTATCCCGCCGGCAGTCTGGTCCAGGGCTGCGTGGTGGCCCGGACCGCGTTCGTCCAGGAGCACCCCGAGGCGGTGGACACGTTCCTGGCGGAATACGCCGATTCCGTGGCGCTGCTGGATGAGGACCCTGACGCCGCCGCCGCGCTCATCGAGCAGACCGGCGTCTTCGCCCAGGCCGCCGTGGCCCGCAAGGCCATCCCCAACTGCAACGTATGCTTTATCACCGGCGGGGAGATGAAGGCCGCCATGAGCGAATATCTCTCCGTGCTCTATGATCTCGCCCCGGAGTCTGTGGGCGGAGCCCTCCCCGGAGACGATTTCTACTACGGCGCCTGAAATGCGCCGCTCCGCTACAACGGCAAAGAGCCTGGGCGCCCTGGCCTTCTGGGTGGGCGTCTGGGCTCTTTTGGCCGTGCTGGTGAACCGGCCGCTGCTGCTGCCCGCGCCCTGGGCCGTGGCGGCGCGGCTGATCCGGCTGTCGGGCACGGCGGACTTCTGGCATGTCACCGCCGTGAGTCTGGGCCGCATCATGCTGGGCGCCGCGCTGGGGGTGCTGGCGGGCGTGGCCACCGCAGTGGCCACCGGCCGGTACCGCTTTCTGAACACGGTGCTGTCCCCGCTGCTGTCGGTGATCCGGGCCACCCCTGTGGCCAGCTTCATCCTGCTGGCGCTGATCTGGGTGGGCCGGGACATCCTGCCCTGCCTGATCGTGTTTCTGATGGTGCTGCCGGTGGTATGGGGCAACGTGTCCGTGGGCGTGGCCGCCACGGACCGGCAGCTGCTGGAGATGGCCCGGGTCTACCGTCTGAGCCGCTGGCAGATCGCCAAACGGGTCTATGGCCCCTCCGTGGGCCCCTATCTGCTGAGCGCCTGCCATACCAGCCTGGGTCTGGCCTGGAAGTCCGGGGTGGCGGCGGAGGTGCTCACCATGCCGGCCCTGTCCATCGGCCGGCGGCTGTACGAGTCGAAGCTCTATATGGAGATGACCGACCTGTTCGCCTGGACGGTGATGGTGGTGACCTGTTCCATCCTGCTGGAGAAACTGTTCACCGCGCTGATCCGGCATCTGGGCCGGCGGCGGAGCATGGGAGGGCAGGGACTGTGATACGCTTTGAGAAGGTCGCCCTCTTCTATGGGGAGAAGGCCGTGCTGCAGGACATGGATCTGCACATCCCCCCCGGGGCCCACGTGGCCCTCACCGGCCCCTCCGGCTGCGGCAAGACCACGGTCCTGTCCCTGACCGCGGGGCTGCTCCGGCCCGCCGCCGGGGAGGTGCGGGTGCGCGCGAACAAGCTGGCCTACGCCTTCCAGGAGCACCGGCTGCTTCCCTGGCGGACGGCCGCGGAGAATGTGAACCTGGTGCTGGGGGACACCGCCGCCACCCTGCCCCTGGCCCGGCACTGGCTGGACATGATGGGCATCGCCGACGGGGCGGATCTGCTGCCGGCAGAGCTGTCCGGCGGGATGCGCCAGCGGGTGAATCTGGCCCGGGCCCTGGCCCGGGACGGGGATCTGCTGCTGCTGGACGAGCCGCTGAAGGAGCTGGACCCCGACCGGCGGGGCAGCGTCCTGTCCCTGCTGCGGGAGCATGCCGCCGGGCGGACGGTACTGCTGGCCACCCACGACCGGGAGGAGACCGATGCCCTGGCGGAAAAGGTGCTCGTCTACCGGGACGGACGGTTCCTGCCCCTTTGACAGATGCGTAAAATTAAGCCGCCGTCCCTCGGGACAGCGGCTTTTTTCGGTGGATTAAGTTGACATAAAATCTCATTCCAGTTCTGCGCAGGGCTCCTGCAGCGTCTCGATCAGCTTCTGGGGGCTGATCACTCTGAGCTGGCCGATGTTCTCCTCCCACCGGGCGCACACAGCCGCCAGATACCCGTCCTCCAGGGGGAACTCCTTGAACTGCCAGCCGTTGACGCCGTGGATCACATCCTCCTGGTCCAGGGTGAGCAGCTGGTCATGGCTCACCGCCTTGACCCAGGCCTCCTTCCGGGCCCAGATGCGGAAAAAGGCGGTGTTCTGCTCCGCCTGCGGCTGGTCCGCCAGCCAGTCCCGCTCCCGGAAATGGAACCGACGGGCCACGGACAGATGGACGGGCTTGATCTGCTGCACATCCACGCCGATGTGCTGGTCGCTGACGGCGCACATGGCGTAGGGGCCTGAGTGGGACAGGCTGAAGTACATATCGTCCCGCTGGGCGAATACCGGCTTGCCGGCCTGCAAAAAGCGCACCGGCTCCTCCGGGTGGACGCCGTGTTCCTCCATCGCGTACCGCCACAGCAGTCCTGCGCTCAGGCTGGCCTCCCGGGCCGCGGCGTACCGGAGCCGTTCCAGCCGCCGGCGCCGCCATCTGGGCAGGAGCGCGGCCTTGTCCTCCGACATAGGCGTGCCGTATTTCAAAATATAAATATCAGTCATAATATATCACCAATCCGGCGTGTACCAATAATTGTAGATCACGTAATTTTGTATCCGGAACAGATCCAGATCCCCGTGCCGTTCCGGGCGGGCGTCCTCCAGCTCCACGTCATAGATCCAATCGGTCCCGTCCTCCGGGATGACCACGAAGCTGTGCGGCCCATTGTACTGGTTGACCGTGGCGGCCACGATCTTGGCGTCCTCCCCCAGGCATCGGGCCAGCAGTCCGAAGGCGGCCGCGTAGCCGTAGCAGGTGCCTCCCCGGTACTGGAAAAAGCGGGCGGCCCGCTTGAATTCCCAGCCGGTGGAGCCCTCCTCCTCCGGCTCCTGGTCGAAAGGCGTCACTTTGTATTCGAAATTGTTCTTCACATAGAGATATACCGCCTCCAGGGCCTCCCGCCCCGTGAGCTCGCCGGCGCCGCTGGCCTGCAGAGCCATGGCCAGCAGATCGTCCAATGACCGATCACCGGTGGTATATCCCCCGTCCGGCCCGAAGGACCAGACGCCGATTCTTTCATCCCTCACCAGGCGGCCCTCGCCGTCCACGGCGTAGAGCCAGCCGTCTATTCGATATATCCCCTCTTCCAGCCGCGATGGGCTGCCTGCCGTCACCGCGTCGGCGACGGTCTGCCACTGGGGGTCCTCCCGGGTCATGTCCGAGGGCAGGCACCCGCCCAAAAACAGCAGGTCCTCCTCCCACATAGTCCGTCCGGACAGCCGGACCAGGACACACGCGGCGTCCCGCCGGGTCAGATCTCCCCCGCCGGCCAGCTCGCCGGCCAGCGTCAGCGCCCGTTGGGACGCCTCATCCGTCAGTCTCTCCGCCAGCCGCTCCAGGAATTCTCCCAGCTCGTCGCCCGTCACCGGCTCGTCGGGCCGGAACAGGCCCCCGTCCTCCGGCAGCAGTCCGGTGGCGTCCAGCCGGGCGGCGGCGCGATATCGCCTGTCCCCGGCGGGCAGATCGGTCCAGCGGCTCACCCGCGCGCTCCGGCGCAGTCCGGACAGCACCCGGACCAGAGCGCCGGCCATCTCCCCCCGGCTCATGGGCTCGTCGGGCCGGAAGGCCCCGTCGTCGTCCGTCTCCAGCAGCGCCGGATGGACCGACTGGTCGGCGATGTACAGCGGCGTGGGCGTACTCGTGGGCGCCGGCGTCGCCGGCGTCTGCGCCGGTTCCTCCGTCTGCGTCCCTATCTCCGCCTCGGTCAGCAGCGACAGCAGCACGCACCCCGACACCAGGATCGCGGCCGACAGCATGGCCAGCAGTATGTATGGCAGTTTCGTTCTCATTCTCATAGCGGTAACGCGTCCCCCGCGGGACGCCAAAGCGCGGGGTCCCTCCCCGCCGTCTCCCTCTGTTCGGACAGGATCTGCTCTCTTCCCTCCCTCTGCCGCAGCCGGCGTGTCCTGCGCCGGCGCTTCGCCGTTTCTGCGCTCTGTTCCATCCGCATCCGGCCCCGCCGGATCTCGCCGCCGGGCCCTGCGCGGCGGTTCCCCGGGGCGGATTTTTCGCAAAGAACAAAGGGATCCGTTTCTATTGTATATTTTATACGATTGGAAGAGAAATGGCAATCCCAAATTTTGTTAAAATTTTATATGTTTTTTCACAGTAATGACCAAAAGAACGCCCCTCCCGCGGGAGGGGCGGAAGGTACGTTCCTGAAAATGGCTCACATCTCCAGATCCCGGATGTACACCAGCTTGGATCGGGGGTCGGATTTGTCCTCCCGCTCCATGACCTCAAAGCGGTCGATGGCCTTCACCATGCCGGACAGCTTGGAGAAGCCGTAGCTGCGGGTGTCGAAATCCGGACGCTTTTTCTGGATGAGCTGGCCCACGGCGCCCAGGGACACATAGTCCTCGTCGCCGGCGCCGGACAGGTCCAGAATGGAGTCGGCGATGAGCCAGACGATGCTGTCGGGGATCTGCCGCTCCTCGGCGGACGCGGCCCGGGATTCCGGCTCCGCCTTTTTGGGCTGCTCGGTCTTCTTGGGCTGGTCGGCCTTCCGGGGCTGATCGGCCTTCTTGGGCGGATCGTTCTTCTTCCGGGCGGGCTGGGCGGCCTTGGCGGTGGCCTTGGCGGACCGCTCCCGGATGACCTCGATGTAGATGAACTTGTTGCAGGCGGCGATCAGGGGGCTGGGGGTCTTCTGCTCGCCGATGCCGATGACGAATTGGCCCGCCTCCCGCAGCCGCCGGGCCAGGCCGGTGAAGTCCGAGTCGGAGCTGACGAGCACGAACCCGTCCGTGTTGCCGGAATAGAGGATATCCATGGCGTCGATGATCATGGCCGAGTCGGTGGAATTCTTGCCCTTGGTATATGCGAACTGCTGCATGGGGGTGACGGAGTTGTCCAGCAGCGCCTGCTTCCAGCCCGCCAGGTTCCGGGTGGACCAGTCCCCGTAGGCCTTCTTCAGATTGGGCGTGCCGTAGATGGCCACCTCCTCCATGATCCCCTGCAGGCAATCCCGGGGGGCGTTGTCCGCGTCGATGAGCACCGCCAGCCGGAGATTCTTGTCATTATCCGCGATGGGCATATCATATATCCCTCCATTTCCCCCACAGTATACAGGATGCGGACAGGTTTTGCAAGAGAGTTTACATAATTCAATACTAAATTATAAACATTCCCTCAAGACGAGAAAAAAGCTTGAAACAGGCCGGGTCCTGTACTATAATATTGAAGATTCTGAAGAAAACTACCGCAAGAGGTGTCAACCATGAGTGCATCCAAGGACAAGATCCTCCGCAAGCAGCAGATCGAGGCCGGCACGGACAAGCATTCCGTGGCCGCGGCCAAGGAGAAGGCCCAGCAGCGCAAGAGCGCCATCACATACACCGTGGTGGCCGTGGTACTGGTGTTGTTTTTCGCGTTCATCTTCACCTTCAACTCCGCCCTGCCCAGCCGCGCGCTGACGGCCGTCTCCATCAACGGCGTGGACTACTCCGTGGCCCAGCTGAACTACTATTACTCCTCCAACTACCTGAACTTCTGCAACACGTACAGCTCCTACATCAACTACGGACTGTTCTTCGACCCCAGCGAGAGCCTGGCGGACCAGGAATACGCCGAGGGCGAGAGCTGGCGTGACTTCTTCCTGGAATCCGCCGTCAACGACATGGCGCAGGTGCAGATGCTCAACGACCAGGCCGAGGCCAACGGCTTCACCCTCTCCGAGGAGGACCAGGCCGCCTATGATGCGGAGATCGCCGCCCTGGAGACCAGCTGGGAGAGTCTGGGCTATTCCAACCAGAAGCAGTTCATCAACATGACCTACGGCAAGGGCGTGGACATGGACATGGTCCGCACGGAGCTCTACCGCTCCTATGTGGCCAGCGCCTACTCCCGGTCCGTGTACGACAGCTACGAATACACCCCCGAGCAGCTGGACGAGCGCTACGCCGGCCATGAGGGCGAGCTGGATCAGGTCCGTTTCATCAGCTACACCGTCAGCGAGGACAGCGGGCTGGACGCCGAGGCCATGGCCACGGCGCTGAACGGCACCGACGAGGCCGCCTTCCTCCAGTATCTGGCCGACAACGGGGACGGGGATGAGCCCAGCCCCCAGACCCAGACCGTGTCCGACCTGAATTCCCTCTACGCCGATTGGCTTTCCGACAGCGCCCGCCAGGCCGGCGATACCACCAGCGTGACCAATGAGGACAGCCAGTATGTGATCATGTTCCTGGGCCGGGACGACAACAGCTATCACATGGCCAACTTCCGCCACATCCTGATCGAGGCCGAGGACACCGACGGCGACGGGGAGTTCTCCCAGGAGGAGAAGGACGCCGCCCTCAACGAGGCCCAGGAGGTCTTCGCCACCTGGCAGAGCGGGGACGCCACCGAGGACAGCTTCGCCGCCCTGGTGGCCGACAACTCCGACGACGCCGGCTCCAACACCACCGGCGGTTTGTATGAAAACGTGGCCAAGAACGACATGGTAGAGCCCATCGACGAGTGGCTCTTCGCCGACGGCCGCAAGAGCGGCGACACCACCGTCGTCTCCTACGAGGGCTCCAACTACACCGGCTCCCACGTGCTGTACTATGTGGGCGCCAGCGATCTGACCTACGCCCAGTATCAGATGGACAGCGAGATGCGCAACGAGGACTATCAGTCCTGGCTGGACGAGCAGCTCATCGGCTACGCCGCCTCCACCTCCAACCTGGGTCTGGCCGGCAAGAACCACTGATCTTTAACCGGGTCCGCGCTCACAAAGAGTACGGACCCACTCTTTTTATCCTCCGCATATACAAAAGGCCCGGTCCAGTTCACACTGGACCGGGCCTTTTGTACGCTATTGCGGCGGCCGCTTGCCGCGCTTTTCCCTTCCCGGATCGTCCTTCTTCGGCCGGGCAAAGGCCATGGCGGCCAGCAGCACCGCCTGGGCCCCGGCGAACACGCCCGCCAGGATACCGGCCTTCTTCCGTCTGTCCACGGCTCACTCCTTGTTCTGACCGCCCTCGCTCTTGGGACGGCGGTTATGGGGCCGGCGGCGGTTATAATAGTTCTTGCTGCGGGTCTTCTGGCTCTGCTCCTGGGGCGCGGGCCCCTCCGTCTTGGGCCGCTGGGGCGGCTTGGCGGAGCGGTTCCTGCCCTGCTCCGGGGCCTTGGGCTGGCGCTCGGCGGGCTTGGGCTCCTTCCGCCCCTGGCCGCCCCGGCGATTGGACCGGCCCTGGCGGCGCTTGCCGCCGCCTTCGGCGGGGGGCTCGGCGCTCTGACCGCCCTCCCGGCGGGGCCGGCGGGACCGCTCCGGGCGCTTCTCCCCGCCGGTCTCGACGGCCGGCGGCACCGCCGCGGCGGCGTCCACGATCAGCTCCGGCATCTGCCAGGGATCCTCCTCCACCTCGGGCTCCGGGGCCTTCTTGGGCTTGAGCACCAGAATGTGGGGCGGCTGGCTGCCGTCCCGGGGCCGGCCGCCGGGCACGGCGGCCACCTCGTCCACGTCATACTGGCGGTAGGCGTCGTCCCCGTCGCCGTCCAGCTTCACCCGCACCGTCTGGCGCAGGATGTTCACCTGGTTCACGTTGCCGTAGCCGTCCGGCGTCTCCACAAAGGCGCCGTTTTTCGGCACATTTTTCACCAGCTCCTCATAGGCCGGCTGCTCATACCGCAGGCAGCACATGAGCCGGCCGCAGCAGCCGGAGATCTTCGCCGGGTTCAGACTCAGGTTCTGGATCTTCGCCATCTTGGTGGAGACGGGCTTGAACTCGTCCATAAAGCTGCCGCAGCAGAAGGGCCGGCCGCAGATGCCCAGTCCGCCCAGCATCCGGGCCTCGTCCCGGACGCCGATCTGCCGCAGCTCAATGCGGGTGCGGAACACCCCCGCCAGATCCTTCACCAGATCCCGGAAGTCCACCCGGCCCTCGCTGGAGAAAAAGAAGATGATCTTCGTCCCCTCAAAGGAGCACTCCACGTCCACCAGCTTCATCTCCAGGCCGTGGGCCTCGATCTTCTGCTTGCCGATCTCGTAGGCCTCCCGCTCCCGCTGGCGGCAGAGCTCCTCGATGCGCAGATCGTCCTCCGTGGCCGCCCGGGCCACGGGCCGCAGAGGCTGGACCACCTGGTCGTCCTCCACGGTGTGGTTGCCCTGGACCACCGTGCCGATCTCCAGACCCTTGGAGGTCTCCACCACGGCCTTCCCGCCGGCGGCCAGCTCCACGCCCGCCGGGTCGAAGAAATATGTCTTTCCCCGGTTCCGGAATTTTATGCTCACTACTTCTGTCATGTATCGGTCACCTCAATGTCTCCGCGGCCAGCATCCCGAAAATCTGCTTGGGCGATACGTTGTGCCGCAGGTAATCCTCCGTTTTATCCATCAGCCGGTCCAGGCGGAAGAGCCTGTCCCGGTCCAGGCCGGGGTTCGCCGCCTGGCCCCGGGCGATCTGCCAGAGGGCGTCCTTCACCGCCTCGGCGAAGGCCTCCGTCTGCTCCCGGCTCAGCTTTCCCCGGCTCATGCAGTACAGGGCCACGGCCGCCGCGTCGCCCCCCGCCGCCGTCTCCAGATAGGCCCGGGCCAGCTGGTCCGTGCCCTCGGGCCGGGGCAGCTTCTCCCCGACGGCGGCCTCCGCCCGGACGCACCGGGACCGGACCGTGGGCAGCAGCGCGTCCGACGACGCCGCGCAGAGAATGAAGCAGGCGTGGCCGGGAGGGTCCTCCAGGGCCTTGAGAAGGGCGTTCTGGGCCTGGACGTTCATCCGGTCCGCCGGGGAGATGATATACACCTTCCGCTCCGCCTCGTTGGGCGCCAGGGCCGCGTCCGCCGTCATGGCGCGGATCTGCCCCACCAGCAGATCCCGGCGGGTCTCCTTCTCTCCCTTTTCCCGCTCCACCCGGATCACGTCCGGATGCATGCCGGCCAGGGCCTTCCGGCAGTCCCGGCACCGGCCGCAGGGGCCGTCCGGCTCCCGGCACACCAGCGCCGCCGCCAGGCGCAGGGCGGCCTCATCCCGCCCGGGACCCTCCGGTCCCAGGAGCATGTATGCGTGACTGAGCCGTTTCTCCGCCATCCGACGCCCTCGCCGCCTCCGTTTTCCCGTGGGGGCTTTGTCTAATATGCTCACCCGCCCCGGTCTGAATATGTTCATTATAGCATATTTTCTTTTCCGCTTACAATATCATTTGCAACTTTCCCAAAAATATGGTAAATTCAAGTTAATCGTATGGGATTTAAAAACCGCGAATTATTAAAAGGAGGCAGTAAGGTGAAGCGCAGCAACGTTTCCAACAACGTGATCCGCCGGCTGCCCCGCTATCTGCGGAAGCTGGACGATCTGGCGGCCAAGGGAGAGGAGCGCATCTCCTCCGACAAGCTGGGCCGTCAGATGGGGCTGACACCGTCACAGATCCGGCAGGACTTTTCCTGCTTCGGCGAATTCGGGCAGCAGGGATACGGCTACAACATCGACTCCCTGCGCAAGGAGATCGGCCAGATCCTGGGCACCTATCGGGGCTATTCCGCCATCCTGGTGGGCGCGGGCAACCTGGGTACCGCGCTGGTACAAAACTTCGATTTCATCATTGAGGGCTATTCCTTCCTGTGCGCTTTCGACATCGACCCGGAGATCATCGGCACGAGGATCGACGGCTTTCCCGTCTACGACGTGGCGCAGCTGGGCGATTTCGTGCGGGAGAACAAGGTGGACATCGCCATCCTCACCGTCCCCCGCCACGCCGCCCAGGACCTGACCGACGTGCTGAAGGACGCCGGGATTCGCGCCATCTGGAATTTCACCAACACAGAGCTGGAGGTGGGCGAGGACGGCCCGCTGGTGGAGAGCATCCACTTCTCCGACAGCTTCCTGGTCCTGACCTATCACCTGGCGCAGGAGGACGACAAAAACAAGGAATGAACGACATCTGCAAGGACGCCGCCCATCCGGGCGGCGGTTTTGACACCATCGCCGCCATCGCCACCGGCCGGCAGCTGGCCGCCATCGGCATCGTCCGCATCAGCGGCCCCGACGCCCTGCCGGTGCTGGACCGGGTATTCAGGCCCCTCTCCGGCGAGGTCATGAGCCGGCGGCCGGACCGGAAGCTGGTGCTGGGCCGTCTTTATGGCCCGGACGGCGCGCTGCTGGACCAGTGCATGGCCACCGTGTCCCGGGGCCCGTCCAGCTACACCGGCGAGGACACCGCGGAGCTGCAGTGCCACGGCTCCCCCGTGGTGCTGGCCCAGGCGCTGGAGAGCCTTTTCGCCGCCGGCGCCCGGCAGGCCAAAGCCGGGGAGTTCACCCGCCGCGCCTTCCTCAACGGCCGGATGGACCTGACCCAGGCGGAGGCGGTGATCGACCTGATCGACGCCGAGACGCCCCGCATCGCCGCCAACGCCGCCGCCCAGCTGGACGGGGCCATCCGCCGGCGGACCGACGGCGTCTACGACGCCCTGACCGCCATCTGCTCCCACTACCACGCGGTGGTGGATTATCCGGACGAGGATATCCAGCCCTTCCAGATGGAAAACTACCGGCGTACCCTTGCCGACGCGGCCGGCGCGCTGGAGCGCCTCGCGGCCACCTTCCGGCGGGGCGGGCTGATGAAGACCGGCGTGCCCTGCGCCATCATCGGCCGGCCCAACGCGGGCAAGAGCTCCCTGCTCAACGCCCTGGTGGGCTATGACCGGGCCATCGTCACCGACATCCCCGGCACCACCCGGGACACCGTGGAGGAAAAGGCCGTGCTGGGCGGCACGCTGCTGCGCCTGACGGACACGGCGGGTCTTCGCTCCACCGACGATCCGGTGGAACGGGAGGGCGTGGCCCGGGCCCGGGCCGCGGCGGGAGCGGCCCAGCTGGTGCTGGCGGTGCTGGACGGCTCGGAGCCCCTCACCGGGGAGGACCGGGCGGTGCTGGCGGCGGCCGAGGCGGCTCCCCGCCACATCCTCATCCGCAGCAAGGCCGATCTGCCCGCCCAATGGGACCTGGAGGGGGCCGTGGCCCTCAGCGCCCGCACCGGCCAGGGACTGGACGGTCTGGAGCGGGCCGTGGCGGCCCTCTTCCCCCGGGAGGATACCGCCCCCGGCGAGACCCTCACCAATCCCCGCCAGGCGGATGCGGTGGGCCGGGCGCTGGACTATGTCCGGGCCGCGCTGGAGGCCATGGAGGCCGGCTTCGCTCCCGACGCCGTGCTCACGGAGATCGAGGGCGCGCTCTCCGCGCTGGGAGAGCTCAGCGGCCGCACCGTCCGGGAGGACGTGACCAACGGGATCTTTGCCCGCTTCTGCGTGGGAAAGTGACGGGAGCCGGCTCTGCCGGGAGGAGGTGTCTGCCATGAGAGCGCTGCGGATCCTATTGGCCGCGGCGGGGTTCGCGGGAGCGGCGTTTTTCGCCTTCTGCGCCTGGGCTCTGTGGGAGCCCTTCCCGGACGTGGCCATCGCCGCGGCCGGGGCGGCGGCTCTGTGTCTGGCCGGATCGGCGGCCGCCCTGCTGGCGGGGCGGGGAAAGCCCAAGGCACCGGACGCTCCCGCCTCCGTCCATGCGCCGGCCGGACAGCCGCCATCCCCGTCGCCCGCCGCGCCGGCGGAGAATCCCCCGGAGAAAAAGGCGAAGCCGCTCTTTTCCGGCACGTTCCTGGCCGTCTCCGGCCTGGATCTGCCCGTCGGGACCCGATGCCGGCTCGCCTACGAGGAGGACTGTCTGCGCGTGACCGCCTTGGGCCACGACTTCACCCTGGCCCATGAAAAGGTCCGCGCCGCCCAGATCCTCACCCAAAAGGACATGCAGCGGCAGTACGTGTCCAGCGCCGGCGCCGCCGTGGCGGGGGGCATGCTGCTTGGCCCCCTGGGCGCCGCCGTGGGAGGCGCCGTCCGCCGCCGCACCGTCCGCCGCCGGGACCGGTTTCTCGTCCTGGGCTACGGGGACGCCGGCGGGCCCACCCGCTTTCTCATCTTCCAGATCACCCAGTGGGGCAGCCGGGGCCGGGAGTTCGTCTCCGCCTACAAAAAGCGCCTGGGCGGCGCCGTGACCCACGTGGAGCTTTAAACGCGCCGGCCCCATCCGGCAGAACAAAATAAGAGAGCGCCGGTCCGCGGACCGGCGCTCTTTTTGGAGCTAGTGGCCAGACTCGAACTGGCGACCTGCTGATTACGAATCAGCTGCTCTACCGACTGAGCTACACTAGCGTTTGTGCTCCCGTATTTTAGCATACGCCCCCGGTGGAAGTCAATATCCAATCTTCCCCGCCCCGACGATTACGATGGGTATTATTCCCTAGGGAAATGAACATTTTTAATCATTTCTTCCTCCGGTCCTGTCTATTTCTCCGTCAATATCCAAAAAACGCTCCCGCACACTGCCTGCAGTTTCGGGTTTTTCCCAAATCCCCGTCAGACGGATCCGTTTTACATAATTGATTTCACCCACTTTAAATGCAGATAGTTATCAACATTTTCAACAGAGATTTCAACAGCCTTTTTCCCGGGAAACCACGGCTCTGACCCCCTGGATTTCCAAATATTTCAAATTCCTGTATGCTGTCCAGAAACAAATTGTATCAATTTTCCGTTTGACATAATCCGGTTATTTTCATTTCTCAATGCATATCCGCCGGCAAAGTGCAGGCAAAGCCGCCGCGCCCTTCATTTCCCCCTCAGTCCTTGGGCAGCAGGCCGCTGTCGGCCATGGAGACGAAGTCGTCCCCCGCCACCACGATGTGGTCGGTCAGGGTCACCCCCACCTGGGCCAGCAGGGCCCGCAGCTTCAGCGTCACGGCCACGTCCTCCTGGGAGGGCACGGCGATGCCGCTGGTGTGGTTGTGGGCCAGCAGCACCGCGGAGGCGTTCTGGCCCAGGGCGATCTGCACCACCCGCCGGGTGTTCACCGACACGGAGGTGACGCTCCCCTGACTCACCTCCCGGCAGTCCAGCACCTTCAGCTTTCCGTCCAGGCACACCAGATACATGGTCTCCTCCCGGCAAGTGAGGAACCGGGGCAGCAGATACCGCCCGGCGGCCTCGCTGTCCGCCAGGATCTGGCCGGGCCTGATCCGGGCCATGAAGTACCGCCGGGCCGCCTCCGGCACCAGCCGGATCAGCGCCGCGGCGCCGGGGCCCACGCCCTCCACGTCCATCAGCGCCTCCGGGGAGGCGTCGAACACCCCGTCCAGCGTGCCGAAGGCATTCAGCAGCCGGTGGGCGATCACGTTGGTGTCCCGCCGGGGCACCGCGTAAAACAGCAGCAGCTCCAGCACGTTGTGGTCGTCAAAGTTGTCCAGTCCGAAGCGGAGAAAGCGGTTGCGCATCCTCTCCCGGTGTCCGGCGTGTTCTTCCATGGCAGGCTCCTCGCGTCTTCATAATTTCTTCATTTGCCACAGGGGCAGTTGTGTGGTATACTCTGTGTCGTGACCGGACGAAAGGAGGGTATGTCCGTTGCAATCGAGAGCTTCCCTGCTGCGCGACTTTTTCCGGCGGGCGGACATGCTGCTGTTCACCCTGTGCCTGGCCGCGTCCATCATGGGGCTGGTGGCCATCTCCAGCGCCACACGGACCATGGGCACCTCATACATATACGTCCAGCTGCTGGCCCTTGTCATCGGGATCGTGCTGTTTTTCGTGCTGACGGTCATCGATGTGGACATCTTCGCCGACCAGTGGCCGCTGCTGCTGGTGGCGGAATTCGCCCTGATTCTGGTGCTGCTGACCCCCCTGGGCTATAAGGACGACACCGGCAACCGGGCCTGGCTGCGGTTTCTGGGCATCGGCATCCAGCCGGCGGAGGTCATCAAAGTCATCTACATCATCCTCACGGCCAAGCACCTGGCCTATCTGAAGGAATACCGCAACCTGAACTCTCCCCTGTCCATCTTCCAGCTGGTCGCCCACCTGGGGGCGCTGTTCGCCCTGTACATGGTGATCTCCAGCGACCTGGGCAACGCGCTGGTGTTTTTCGTGGTGTTCGCGGTGCTGGTGTTCGCCGCGGGGGTGAAGATGTACTGGTTTCTGTTCGGCGGCGCGGCCATGGCCATCGCCGTCCCCCTGGCCTGGAACTATGTGCTGTCCGACAACCAGAAAAACCGCATCCTCCTGCCCTACATGCAGGACCAGATCGACCCCTCCGGTTTCGATCTGAGCTGGGAGCCCACCCGGGCGAAGCTGGCGCTGTCCGCCGGGCGGCTGTGGGGCACCGGCCTCGGCCAGGGCACCCAGACCCAGTCCAGCGCCCTGCGCAGCAAGCACGCGGACTATATCTTCGCCTGCATCGGCGAGGAGATGGGCATGGTGGGCTGCATCGTAGTGATCCTGCTGCTGACGGCCATCATCGTCCGGTGCGTGTACGTGGGCGTGCACTGCCACAGCACCTTCGGCATGCTGGTGTGCATCGGCATCGCCTCCATGCTGGCCTTCCAGATGATCAACAGCGTGGGCATGTGCACGGGGCTGACCCCGGTCATCGGCCTGACGCTCCCCTTCTTCAGCTACGGCGGCTCGTCCCTGTTCACCATGTTCGCCGCCATGGGCATCGTCTCCGGCATCCGATACCGACCAAAGCCGGTCCAGTTCCAGTCCTACTCCTCGGTATTTTAAAAAAGCGCAAAGCAGCAGATCGTCCATCTGCTGCTTTTTTCCGCTCTCACATCACCGGCGGCACATCGGTCCCCGGCGCGTCCGCCGCCGGCGCGATCCCCGCCACGGCGTCATAGAAGCCGGCCACGGTCACCTGCAGGTAGGCCATGACCCACGCCAGCAGGAACAGCCCCGCCAGGGGGATCACCGCCGCCAGCAGCTCCCATCCCAGGAAGCTGAGATCCAGCACGAACAGCTCCCACTTGTGGCCCTGCATCAGCCGCTTGCTCAGCATGACGCACTGCCAGCAGTTGAGATCCTGCCGGTCCAGCATGATGTATGTGGCCAGACTGTAGGAGTACCCCGCCCGGATGGCGGGGATCAGCAGCGGCAGGCCCACGAAGGTCCACCAGGTCTGGCCGGTCATCAGCATCAGGGCGGTCACCGGGACCAGGTACGCCATCGTCCACAGCCCCACCAGCAGCGACGGCAGCAGTTGGATCCACACGGACCGGATGAACACGCCGAACCCGTCGAACAGGTTCCCCACTGATCCGCCCAGCCGACGCCATACCCGCATGGAATAGAGGACGAAGCCCACCGAGACCACCGCGCCCATCAGCTTCAGCGCCAGGTTCAGCAGCTGGGTGAACAGGCCGCTCCGGGCCACCGGCGCCACATACTGCACCGGCCCGCCGCTCATCGCGGTCTCGAACATGGTCCGATAGGCCGCCAGCGTGCCGTCCAGACTCATCCCCAGCACGTTCAGCACCACCACGATCGCCAGATACACCAGCGCCACCAGCATGGGCGCCGGTCTGGTGCCGCGTATCGTCTCCCTGGCGTTTCGTTTCAGCGTTTTTCTGTCTGTGGTCATGGTCGCCACTCCTTTCATCCCTGTTTGTGTTCATAGACCCGCAGGGCGCGCGTCAGATACATGGCCCCCAGGCCGGTGAAGACACCGGTGACGATGGCCGCCGTGAGCAGAATGGGGCCGTACCAGAAAAGGCCCGGCGTGCCCGTCACCGCCACCGCCGCCAGAAGCTGGCCGGCGTTGTGGCCGATGGCGCCGAACACGCTCACCACCCACAGCAGCTTCTCCGGGAACCGACCCAGCAGCGCGCTCATCACGCACCAGCTGACCGCTCCCCCCGCCAGAGAGAACAGCACCGCCGAGAAGCTCCCGGCGAACAGGCTCCCCAGCAGGATCCGGGCCAGCAGAATGCACCCCGCCTCCCGCCGGCCCAGGACGGCCATGGCGGTGAGGGTCACCACGCTGGCCAGCCCCAGCTTCACCCCCGGCACGGGGATGGGCGCGGGGATCTGCCCCTCGATGACCCAGACGGTCAGTTCCACCGCCGTCAGCAGGGCCATGAAAACAAGCTTTCTCGTCCCCTTCATCTCACGGGTCCTCTATCTCGATCACCAGCCGGTGGGGCAGACACACGATGGGCACCGCCCCGTCGGCGATCTCCCCCTGGCGGATGCAGTCGTGGCCCGGGCAGTCCGCGTCAACGACGGCCACCCGGCCCGGGGAGAACCGGACGGTGTTCCAGCCCCGCTCGGTCTCATAGGTCCGCTCGAAGGGCGCCGCCACCGCCGCCAGATCCACCCGGTCCGTCTCCCGTCCGTCCACGGTGACCACCGCCACGGCTCCCCCGCCGCGGAAGGCGTATACCGCCGCGCCGGCCAGGGCCAGCAGGGCAAAAAGCCCCGCCCAGAAAAGTGTTTTTCGCTTCATAGTTTACATTTTAGTTACAGGAATGTATAATGTCAATAAGATTCTTGAAAGACCCGGCCAGATTCTTCCCGGCCGGAGGGAGAGGAGGAAGGCGCAGTGGAGCTCGTAACGGCCATATTCGGCGAAGCCGGCCCCATGCTGGCCCGGACCAGCCGGTATATCCTGCCCCTGGTGGCGCTGCTCATCGTGGCGCGCTGCATCAGCAGCATGCTCCGGGAGCGGTATGAGCCGGAGACATGGGCCTACCTCTATCTGCCCGGCAACGTGATGGTGCCCCTGCGCCACTGGGAGTGCATCCTGGGCCGGGCCCGGAGCGTGGACGGCCAGGTGAACGACCCCAGCGTGGAGCGGCTGCACGCCTGTCTGATCCGGGACGTGTCCGGGGCCTGGACGGTGTACAACCTGGGCCGGGGCGAGACCTACGTAAACGGCACCCGGGTGCCCCCGGGGGGCTGCCCCATCGCCGACGCGGACGTGCTCACCATGGGAAACGCCGCGTCCCGGTTCGTGGATCTGACGGAGGAGGAGCGCTCCAGCCTCCTCCAGTATCGCCATGCCCCCGGCCGGCGGGTGCGCCCCGGGGTGACGCTGCTGCTGCTGACGGTGTTCCAGCTGCTGCTGCTCCTGCAGCAGCTGACCTTCAACCCCGACGCCGGCACCGGCGTGGCCATTGCCTTCGGCGTGGTGGCCGCGGTGCAGTGGGTCTATTTCATCGTGCTGCGCGCCTCGGGCCAGACGGGCTTTGAGCCGGAGCTGCTGGCCCTTTTCCTCTCCTCGGTGGGCATGAGCGTGGCCGCGTCCAAGACGCCGGACGACATGATCAAGTACATCATCCTGTTTTTGGCCGCGGTGAGCCTTTATGTGTTCCTGTGCCTGTGGATCCGGGATCTGAAGCGGGTCAAGAGCGTGCGGATGTACGCCTTCGTCGCCGCGGTGGCGATGCTGGCGGCCACCCGGCTGCTGGCCACGCCCCGGAACGGGGCCTACAGCTGGATTGAGCTGGGCAGCCATCTGACCATCCAGCCGTCGGAGCTGGTGAAGGTTTTGTATATCTACGCGGGAGCCGCCACGCTGGACCGGCTGTTTGTGGACCGGAACCTGATCTTCTACATCGGCTTTTCCGCCGCCTGCGTGGGCCTGCTGGCCCTGATGGGCGACTTCGGCACGGCGCTGGTGTTTTTTGTGACGTTCCTGGTGATCTCCTTCATGCGCTCGGGCAGCTTCGCCACGGCCTTCCTGGCGGTGGGCAGCGCGGTGCTGGCGGTGATGGTGGTGCTCTCGCTGAAGCCGGAGACTCTCAGCCGGTTCGCCGTGTGGGGCCACGTGTGGGAGGACATCTATGACAAGGGCTTCCAGCAGGTCCGGGCCATGAGCGCCGCCGCCAGCGGGGGTCTCTTTGGCCAGGGGGCCGGCAACGGCTGGCTGGTGGACATCTACGCCGCGGAGACGGACATGGTCTTCGCCGTGGTCAGCGAGGAGATGGGCCTCATCACGGCTCTTTGCTGCGTGGCCTCCATCCTGGCCATGGCCGGCTTCGCCGTGCGCAACGCCTCCGCCGGCCGGTCCAGCTACTTCGTCATCGCCGGGGCCGCCACGGTGAGCATGATGCTGGTGCAGGTGATCCTGAACGTGCTGGGCACCATGGACATCCTGCCCTTCACCGGCGTCACCTTCCCCTTTGTGTCCGTGGGCGGCAGCAGCCTTTTGGGCTGCTGGATGATGCTGGCCTTCGTCAAGGGCTGCGACACCCGCAAGAGCGGCAGCTTTGCCGTCGTGCGCCCGGAGCGGTTCTCCGGCGGCGCCGGCGTGGACGACGGCATGCCCGACGGGGACTGGTACGACGGCGACGGGGATTATCCGGAGGACGACGGCTGGTATGACGACGGCTACGACGAGGGGTACGATCCCCGGGGAGGGCGCGGATGAAGAAAGTGACGGGCCGCGCCCTGGCCGTGCTGCTGCTGGCGGCGATCCTGATCGGCGGCATGGGCGTTTACCTCTACCGGCTGATCCGGGACGGCGGCGACTGGGCTGCCTTTTACGCCAACGACAGCGTCTACACCCAGGGCGTGCTGAACCGGGGCGCCGTGCTGGACCGCAACGGCGACATGCTGGCCTCCGCCGGGGAGGGGAGCTTCCTCTATGCCGACGACGCCTCCGTGCGCAGGGGCTGCCTGCACGTGGTGGGGGACCTGGCCGGCAACATCGGCACCAGCATCCTCTCCAATTACCGGCCGGATCTGATCAACTACTCCTTCTTCACCGGCACCACCATCGACGGCGGCACCATAGAGCTGACGCTGGACAGCGCCGTCTCCGCCGCGGCCGCCGACGCCCTCAGCGGAAAAAAGGGCGCCGTGCTGGTGTATAACTACCGGACCGGCGAGATCCTGTGTATGACCTCCGCCCCCGGCTGGGACCCGTCCCAAGGCGTCGATTTCGACCTGGAGGACCCGGACTATGAGGGGGCCTTCATCAACCGGGCCATCAGCTCCACCTTCACCCCCGGCTCGGTGTTCAAGCTGGTGACTATGGCCGCCGCCATCGAGCAGATCCCCGACATCTGGCAGCAGACCTTCACCTGCAGCGGCGAGACCATCATCGGCGGCCAGCGCATCGTGTGCACCGGCCACCACGGCACCATCACCGCCGAGCAGGCTCTGGCCTGCTCCTGCAACGTGGCCTTCGGCGAGATCGCCCGCCAGCTGGGGGGCGACACCATCGCCCGCTACGCCGAGGCGTACGGCCTCACCTCCGCACATCAGCTCACCGACGAGATCCCCACCGCCGCCGGCAGCGTGCCCGCCGCCCAGGGGGACGGCGACGCGGCCTGGGCCGGCATCGGCCAGTACGAGGACCTGATCAACCCCTACGCCTTCCTGCGGTTCGTCGGGGCCATCGCCAACGGCGGCGTGTGCGTGGAGCCCACCCTTTTCGCCGGGGAAAAGCCCGACCAGGTGCAGCTGGTGAACGCCTCCACCGCCCAGACCCTGTCGGAGATGATGAGCTACAACGTCCAATATGAATACGGCGCGGCCAACTTCCCCGGACTGGAGATGCACGCCAAGACCGGCACCGCCGAGACCTACGGCGGCACCCACGCCTGGTTCGCCGGCTTCATCACCAACGCCAACGCGCCTCTCGCCTTCGTGGTGATCGCGGAGCGGGCCGGCGGCGGCTTCCATGTGGCCGCCCCCATCGCCAATGCGGTGCTGCAGAAGGCCGTGGCGGTATTAGGTAACTGATGTGATCGACATATCCCTGCAAAACGTAAAAAAGAGCTTCGGCGGCACGGAGATCCTCCGTGGCGTCAGCTTTGACGTCCAGGCCGGGGAGCGGGTGGCGCTGCTGGGCGCCAACGGCGCCGGCAAGACCACCCTGCTGCGCATCCTCACCGGGGCGCTGGAGCCGGACGAGGGGACGGTGGTCCTGGCCTCCGGCAAGCGGATCGGCCTCATCTCCCAGATCCCCGTCTATCCCGACGGCTACACCGTGGAGGACGTGCTCCGCTCCGCCCACCGGCATCTGGACGAGATTAAGGAGAAGATGGCCGCCCTGGAGGCCGCCATGCAGACCGACTCCTCCGCCCCGACCCTGGCGCGGTACGACGCGCTGGCCGCGGAATACGACCGGCTGGGGGGCTATAGCGCCGACTACGAGCGTGAGCGGGTGGCCAGCGGTCTGGACCTGTCCGCCGCCATGCGCTCGCAGAGCTTCGAGAGCCTGTCCGGCGGGGAGAAGACCCGGGTGAATCTGGCCCGGCTGCTCTTAGAGGACACGGACATCCTGCTGCTGGATGAGCCCACCAACCACCTGGACCTAAAGAGCACCCAGTGGCTGGAGGAGTTTCTGCTCCGATTCAAGGGCACCGTCCTCACGGTCAGCCACGACCGGTGGTTTTTGGACACCGTGGCCCAGCGGACCATCGAGCTGGAAAACGGCGTGTGCCGGTTCTATGCCGGGGCCTACAGCTTTTATATCGCGGAGAAGCAGCGCCGGTACGAGGAGCTGCGCCGACAGTATGAGAAGAGCCAGCGGGAGATCGCCCACCTGGAACAGGCGGCGCGGGATCTGCGGCTGTGGGCCTTTCTAGGCAACGACAAGCTCTATAAGCGGGCCTTCTCCATGGAAAAGCGCATCGCCCGGCTCCAGACGGCACCCAAGCCGCAAAAGGAGCGGAAGCTGAACGTGCGCTTCAAGGAGCGGGATTTCTTCGGCGACGAGGTGCTCGTCATCGACGAGCTGGGCAAAAGCTTCGGAGAGAAGACCCTCTTTTCGGACCTGGAGCTGCTGATCCGGCCCGGGGAGCGGGTGGCCGTCATGGGCGACAACGGCAGCGGCAAATCCACCCTGGTGAAGATCATCCTGGGCGAGGTGACGCCCGACGCGGGCTATACCCGCCTGGGCCCCGCCATCCGCACGGCCTATCTGCCCCAGCTGGTCACCTTCTCCCACCCGGAGCGGACGCTGCTGGACACCCTCATCTACGACGACAAGGCCGAGCCCCAGCAGGCCCGGGACCGGCTGGCGGCCTTCAACTTCACCGGCGAGGACGTGTTCAAGACCGTGGGCAGCCTCTCCGGCGGGGAGCAGAGCCGGCTGCGGCTGTGCATGCTCATGAAGGACGACATCAACTTCCTCATCCTGGACGAGCCGACCAACCACCTGGACATCGCCAGCCGGGAGTGGATCGAGAGCGCTCTGGACGATTACGGCGGCACGCTGCTGTTCGTCAGCCACGACCGCTGGTTCACCGACCGCTTCGCCACCCGGATCTGGGAGCTGAAGGACGGCGCGCTCACCGACTTCGCCGGCGGCTATACCGAGTATCAGCAGTATAAGGCCCGCCGCACCGAGCTGGAACTGGCCGCCAAGCACAGGGAGCCCCGGCCCGCCAAGGGGCCCAAGGCCCCCCGCCCCGCCGACCCGGCCCGGCAGATGGCCCGGCTGGAGAGCCAGATCGAAAAGCTGGAGGCCTCCCTGGCCGACGTGGCCGCCCGGGAGGAGCAGTTCTCCGCCGATTACGAGAAGCTGATGGAGCTGGCGGAGGAGCGGGACGCTCTCCAGCAGCGGCTGGACGGGCTCTACGAGCAGTGGGAGGCTCTGGCGGAGCAATGAAAAAAGGACTTTATATCGCCGCGGCCGGCAGCGCCGGGATCAGCGCCCTGTTTGCCTTCGCCCTGGTGGGCTACCGCATGATGGCGCTGGCGTTTCTGGGCCTGGCGGCGGTGCTGGCCCTGTTCGGGGCGCTGAGCGGCCGCCATACTGCCGCCGCCCGGCGGATGAGGATGACCATGATCGTGATACTGCTTATAGGCGCGGGCTGCTTTCTCGCGGCGGAGGTCCCGGTGCTGCTGGACTGCCGCTCCGCGGCGGACACCGCCGCGCCCCACCTGATCGTGTGCGGGGCGGGGGTGCACGGCTCCGTGCCCAGCCGCTCCCTGACCGACCGGCTGCGGGCGGCGCTGGACTGGCTGCAGGCCAACCCGGACGCCGACGCGGTCCTCTCCGGCTGCCAGGGCCCGGGGGAGGATCTGAGCGAGGCCCGGGCCATGTTCCTCTGGCTCACAGAACGGGGCGTGGAGGCGGACCGGCTCATTCTGGAGGAGCAGGCCACGAACAGCTATGAGAACATCGCCAACTCCCTGGCCCTGCTCGCCGACCGGGACGGCCGGCCCGCCGGACGGGTGGCCATTCTCTCCAGCGAGTACCATCTGCACCGGCTGGGCGCCATGGCACAAATGCTGGGCTGCACGCCGGTCCCCGTGGCCGCCCGGACCAGCAATCCCGTGATGTTCCTCAACTACGCCGTCCGGGAGGCCTTCGCTATGTGGAAGCTGTGGGTCTTCGGACCCTGAAAGAAAGGATGCGCAAACGCTATGCCGACCTTTGACATGATCCTGGACGCCCAGGCCGCCCTGCGGGGCATCGCCCGGCGCACGCCCCTGGAGAACGCCCCCCGGCTGGGAAAGAACATCTACATCAAAGCGGAGAACCTGCAGCTCACCGGCGCGTTCAAGCTCCGGGGCGCCTACAACAAGATCCGCTCCCTCCGTCCCGAGGAGGCGGCCCGGGGCGTCATCGCCTGCTCCGCCGGCAACCACGCCCAGGGCATCGCCCTGTCCGCCTCCAAGCTGGGCATCCGCTCGGTGATCTGCATGCCCGCCGGCGCGCCCATCAGCAAGGTGGAGGCCACCCGCAGCTACGGCGCGGAGGTGGTGCTGGTGCCCGGGGTCTACGACGACACCGCCCGGGAGGCCGCCCGCCTGGCGGAGGAGTACGGCTATACCTTCGCCCACCCCTTCGACGACCCCTACGTGATCGCCGGCCAGGGGACCATCGGTCTGGAGATCCTGGAGCAGCTGCCCGACGTGGAGCAGGTGGTCTGCCCCATCGGCGGCGGCGGGCTCATCAGCGGCGTGGCCCTGGCCGTCAAGACGCTCAAGCCCACCTGCCGCGTCATCGGCGTGCAGGCGGAGGCCGCCGGGTCCATGGCCGCCTCCCGCCGCGCGGGGCACATCGTCACCATCCCCGACCGGGACACCATCGCCGACGGCATCCACGTGCTCACGCCGGGCAAGCTCACCTTCGAGCTGTGCCAGAAGTATGTGGACCGGATCGTCACCGTCACCGAGGACGAGATCTGCGCCGCCATCCTCTCGCTGATGGAAAACCAGAAGACCGTAGCGGAGGGCGCCGGCGCCACCGGGGTGGCCGCCTGCCTGTTCAACAAGGTGGACGTGTCCGAGAAAAAGACGGTGTGCGTGGTGTCCGGCGGCAACGTGGACGTGACCACCCTGTCCCGGGTGATCACCACGGGCCTGGTGAAGTCCGGCCGGATCGTGGATCTCACCACCCGGGTGCCGGACCGGCCGGGCAGCCTCATCGGCCTGCTGCAGATCGTGTCCCGCACCGGGGCCAACATCGTCAGCATCCGCCACGCCCGGGAGGACGCCCGGGCGGACGTGGTCTCCTGCACCGTGTCCATGGTGCTGGAGACCCGGGACGAGGCCCACGTGTTCCAGATCCGGGAGGCGCTCCGTTCCCAGGGCTATCCCCTGCTCGGCGACTGAGCCGCAGGGTCGCTATAAACCACAACACGACGAAAGGATGACATGAATATGAAAAAAACCTCCACTCCCAACGCGCCGGCCGCCATCGGCCCCTACTCCCAGGCCATCGCCGCGGGCGGGCTGCTGTTCGCCTCCGGCCAGATCCCCCTGTCCCCCGCCGACGGCTCCATCGTGGGCGCCACCATCGAGGAGCAGGCCGAGCAGGCCTGCAAGAACGTGGGCGCCATTCTGGCGGCCAACGGCCTCACCTTTGAGGACGTGGTGAAGACCACCTGCTTTTTGGCAGACATGGGCGACTTCGCCGCCTTCAACGGCGTGTACGGCCAGTTCTTCACCGGCAAGCCCGCCCGCTCCTGCGTGGCGGTAAAGGAGCTGCCCAAGCAGGTCCTGTGCGAGATCGAGGTCATCGCGGAGCTGAAGTGATCCTCCGGACAGCGAGGGACCGCGCGCCCATGGGCGCGCGGTCCTTTTTTCGTTTTTTCCGGCCTTATCCGTCCCAGGGGTTGATAGTGATCTGCTCCATGTCCCAGACGCTGGGCACGGTGAAGTGCACGCCGGTGCTGGTGGTCGCGTACCACACCAGGCCGTTCCCCTCGTTGACCAACTCCCCGTCAAAGGGATATTCGTTCTGGATCAGGTCCGAGAACATGGTGTACATCAGCGCCGCGCGCAGGCTCTGGAAGGCATCCTCGGCGCTGACGCCGTCCCATCCCACCAGCGGCTTCTCCGCCGGGTCCGGCATGCCTGCCTCCGCCATGCTCCCGGGGGTCGGATACGGCCCCTCCGTGGGCGCCGGGGCCGCGGCGGCGCCGGGCGTATCGTTCCAGTGCATCCGCATGCCCACCGCCCTGCCTCTGCGCTCGTCCACCAGGAGCGTGGCGGTAAAGGGCCTGTCCCCCGGGTCAAACCACTCGTCCGCCCAGGCGGGATAGATGCCGTACCCCGTGGCGGCGGGATCGGCGGTGGAGCCCGTCACATCCACCTGCCACAGTACCACGCTCTCGCCGCCCTCGCCCACGAACAGCTGCGGCGTGCCGTGGGTCGTGGTCACAGTCACATAGTTGCCAAACTGCTCGAGGAACAGCTCTGACAGCAGCCTGACCGCGTCGTCGGACGCCTCCCTCTCCGTCAGCTCCCGGCCACGCTCCAGCGTCACCCGGGAGCTGACGTTCTGGACCAGATACAGCGTGTCCTCCAGACTCAGCTCGCTGATGAGCTCCAGATCCAGCGCCGCCACGTCCTGGGTCAGGACGTCCTTCTCCAGGCGCACGTCCTGAACGTGCAGCGCCGCCTCCGGCAGCAGGGCGCACCCCGCCACCACCAGCGCCGTCACCAGCAGCCAGATCACCGTCTTTCTCCTCATAGCGTCCGGCCTCCGTTCAGCGTCACCGTCACGATGGTGCCCTTGCCCTCGGCGCTCTGGAAGGTCATGGTCCCCTCATGCAGCCCCACGATCTCCTGGCACAGGGCCAGCCCCAGTCCCACGCCCCCCTGGGCCCGGGAGCGGGACTTGTCCACCCGGTAAAAGGCCTCGGTGATCCGGCTGATCTCCGCCGCGGGCATGCCCCGGCCGTTGTCCACCACCCGGATGCGGCAGCCGGACTCGGTCATCTCCGACAGCACGAACACGTTCCCCGGCCCGTCCATGGCCTTGCGGGCGTTGTCGATCAGATTGATCACCAGGCTCTTCACCAGATCCGGCTCCATCCGGCACTGGCCCGGCTCGCACCGGCACTGGAGCGTCACGTCCCGCTCCGCCATGGCCGGCCGCAGCACCTTCACCAGCGACTGGATCACCGCCGCGGGGGAGCCCTCCGTCAGGGAGAAATCCCGCTTGCGCAGCACCAGCAGGTCCAAGAGCTTCAGCGACAGGCTCTCCAGCCGCCGGCCCTCGGAGAAGATGTAGTTGGCGGCCCGCTGCTGATCCGCCGGGGGCAGGCTCTGGCCCCGGAGCAGATCGGCGTAGCCGATGATGGAGGTCATGGGGGTCTTCATCTCATGGGCGAAGGAGCCCATGAACTCCTCCTGCCGGCGCATGGCGTCCTGGAGGGCGGCCATGTCCTCCTCCACCCGGTCGGTCATGCGGTTGAAATCCGCCGCCAGCTGTTCGAACTCGTCGCCGGAGTGGATGTTGGCCCGGCTGGAGAGATTGCCGTTTGCGATCTGGCGGGTGACGCGGCCGAGCTGGTACAGCGGCCGGGTCAGCAGCACCGACAGCGCCCAGCTCATCACCGCCCCCAGGACCACCACCGCCGCCAGCAGCCGGTAATAGATGCTCAGCTGGATCTGGCGGACGGAATAGAGGTGGGACACGCTGTAGCCCGCGTCCAGGGTGAGCGACGCGCCGCCGTTTACCTGGATCATGCCGGACACCTGCAGGATGCCCACCCCGTCGTTCTCATAAAGGCGCACATAGCACTTGCCCGGCTCCTCCGCCGCGGTTCCGTCGTAGGGCAGACTCCCGCTCTGATAGAGGTTTCTCTCCCCGTCCGACAGCCGCAGGCCGCTCCACATGGACTCCCCCTGGCCGTCCAGCTGGCGCAGGGTATCCACCAGCCCGGCATAGCCGGTCTGGGCGGAGATGTTGTTGGCCAGGACCAGGGTATTGCCCAGCACCCGGTGGCTGCGCACGGCGAGGGCCTGCTCGCTGTCCAGACTCTCCCGGAAGGAGACGGATATGAGCATGCTGCCCCCGGCCCCGAACACCAGGGCCAGGAGCATCACGATGCACAGCGTCATCCGCAGGCGAAACTTCATCTTCTCTTCTCTCAGGCCTCCAGCCGGTAGCCCACCTTGGGCAGCGCCACCAGCCGGTCCTCCCAGCCCACCTTCCGGCGCAGCCGCTGCACGTGCAGATCCACCGTGCGGCTGCCGCTCATATAGTCGCCGCCCCACACCCGCTCATAGATGGTCTCCCGGTACAGGGCCACCCCCGGGTTGCGGGCGAACAGGAGCAGCAGCTCGAACTCCTTGGCGGTGAGAGGGATCTCCTCGCCGGCGCGGGTCACGGTGAGGGAGCGGGTGTCGATCTCCAGCCCGCCCACGCGCAGCACCTCGTCCAGCTTGTTGTACCGGCGGAGCACCACCTCCACCCGGGCCAGCAGCTCCAGCACCTCAAAGGGCTTGACGATATAGTCCTCCGCCCCCATCTTCAGACCCCGCACCCGGTCGTCCAGGTTGTTCTTGGCCGTCAGGAAGATCACAGGGATCTCCATGGGCCGGATATAGTCCATGAGGGCAAAGCCGTCCACCCCGGGCAGCATCACGTCCAGCAGGACCAGATCGAACCGCTCCTTCTCCAGCGCGTCCGCCGCCGCCAGCCCGTCATAGACGCAGGTGCACTCATAGCCCGCCTTCTGCAGACTCATGCGGACCAGGTCGGAGATGGGCTTTTCGTCCTCCACCACCAATACGCGTATCATGCCGCCGGTCCTTTACAGCTTTTTGGCAAACTCCCACAGCCGGGAGATGTCCGCGTCCTCCACCCGGCCCTGGTCGAACAGCGACGCCACCGCCGGGTCCAGGGGCAGGCTGGCCAGGTTGTCCACGCCGAAGCGCTCGCCGATGTCCTGCAGATGGCTCTCGCCGAAGATGGGCAGCTTTTGGCCGCAGCAGGGGCACTCGTACCAGGCCATGTTTTCCACCATGCCCACCACCGGCACGTCCATCATCCGGGCCATGTTCACAGCCTTCTCCACAATCATGCCCACCAGCTCCTGGGGGGTGGTGACCACCACCGCGCCGTTCACCGGCAGGGACTGGAACACCGTCAGCGGCACGTCCCCGGTCCCGGGAGGCATGTCCACAAACAGGTAATCCAGCTCGCCCCAGATCACGTCGGTCCAGAACTGCTTCACCGCCGAGGCAATGACCGGACCCCGCCAGACCACCGGATCGGTCTGGTTGTCCAGAAGAAGGTTGATGCTCATCAGCGCGACGCCGTCCCGGCTCACCAGCGCGGGCATGCCCTGCTCGGTGCCGTAGGGCCGGCCGTGGACGCCGAAGGCGGTGGGGATGGAGGGACCAGTGATGTCCGCGTCCAGGATACCCACCCGCTTGCCGCTGCGGGCGGCGGCCACCGCCAGCATGGAGGTGACGGTGCTCTTGCCCACGCCGCCCTTGCCGCTGACCACGGCGATGACCCGGCCGATCCGGGACAGCTCGTTGACCGGCTCCAGAAGGCTGGCCGGGCTCTGGCGCTGGGCGCAGTCGGCGCCGCAGCTGTCGCAATTATGGGAACATTGTTCGCTCATGCTCTTCGCTCCTGTCATTTGTTGCGTCCCCGGGCGCTCCCGGGGTCTATTCTCTGTCAGTATACCCCGTTCGCCGGGCCTTTGTCAACGGCGCCGCCGGCGGCCGGAAAAGGGCGCAAAACCCTTGAAACGCAAGGAAAAACGGGCCGCCGGGAGGTCCCGGCAGCCCGCTGCGTAAAGGAAAATTTAATAATTGTCCCGCTCAATACTCCAGCATCAGACGGGTGTGCACCACGTCCGGCTCCGGGGCCTTGAAGGCGCCGCAGAGCCTCTTCCACAGAAGCCCCAGCACCAGCGCGCCCACCCCCGTCAGCAGCGCCGTCCGCAGCAGGGGCCATCCGGTCCACAGCTGGGTCAGCACCAGATTGGCGGCGGTCAGCGTCATGGCGCCCAGCAGCAGCCACTTCAGGTTCTTCTTTCGGAACAGCTCCCGCACCTTCCGGTGGGGGAACAGCAGCTTGTACACCAGGCAGAACAGCCCCGCCAGCACGGCCATCTGGGCCAAAAATCCCAGCAGGGAGCCCCACACCGGGCCCAGGGCCGTCAGCAGCGCCGACGGGATGGCGCCCACCGCCCACAGCGGCAGCAGCAGCACCGATTTCACCGCCACCGGCAGCCGGATGAACCAGCCCCGCACCGCGTCGGGCAGAGAGATGCGCTCATAGTCCTCCAGCCGGCCCAGGGGATCCTCCCCCGCCAGACGCACGGGGACATACTGGGTATGCCGGGCCAGATCATCCGCGCTATGTACCAGCTCCGCCGGTTCAAAGGCCCGGTTGACGCCCACACCGGCGGCCAGGATCACAGCCGCCACGCCGGCGGCCACTTTCTTGTTCACAGCGTCCCTCCTTCCCCGGCGCCCTCCCGGGCGGCCGGCAGATTATGGGTATAAAAGCAGTATACCACAGGTTTCGGGAAAAGAAAAGCCCCTCCCTGAGCGGGAGGGGTTCTGTCTCACTTTTGCCGGGCCTGGAAGCAGTGCCACTCCTCCAGGGTGCGGTGCGCCTCGATCCGAAGGCCCGCCCTCTCCAGGGCGGCGGCCACCTCGTCCTGGCGGCCGTCGATGATCCCCGAGCAGACGAACACGCCCCCCGGCGCCAAAAAGGCGGGGACATAGGGGGCCAGGGGGATGATCACGTCCGCCACGATGTTGGCCAGCACCAGATCATAACCCGCCCCCAGCTTTGCCCGCAGCGTTCCCGAGGCGATCACGTCCCCCACGTACACGGTGAAGGCGTTCTCCACGCCGTTGAGCGCGGCGTTGTCCCGGACGATGTCCGGGGCCTTTTCATCCACGTCGGCGGCCACGATGGGCCCGGCCCCCAGCACCGCCGCGGCGATGCCCAGGATGCCGCTGCCGCAGCCCAGGTCCAGCACCCGCCCGCCGGGCCGGACATGCTCCTCCACCGCCGCCAGACACATGCGGGTGGTGGGGTGATCCCCGGTGCCGAACAGCAGCCCAGGGTCCAGCTTCACCGGGGTGCGGTCCCCGTCATAGTCCTGCCACTGGGGCACGATGACCAGCTTCTCCCCGGCCTCCACGGGCTGATAGTAGTCCCGCCAGTTGTTCTCCCAGTCCCCGTCCGCCACCGGGCGGGATTCGGGCTGGAAGCCCTTCTCGTAAAGGTCCGCGATGCGCGCCCGGCTCTCGTCGGAGTCCGGCAGCCAGAATTTCACCCGGCTGGTCCCCGCCATGGACGCTTCCAGCTCCTCGTCCACGAAGTCCCAGTACTGGGTGTTGTTTTCCAAAAATCCCTTGAAGTCCCTCTCGTCCTCGATGACGAACCCCTCCAGACCCATGCCGGTGAGCATGTCGCACACCGCCTCCGGGTCCCCGTGGGCGGGGACAGTGACTTCGATCCAATTTGCCATAAAAATCCACTCCAACCGTATTGAAGGCCCCCTTGTGCAAAGGGGGCTGGCTCCGGCATCAGCCGGAGACTGAGGGATTGTCTCGGGGCCCCCGCGGGAAACCAGCGTAGCGTTTCCCGTGGGGAGAGGAGGAACAGCGGAACGGACGAGCTCTGGCGCTTGCGCCGGAGCGAGGGATGTGCAGCTTGTTCCGATGACAACCCCTCCGGCCGCCTTTGGCGGCCACCTCCCCTTGCACAGGGGAGGCCTTTACTTCTCCGGCGCGGGGGTCCACTTCCACTCCGCCACCTCCGGCATATCCACGCCGTACTTGGCGATATACTGCTTATGCTCCACCAGCTTGTCCTTCATCTGCTGGGCCAAAAACGCGCTCCGGTTGCCCAGGCAGTCAAGATTCTGCAGCGCCGTCAGCACCAGGTGGTACCGGTCGATGTTGTTGAGCACCCGCATGTCGAAGGGGGTGGTGATGGTGCCCTCCTCGATATAGCCGCGCACGTGCAGGTTCTTGTTCTTGCGCCGGTAGGTGAACTCGTGGATCAGGCTGGGATAGCCGTGGAAGGCGAACACAATGGGCTTGTCGGTGGTGAAGAGCATGTCGTAATCCCGGTCGGACAGGCCGTGGGGGTGCTGGGTGTCGGCCTGCAGGCGCATCAGGTCCACCACGTTCACCACCCGGATCTTCAGCTCCGGGAAGGCCTCCCGCAATATGGTCACGGCGGCCAGGGTCTCCAGGGTGGGGGTGTCGCCGCAGCAGGCCATGATGATGTCCGGCTCCTGGCCGGCGTCGGTGCTGGCCCACTGCCAGATGCCGATGCCCTCGGTGCAGTGCTTGACGGCCTGCTCCATGGTGAGCCACTGGGGCCGGGGATGCTTGCTGGCCACGATGACGTTCACATAGTCCCGGCTGCGGATGCAGTGGTCGAACACGCTCAGCAGGCAGTTGGCGTCGGGGGGCAGATAGAGCCGCACCACGTCCGCCTTCTTGTTGGCCACGTGGTCCAGGAAACCGGGGTCCTGGTGGGTGAAGCCGTTGTGGTCCTGCTGCCAGACGTTGGAGGCAAGCACATAGTTCAAACTCGCGATCTTCTGCCGCCAGGGCAGCTGGTTGCACACCTTCAGCCACTTGGCGTGCTGGCTGACCATGCTGTCCACGATGCGGATGAACGCCTCGTAAGAGTTGAAAAAGCCGTGGCGGCCGGTGAGAAGATACCCCTCCAGCATGCCCTCGCACACGTGCTCGGAGAGCACGCTGTCCATGACCTGGCCGTCGGGGGACAGAAACTCGTCGTCGTCCCGTATCTCGGCGTTCCAGTCCCGGCCTGTGACCTCAAACACCGGGCTCAGACGGTTGGAGGCCGTCTCGTCGGGGCCGAAGACCCGGAAGTTGCGCTCTTTCTCGTTCAGAACGTAGATATCCCGCACGAACGCGCCCAGCTTGCGCATGTCCTCCGCCTCCACCGCACCGGGGGCGGGGATGTCCACCGCGTAGTCCCGGAAGTCGGGCATGCGCAGGTCCTTTAAGAGCAGGCCGCCGTTGGCGTGGGGGTTGGCGCCCATGCGGGCGTTGCCCTTGGGGGGCAGGTCCAGCAGGGCTTGGACGGGGGTGCCGTTTTCATCGAACAGCTCCTCGGGGTGATAGGACTTCAGCCAGTCCTCGATCATGCGCCGGTGCTCCTCGCTGTCGGCGGAGATGGGCACCTGGTGGGCCCGGAAGGAGCCCTCCACCTTGCTGCCGTCCACCACCTTGGGGCCGGTCCAGCCCTTGGGCGTGCGCAGCACGATCATGGGCCACTTCACCCGGCTGCCGTCGTTATTCTTGCGGGCGGTCTCCTGGAAGCGCAGGATGGAGCGGATGGCGGTGTCCAGGGCCCTGGCCATGGCCGGGTGCATCTTCGCCGGGTCGTCCCCCTCCACGAAGATGGGCGTCCAGCCGCAGCCCTCGAAGAACTTTTTCAGCTCGTCGCGGGGGATGCGGGCCAGCACGGTGGGGTTGGCGATCTTGAACCCGTTCAGATGCAGGATGGGCAGCACCGCCCCGTCGGAGCGGGGGTCCGTGAACTTGTTCAGGTGCCAGCAGGTGGCCAGCGGGCCGGTCTCCGCCTCGCCGTCGCCCACCACGCAGGCGGCGATCAGGCCGGGGTTGTCCGCCACTGCGCCGAAGGCGTGGGCCAGGGAGTAGCCAAGCTCGCCGCCCTCATGGATGGAGCCCGGGGTCTCCGGCGCCACGTGGGAGGGGATGCCGCCGGGGAAGGAGAACTGCTTGAACAGCTTCTCCATGCCCGCCTCGTCCCGGGTGATGTTGGGATAGACCTCGGTGTAGCTGCCGTCCAGCCAGTCCTGGGCCACCATGGCGTTGCCCCCGTGGCCGGGGCCGGACAGGTAGATCATATCCAGATCGTAGGCCCTTATGACCCGGTTCAGGTGGGTATAGATGAAGTTCTGGCCGGGCACGGTGCCCCAGTGGCCCACGATCTTGTGCTTGAAGTTGGCCTCGGTGAGAGGCTTTTTCAGCAGCGGGTCGCTGAGCAGATACAGCTGCCCGGCGGCCAGATAGTTGGATGCCCGCCAGTACATGTCCATGGTGTGGAGCATCTCCGGCGTGGCGGCAAATTCCTTGTGATAGACCATGATCCGCGCTTCCTCCCTTTTCCTTTATTATGTCCCGATCCCGGCGGACTATTTGCCGTACAGCGCCGCCGCCTGGGCCTCCCACTGGGAGGCGTCCTCATAGCCCGCCTCCCGGGCCATATCGGTGATATCCATGCCGTAGTAGGTCACCTTGTCGAAGGTGAAGGTCCCGTCGGAGACGGAGCCGTGGAAGGTGACGGTATCCGCCATCCGCTGGCCGTTGACGGTGATCTCAATGCTTGTCTTGTAGGTGCAGGAGCCGTCGTCCTTCACGGTGAGGACGCTGCCGTCCTCCCCCTTGTATTTCCCCGGCCGCGGCGCCCCGGACGGTTCGGCCGGCTCCTCCGGCGCGGGGGCCTCCTCCGGGCTCTCCGGCGGGACGGTGATCTCCCCGGCGGGCGGCTCCTCCGGCTCCGGCGCGGGGGTCTCGGCCTCGTCCGGCGCCGTGGGTATATCTACCGGCGCGGGCGGATCCGCTGTCTCAGGCGGCTGCGCCTGCGGCTGTGACGCCGGCTGCTCCAGCACCTGCCGGGCGTCCGTCACGATCCCGTCCAGCGCCTGGGCCACATTCTCCGCCGCCTCGCCGGCGGCGCTCAGGGAACACCCGGCGCAGCCCAGCGCCAGCAGCGCCGCCAGCATGACACAGATGAGCGATTTGCGTTTCATCCCGATCCCTCCCGTACGGTCTTATTCTGCCCACAGTATAGCAGATTCTCCGCTGTATGCAAGGGAAACCCGCTCACCCGTCGATGGGCGAGATGCCCATGGTGGTCTCCTCCAGCACGTCCAACAGCACCCGCACCGTGTCCAGGCTGGTGAACATGGTCACGCCGTTCTCCACCGCGCACTGGCGTATCTCATGGCCGTCGGACAGGGCCCCGGCGCTGCGCACATCCCGGGTGTTGATGACATAGCTCACCACCCCCGCCTGGATGGCCCGCAATATCTCCTCGCTGCCCTCCCGCAGCTTCTCCACCGTGTGGGTGCGAATGCCGTGTCCCTTCAGATAGGCCGCCGTGCCGGCGGTGGCCAGGATGTTGAAGCCCATATCATAGAACCGGCGGATCAGGGGCAGGGCCTCGGCCTTGTCCTGGTCGGCGATGGTGGCCAGCACCGCGCCGTAGTTGGCCATGCCCATGCCCGAGGCCTGCAGAGCCTTATAGAGGGCGCGGGTCATGGTGTTGTCGTAGCCGATGGCCTCGCCGGTGGACTTCATCTCCGGGGAGAGATAGGCGTCCATGCCCCGCAGCTTGGCGAAGGAGAAGGCCGGCGCCTTCACGTACCAGCGCTTTTTCTCCGGGGGATAGAGCTTGAAAAAGCCCTGCTCCTTCAGGCTCAGCCCCAATATCACATGGGTGGCGATGTCCGCCAGGGAGTATCCCGTGGCCTTGGAGAGAAACGGCACCGTCCGGGAAGAGCGGGGGTTCACCTCGATGATATAGACCTTCTCCTCCCGGTCCACGATGAACTGGATGTTGTAAAGGCCCACGATGCCGATGCCCAGGCCCAGCCGCCGGGCGTAGTCCAGGATGGTGTCCTTCACCTTTTGGGACACGCTGAAGGTGGGGTACACGCTGATGGAGTCGCCGGAGTGGATGCCGGTGCGCTCTACCAGCTCCATGATGCCCGGCACGAACACGTCCCGGCCGTCGCAGATGGCGTCCACCTCCAGCTCCTTGCCCTGGATGTACTTGTCCACCAGCACCGGCTTGTCCACGTCGATCTCCACGGCGGTCCTGAGATAATGGCGCAGCTGCTCCTCGTCGGAGACGATCTGCATGGCCCGGCCGCCCAGCACAAAGCTGGGCCGCACCAGCACGGGATAGCCGATCTGGGCCGCCGCGGCCACGCCCGCGTCGATATTCGTCACCGCCTGTCCGGGGGGCTGGGGGATGCCCAGCTGGTCCAGCACCTTCTCGAAGGCGTCCCGGTCCTCCGCCCGCTCGATGGCGGCGCAGTCCGTGCCGATGATGCGCACGCCCCGCTCCATCAGCGGCTGGGCCAGATTGATGGCCGTCTGGCCGCCCAGGGAGGCGATGACCCCCACCGGCTTTTCCCGCAGCAGGATGTTCATCACGTCCTCCACGTACAGCGGCTCGAAGTACAGCTTATCCGAGCAGGTGTAGTCGGTGGAGACGGTCTCGGGGTTGTTGTTGATGATGATGGCCTCGTAGCCGGCGGCCTTGATGGTCTGCACGGCGTGGACGGTGGAGTAGTCAAACTCCACCCCCTGGCCGATGCGGATGGGCCCCGCCCCCAGCACCACGATCTTCTTCCGGTCGGAGAAGACGGACTCGTTTTCCTGCTCGTAGGTGGAATAAAAGTAGGGCACGTAGCTTTCAAACTCGCTGGCGCAGGTGTCGATCATCTTGTACACCGGCAGCATGTCCTTCTCCAGCCGCAGCCGGTAAATATCCATCTCCGTCTTGCCCCACAGCCGGGCCACAGCCCGGTCGCAGAAGCCCATGCGCTTGGCCGCGTAGAGCGCGTCCAAATCCCCCGGCGCGGCGGAGAGCGTCCGCTCCATGGAAACGATGTTGGCAATCACGTCCAGGAAGAGCATGTCGATCTGCGTCGCGGCGTGGATGGAGGCCTCGTCCGTGCCCAGGCGCAGAAGCTGGGCGATGGCGAAGAGCCTATCGTCCCGGCCCTCCCGGACGTAGTCCAGCAGCGCGTCCGCCGTCCAGCCGTCGAACTTTTTCATCCACAGGTGGTCGACGCCGATCTCCAGGGACCGCACCGCCTTGAGGAGGCTCTCCTCCATGGTCCGGCCCACGCTCATCACCTCGCCGGTGGCCTTCATCTGGGTGGACAGGACGTTGGAGGCGTCGGCGAACTTGTCGAAGGGGAACCGGGGCATTTTGGTGACCACATAGTCCAGCGCCGGCTCAAAGCAGGCCGGGGTGTTGGCCAGCATGATCTCGTCCAGGTCCATGCCCACGGCGATCTTGGCCGACACCCTGGCGATGGGGTAGCCGCTGGCCTTCGACGCCAATGCCGAGGAGCGGGACACACGGGGGTTGACCTCGATGACGTAGTACTGAAAGCTGGCCGGGTCCAGGGCAAACTGCACGTTGCAGCCGCCCTTGATCTGCAGCGCCCGGATGATGCGCAGGGCGCTGTCCCGGAGCATGTGGTACTCCTTGTTGGTCAGGGTCTGGGACGGGCAGACCACCACGCTGTCGCCGGTGTGTACGCCCACCGGGTCGATGTTCTCCATGTTGCACACGGTGATGGCGGTGTCGTTGCCGTCCCGCATGACCTCGTACTCGATCTCCCGGTAGCCCTTGATGCTCTTCTCCACCAGCACCTGGTGCACCGGGGACAGCTTCAGGGCGTTTTTCAGGATCTCCCGGCACTCATCCTCGTCGTCGGCAAAGCCGCCGCCGGTGCCGCCCAGGGTGAAGGCCGGCCGCAGCACCACCGGGTAGCCGATGTCCGCCGCGATGGCGAGGCCCTGCTCGATGCTGTTTGCCACATCGGAGGGCAGCACCGGCTCCCCCAACTGCTGGCACAGCTCCTTGAAAAGCTCCCGGTCCTCCGCCCGCTCGATGCTCTCGCTGCTGGTGCCCAGAAGCTCCGTGCGGCACTCTTTCAGCACGCCCTTTTTCTCCAGCTGCATGGCCAGGTTCAGGCCCGTCTGGCCGCCGATGCCCGGCACGATGGCGTCCGGCCGCTCGTAGCGGACGATCTTCGCCACATATTCCAGGGTCAGCGGCTCCATGTACACCTTGTCCGCCACGGAGGTGTCGGTCATGATGGTGGCCGGGTTGGAGTTGCACAGCACCACCTCGTACCCCTCCTCCTTCAGGGCGAGACACGCCTGGGTGCCGGCGTAGTCGAACTCCGCCGCCTGGCCGATGACGATGGGGCCGGAGCCGATGACCATGATCTTGTGCAGGTCCGTTCTCTTAGGCATGGGCTTTTTCCTCCTCCATCATGGCGGTAAAGCGGTCGAAGAGATGGCCGCTGTCCTGGGGCCCCGGCGCGCTCTCCGGGTGGTACTGGACGGAGAAGATCCGGTCCCGGGCGCACTTCACGCCCTCCACCGTGCCGTCCAGGATGTTCACATGCGTCAGCTCCAGCCCCGTGCCGGCCAGGCTCTTTTCATCCACGGCGTAGCTGTGGTTCTGGGAGGTGATCTCGATCTTCCCCGTGGCCAGCTCCCGCACCGGGTGGTTGCCGCCCCGGTGGCCGAACTTCAGCTTATAGGTCCTGGCCCCGTAGGCCAGGGAGATGACCTGGTGGCCCAGGCAGATGCCGAAGATGGGCAGCCTTCCCCCCAGCGCGCGCACCAGCTCGATGACCTGGGGCACGTCCTCCGGGTCGCCGGGGCCGTTGGAGAGGAAGAGCCCGTCCGGCCCCAGCGCCAGCACCTGCTCCGCCGTGGCGTCGTAAGGCAGTACGGTCACGTCGCACCCCCGGGCGTTCAGGGAGCGGATGATGTTCAGCTTGATGCCGCAGTCGATGGCAGCCACGTGATAGCGGGCGTTTTCCGCGGGGCTCTCCCAGGGCGCCCTGCAGCTGACCCGGCGCACCACGTCACGGGGCACGTCGGTGGCGCGCAGGATCTCCAGCGCCTTCTCCAGCGGGGTGTCGGCGTCGGTGATAAGCGCCTTGCGGCTGCCGTGGTCCCGGATGCTCCGGGTGAGCTTTCGGGTGTCGATGCCCTCTATGCCGGGGATGGCGTACCGCGCCATCACCCCGCCCAGAGTCTCCTCCGAGCGGAAATTGGAGGGCTTATCGTTATACCGCCGCACCGCCAGGCCCCCGATGGTGGGCGTTTTCGTCTCGTAATCCTCCCCGGCCATGCCGTAGTTGCCCATGAGGGGATAGGTCATCACCACCAGCTGGCCGGTATAGGACGGGTCGGACAGGATCTCCTGATAGCCCGCCATGGACGTGTTGAACACGATCTCGCACACCCGGTCCCCCCGGTCTCCGAAGCCGAAGCCGGCATATTCGCTGCCGTCGGCCAGCACGATCTTCCGATCCTCCGCCGTCATAGACTCACGCCTCCCAAACATAAGAAAATCCGGCCCGTGCCGGCGCGTCAAAAGCGTCCCACAGACCGGAAAAACAGCGATAAAAACAAATACGGCCGGACCGGCAATGACGCCGCCCGCCCCGCCCGGGGCAAAAGGAAAAAAGGATCCCCTTCGGTCCCAAAACGGCTGCAGACCTTTTCAAGGCGATCCCTTCTCTCGCTGCGAGGCGGCCCCGGCCGCCTTTTTCCGGTATTCTAGCACGGCGTCCGGGGCTTGTCAATGCGCCCCGGGACCAGAAATCCGCCTCCCGCCGGCGGCGTTTTTTGGGAAAATACCGAAACCGCCCCGGCACGGCGTTGCAAATCGGCGGAGAAAGGATTATAATCGGCCCGTATCGCCAAAAACGGAAAAAAGGAGAACGCCGTCATGGTCACCAACGACGAAGCCATCGCCAAGATCAAGCACGAGGTCATGCGACTGGTGTGCCAGCTGGCCTGGGAGGGCAAGCTGGACGAGGGACGGGACCAGATCCCTTATGAGCTGATTCCCGGACCCCAGGCCCAGTTCCGCTGCTGCATTTATAAGGAACGGGAGATCATCCGCCAGCGGGTGCGCCTGGCCGAGGGGCTGTGCCCCACCGGCAACGAGTCCGACAACATGGTCCAGGTCATCAACGCCGCCTGCGAGGAGTGTCCCATCGCCTCCTACATCGTCACGGACAACTGCCGCAAGTGCGTGGGCAAGGCCTGCCAGAACTCCTGCCAGTTCGGCGCCATCTCCATGGGCCCCACCCGCTCCTACATAGACCCCAACAAGTGCCGGGAGTGCGGCAAGTGCGCCGCCGCCTGCCCCTACAACGCCATCGCCCATCTGGAGCGGCCCTGCAAGAAGGTCTGCCCCGCGGACGCCATCACCTACGACGAGTACGGCATCTGCAAGATCGACGAGTCCAAGTGCATCCGCTGCGGCATCTGCATCCACAACTGCCCCTTCGGCGCCATCGGCACCAAGGCGTCGGTGGTGCAGGTGATCAACGAGATCAAGGCGGGCAAGAAGGTGATCGCCATGCTGGCGCCGGCCACCGAGGGCCAGTTCGGCGAGGGCATCACCATGACCAGCTGGCGCACGGCCCTGAAGAAGGCGGGCTTCGCCGATATGATCGAGGTGGGCCTGGGCGGCGACATGACCGCCGCGGCGGAGGCCGCCGAGTGGGCCGAGGCCTATAAGGAGGGGAAGAAGATGACCACCTCCTGCTGCCCCGCCTTTGTGAATATGATAAAGCTCCACTTCCCGGCCCTGGCGGAAAACATGTCCACCACCGTTTCCCCCATGTGCGCGGTGAGCCGGTACCTCAAGCAGCTGGACCCCTACACGGTGACGGTGTTCGTGGGCCCCTGCATCGCGAAAAAGAGCGAGGTCAACATGCACGGCATCGAGGGCAACGCGGATTATGTGCTGACCTACGGGGAGATTCGCTCGCTGATGTACGGCAAAAACATCGAGCTGGAGCCGGAGCCCATCGACAAGCAGCAGAGCAGCGTGTACGGCAAGCGCTTCGGCGACGGCGGCGGCGTCACCGCCGCGGTGGTGCGGTGCTTCGAGGAGATGGGCGAGGACATCCATCCCGAGGTGATGCGCTGCAACGGCGCGGCGGAGTGCAAGAAGGCGCTGCTGCTCATGAAGGCGGGCCGGCTGCCGGCGGACTTCGTGGAGGGCATGGTGTGCGAGGGCGGCTGCGTAGGCGGCCCCAGCAAGAACATGACCGTGGCGGAGGCCCGAAAGTCCCGGGACGCCCTGATCGGCCAGGCCGACAAGCGGGGCGTGCTGGAGAATCTGAAAAAGATGGGCGCCGACTCCGTGCCCATGCACCGGGCCTGATACAACGTCGAAAGCGCCTTGAAGATGTCCGGTCCCCGCAAGCGGGTACCCTCCATCGGTCAAGGCGCTTTCTCCTTTTCCCCAAAGGGCTGGCGAGCCCTTTGGGGGCCCAACCACTGCCACAATTAGCTGCCGCACAACAGAAATTCCCCGCGGTGTCGTTCCGTTTCATCCCTCCGGCCGCTATCATAGAGCCATAAAACCAAACGGAGGGAAGAATCCATGAACACAGACAAGATCTATGCCGAGGCCATCGTGAACGAGTATTCCAAAAAGAGTGCGTCCAAGGTGGTGGCGCTGCGAAAGCTGGATCGGGCGGCGAAGCTGCCCGCCCAGGTCTTCACCTACGCCTTTGGCGTCCTCTGCTCCCTGGTCGCCGGGACGGGCATGTGCCTGGCCATGGGCGTCATCGGCGGGGGGACCGCCGCATCCACCGCGCTGGGCATCGCCGTGGGGATCGCGGGTTTCGCCGGGATGGGCGTGAACTACCCGCTCTATAAGCGGGTCCTGCAGCGGGGCAAGGACAAGTATGCCGGCGACATCATCCGTCTGGCCACGGAGATCGCGGGCGACGAAAGCTGACCTCGCACGGCGGGGATAAGGAGGCGGAACGGTTGAACAAAGCGGAGAGCAAATATGCCAGCACTGCCGCCCGGATGGACGAGGCGCTGATCGCATGTCTGGAGAAAAAGGATCTGGCGTACATCACCGTAAAAGAGATCTGCGAAAGGGCCGGAGTCAACCGTTCCACCTTCTATCTGCATTACGAGACCGTCGCCGATCTGCTGGACGAGTGCGTGGAGTACACCAACAACAAGTGCTTTCAGCGGTATTCCGCCGATCTGACGGACATGGAAAAACGTCTGGCCTCCGATCGCCCGGAGGATTCGATCCTCATCTCCCCCGCATATCTGCGGCCGTACCTGGAATTCGTCCGGTCAAACAAGCGCATCTATCAGGTGGTCCTGGAGCACCAGGAGGTCTTCCGCACCCGGCGCACCTTTCAGCAGCTGTTCGACAGCATCTTTTCTCCCACCCTGGATAAGTTCCATTTTCCGGAACCGGAAAAGGCCTACATCGTCCATTTCTATCTCGGCGGCATCACCTCTGTCGTCCGGGAATGGCTGAAAAAGGACTGCGCCGACCCCATCGACCGGATTGTGGCGATCTGCATGCGCTGCATCCTGCCGGAGGGTGAAAAGACCGAAAGCCCATAAAAAAGACCCGGGAGGCGCGCAGAGCGTCTCCCGGGTCCGCTGTCGTTGCTTTACGAATCGCTGCCGTCGGGAAGCTGGGAGAAGAAGTCCTCCAGGGAGTTTTCGGGCGCCTGCTCCGCCTGGTCCTCCTCCGGCATGGCGGGCTGGACGTCCTCGCCCACCTCCACGGTCAGCTCCACGGTCTGGCCCTGGCGATAGACGGTGAGGGCCAGCGTGTCGCCCGCCTTGGACGCCGACACGATGTCCTTCAGATCCCCTCTGCCGGAGACGGGCTGGCCGTTCGCGGCGGTGATGATGTCATTCTCCTGCAGGCCGGCCTTCTCGGCGGGGCTGTCCGCCACCACGCTCCTCACGGACGCGCCCTCGGGCAGGCCGTAGGACAGGGCCTCCTCGCTCACATCGCTCACGGTCACGCCGATATAGGGCTTGGAGACCACGCCCTCGGTCATGATGCTCTCCACAATGCCGAACACCCGGCTGATGGGGATGGCGAAGCCGATGTTGTCGATGGACGCCCCCGAGCTGCCCGTCCGGCTGGAGTACTTGGCGTTGGTGATGCCGATGACCTCGCCGTACATATTGAACAGCGCGCCGCCGGAGTTGCCGGAGTTGATGGCGCAGTCGGTCTGGATCAGATCCATGGTCTCGCCGCCGGACACGGTGATCTCCCGGTCCAGGGCGCTGATCATGCCGCCGGTCAGGGAGAAGGTCAGCTCGCCCAGGGGGTTGCCGATGGCGATGACCTCGTCCCCCACCCGCAGCGCGTCGGAGTCGCCGATGGTGACGGGGATCAGATCCTCCGCCTCTACCTTCAGCACGGCGATGTCGTTGCTCTCGTCATAGCCCACCAGGGCCCCGTCGTAGGTCTCGCCGGAATAGGCGGTGACGATGATGGACTCAGCGCCCTCCACCACGTGGTAGTTGGTGAGGATGTAGCCATCCCGGGAGATGATGAAGCCGGAGCCGGAGACGGCGGCCTGGGTCTGATAGCCCCAGACGTTGGTGGTGATGGTGGTGGTGATGCCCACGGTGGAGTTCACGTTCTGCTCGTAGATATCCGCCGCGCTCATCTGCTCCCGCCCGGTCTGGGCGGCGGAACGGGTGGTGCCGGCGAACGCCCCCGCCAGCAGCGCCAGGCACAGCAGCGCCGCCAGATACCGGCCGATGCGCCGGCCGCGGCCGGCGGTTTTCTTCTCATACATTTGATTTGCGCTCCTTTTGTTGGAATAGATTCCGGGGATCTTTCCCTTTCGCGCCTATTGTAGTACGCTCACCGCGGCGGATGTTGACAAATTGTTGAACGAAATATGACCGCAATGTAAATTTGCGCCCGCGGCGGTGTGCCGCGGGCGCGCTTGTCTCCGCTCCGATCATCCCCGGAAGTTTTTCGGCTGGGTCTTTTTGATCTCCTGGAATTCCCGGTAAAAAGGCAGGAAGGTGTCCGGGTCCCGGACCACGCAGCCGGTGGGCTTGTGGGCCCGGATCAGGTCGCCGCAGCAGCCGCAGGTCATGCACACCCGTTTGGGGTCGATGCGGCCGTTTTTCACGATCTCATTGGCGAAATCCGGGTCGGCGAAGGCCATGCGGCCGAAGAGCATGCCGTCGCACAGGCCCTCCTCCACCGCGCCGGCGGCGTAAAGATCCGCGTACTGGCGCAGATAGGTGGGCGCCGAGGCCAGGATGGTCATCTCCGGCACCGCCTTTTTCACCGCGCCGATGCCGTTGATCATCCGGTCCAGCCCCACGAAGGGGTGCTCGTCCGGCTGATACTTGCCCTTGTCGAAGGGCCGGGTCACGTGGGTGGTGGCGTAGGGGTTGCCCATGGTCAGGTCCATCATATCCAGGCCCAGCTCGTCGTGCAGCTCCCGGACCAGACGGATGGGCTCGGCCAGATCGGGGGCGAGGCCGCTGCCCTCGCTGACGCCGAAGCCCCAGGGCCAGGCGTAGCCGTCGTAGAGGCCCAGCCGGCAGGTGACCATGAAGTGCTCGTCCTCGTATGGCTTGGCCGCCAGAATGCCGTTGCGCAGCAGCCGGGTGCGGTTTTCAAAGCTGCCGCCGTAGAGGCCGGGCCGGTTGTAGGCGGAGTTGAGCTCCGCCAGCAGATAGCCGTGGCAGGACTTGATGTCCACCGCGTCGAAGCCGGCCTCTTTGGCCAGACCGGCGGACAGGCCGAACTTCTCCTCCAGACTCTTCAGATAGTCGTCGGAGACGATGCAGCTGTCGTCGGCGGCCCGGTACTGCTCCAGCTCCGGGTGGCGGTAGGCGATCATGGGGGCGGGCTTGTTGCCCGGGTTGGAATAGCGGCCGGAGTGGTTGGCCTGCAGGATCAGGTACGGCTCGTAGCCGTTGGCGTCCAGGCCGGCCTTCTTCACCTTCTCCACCATGGCCTTGTAGGCGTCCAGGTTCTCCCGGCTGATGAGCAGCTGGGTCTGGGAGGAGCGGCCCTCCTCCACAATGGAGATGGCCTCGAACCAGATCACGGCGCTGCCGCCGATGGCCTCGTTCACATACCGGCGGACGGTGTACTCCGAGGGGGAGCCGTCGGGCAGGGAGTCGGCGCCCTCCATGGGCGCCACGCCCAGCCGGTTGGCCAGCGTGACGCTGCGCACCTGCAAGGGCTCCGCCAGCACGTGGGTGTCCCCGGCAAAGGGCAAATGCAGACCCAGCTCCCGGGCCTTTTCCTGCACCTCGGCCAGGCTCTTGTAATGGAATCTCTCGTGTGCCATGGGATTTGCCTCTCCTTTCAGTTTCCTACCCGCCCATGAGGGCCAGCCACAGCTTTGTCAGCGGCATGACCAGCACCAGGGAGGGGAGCATATCGATGAGGGGGAACATCTTGATGCGGGACATCCGCATCCCGGCCGCCATGGTGAGCAGGCCGCCGCAGGCGATGAAATTGGCCTCCATGGGCCCGGTCAGGTAGGGCATGAGCACCTTGGCCAGAAAATACAGCGAGACGAATATGACCCCCTGGGGGATGGCGACGAGACTCACCGCCACGCCCATGCTGCTGCCGAACAGGACGGCTATGAAGAAGTCCATCAGGGCCTTGGAGATCATCTGGGCGTGGTCGCCGCTGAAGCTCTCCACCATCACCGCATACATCCCGAACCCGCTGGTGCAGAAGATGGCCACGATGGTGACGTACTGCTCCATGTCGAAGTCCGCCGGGTGAGGGATCCGCTCCAGGGCCCGGTACAGCCCGGCATAGACCCGCTTCTCCAGCCGGAGGATATGGCCCAGGGTGCTACCCACGATCACCGCGAAGGAGACCACGAAGAACTGGTCGGCCTTCACCACGGACACGATGCCGCTGCCGATGGCCGTCAGGGCCGATATCCACGGCAGGACCGCGCGCATCTCGTCGGTGATCCACCGGCTCAGTGCCTTGCCCAGCAGGCCGCCGAAAAAGACGCCCAGCAGGCATACGATCATGGCGTAGGGCATGAATGCCTCCTCGTTCAGTTGATGTTTCCGTTCTCCCGGTAGGCGCGCCAGACGTTCTCAAAGAAGTCGTCGTCCTCCGGGATGGGCCGCACGGGCCGCCACTGGGCGGAGCAGCCCTCCGGCCCGCAGCCGATCTGCTGGACAAGGCCGCCCCGGCTGCCGTCGTCCAGGGTGAAGGTGAACTGGTCGGGCAGCTGCTCATAGGGCTTGGTCCCCGCCGGGTCGGTATACAGGGCGCTGCCCCGGCTCTTGCCGCCTTGGGCGGCATAGTCCAGCATGGCGCTGAGGTAGGCCCGCTGGCTCATCAGCGTGTCCCGCAGACGGAACACCCACATCAGCTCCCCCGGCCGGACGGCCTTGGCGTTCTCCGGCAGGGCGGCCAGGGCCGCCTCCGTATCCGCCAGGCACCGGCGGATGGCCGCGCTGTCCCGGATGGCGCCGCCGCACCGGCTCATCCGCCGGCCGGCCTCTTCCCAGGCCCGGCGCACGCCTCCCGCAGGGTCGACGGCCCGCTCCGCCAGAGCGCCCATCTCCTCCAGGGCCCCGGCGGCGGTCCGCAAAAATCCGGCGTCCTCCGGCTCCGGCGCGCCCGTCCGACGGGCGGCGATGTACTGGGCGGCCCGGGTGCTGCCCACCTGGCCGGCGTTAAGCGCCGTGCCGCCGGGGCGGTACACCCCGTGGGTGCCGGCCGCCTCGCCCACGGCGAACAGACCCTCCACCCGGGTCTGCCACCACCGGTCCACGGCCAGGCCGCCGTTGTTGTGCTGGGCGCACAGGGCGATCTGCAGAGGCTCCTTTGCCAGATCCACGCCCTTGTCCCGGTAAAACTCCACCGCGGGGGCGTTCATGTGCTCCAGCCGCTCCAGGGGCGTGCCGAAGCAGGCCCCGGCCCGGGTCAGATACTCCAGCGCCTCCGGCTCCAGATCCTCAAAGCGGAACGCGCCGCCCACGGGATTGGTCCGGTAGTCCAGATAGACCTTCCGGCCCTTGCCCGCCTCCAGATAGACCAGGATGTCGATGATGGAGCTGCCGCCGGCCACCTTGCGCACGTCGAAGGGCCACTGATAGCCCTTCAAAAACAGCTTGGAGAGCATGTCCGCCGGGTCGGAGAAGAAGTCCATGAGAAACTCCCGCTCGTCCCCCTCCGGACCCACGGAGAACATCCGGGGCAGGGCCTGCATATAGGTGCCGGACACGTTCCACCGGGGGGCCACGGAGGCCAGACCGAACTGCCACTCGGTCAGATTCTGGCCCAGGGCGCCTGCCTCCAGGGCCAGGCCCGTGGCGCCGTACTGGCGGACGGGATAGACGCTGTCGGCGTACATCCCCGCCGGGCCGCCGGTGGCCCAGACCACGTTTTTGCACTGGATGAGGACGAAGGCCGCCCGGTCCCGGACGGAGGTGTCCAGACACAGCAGGCCGTAGACCCGCTCCCCGTCGCTGAGGATGCGGACCGCCTGGGCGTGGTCCAGAACGGGCACGCCCTTGTCCGCCACGGCCTGTTCCAGCCGCTCGGTCATCTGCTTGCTGGTATAGGGGCCCACGCTGGTGGCCCGGCGGCGGGGATCGTGGTCGGTCTTGTAGCCGATGAACTCCCCGAAGCGGTTGCGGGGGAAGGGCACGCCCAGCTCCGTCAGCTTCAGGAAAGACTGGGTGGACAGCGCCGCCTCGCACAGGGCGTTGTCCCCGTCCACGCACTGGCCGGCGAACAGGGTCTCAGCCATCTCCCGGACGCTGTCCCCGTCGCCGCCGGAGAGGGTGAGTTTATAGTACGTCTGCTTGTCGCTGCCGGTGTTGCGGCTGGTGCCGCCGCAGCGGTCCTCCGTCACCAGCAGGATGTCCCGCTGGCCGTACTGCCACAGCCGGTCGGCGGCGTTGAAGCCGGCGGCCCCGGAGCCCACCACGGCGGTGTTGCACCGCATCAGCCGCGCCTCATAGGCCCCGGCGCGGAAGGTCCCCTCCTCCATGGCGCACCTCACAGGTGGCTGATGTGGAAGCCGCCGTCCACATCGATGTAGTCGCCGGTGGTGTACTGGAGCTTGTCGCTGCACAGCACGCTCACCGCGTTGGCCACGTCCTCGGGCGTGCCCCAGCGGGCGATGGGGAAGGCCCCCTGGGCGATCAGATTGTCGTACTTCTCCTGGACCTTGCTGGTCATGTCGGTGGCGATGACACCGGGGCGCACCTCGTGGACCAGGATGCCCTCCCCCGCCAGCCGGTCGGCGTAGAGGGTGGTCAGCATGGACACCCCCGCCTTGGACACGCAGTACTCCCCCCGGTTGGGGCTGGAGACCACCGCGCTGCAGCTGGACACGTTCACGATCACCCCCCGGCGTCCAGCCTCCAGGGGCTCCTGGCGGAGCATCTGGTTGGCCACGGCCTGGGTCAGGAACATGTTGCCCTTGGTGTTGATACCCACCACCCGGTCGAAGCTCTCCTCGCTCATCTCCAGCAGATCCGCCCGCACGTTGGGGGCCACGCCGGCGTTGTTCACCAGCGCGTCGATGCGGCCGAAGGCGGCCAAGGCCTCGGATACGATCCGCAGCCGGTCGTCGTGGTCGCCGATGTTGGCCTGCACATAAGCGCAGTCGATGCCCAGCGACCGGAGCTGGTCGACGGCGGCCTGGTTTTTCTCCTGGGGGCCGGTGGCCACCATGACGATGTTGTATCCGTCCAGACCCAGCTGCCGGGCGATGGCGAAGCCGATGCCCCGGCTGGCTCCTGTGACAACTGCTGTCTTTTTCATTGCAATCTCACCTTTCATCAGGGTAATGATTTTATGGACATCCGGACCGGACCCCGCCGGCCGGCGTTACGCGCGCAAAACCACCTTCAGACTCCCGCTGGTCCTGTCCAGAGCGGTGTCCAGCGCCTGCTGAAGCTGCTCCAGGGGGAAGGTGTGGGTGATGAAGCTCTCCATGGGCAGCTCCCGCGCCGCCGCGACGGCGATGGGGAAGTCCCAGCAGTAGCCCTGGGCGCCCTGCAGCCGCAGCTCGTGGGTCACCATGCGGGTGACAGGCAGCTGGACGGGGGACTTCTCATAGATGCCCACCACGGTGCAGATGCCGCTGGAGCGCAGGGCCATCAGCGCCTGGCCGAGGCACTCCTCCTTGCCCACGCACTCAAAGCTTCTGTCGGCGCCCTTGCCGCCGGTCAGGCGGTATACCGCCTCCGCCGGGTCCTGGGCGGCGGTGTCCACCACATCCGTGGCGCCCAGCTCCAGGGCCATCTCCAGCCGGCGTCCGGCGTGGCCCGCCACGATCACCCGGCCGGCCCCCGCCCGGCGGCACATAGCCGCGGTCATCAGCCCGATGGGCCCCGGCCCCACGATGAACACCGTGTCCCCCAGGCCCACCTCCGCCCGGCGCACCGCGTGGGTGGCCACGGACAGCGGCTCCATCAGCGCCCCGGCCTCGTAGCTCATCTCCGGGGGCAGTTCATAGACGTAGGGCTCCTTCACCACCACGTAGTCCGCCATGGCGCCGTTGCCCTGGCGGTAGGTATAGGTGATGTGCTCGCAGTGGCCGTAATCCCCGTGGCGGCAGGCGTCGCAGACCCCGCACACGATGCAGGGCTCCACGCAAACCCGCTGGCCCGTCCGGGCCCGGGTGACGGCCTCGCCCACGGCGGCCACGTCACCGGAGAACTCGTGGCCGATGGTCACGGGCAGGGGCGCGGAGGGATGCCGGCCCCGGGCGATGTGCAGGTCGCTGCCGCATATTGCGCTGGCCCGCACTTTTACCAGCACCTCATCCGGCGCCAGGCCGGGGATCTCCTTTTCCAGAAAGCGGATCCTGAAGGGCTCATAGACCTGGCCCACCCGGTTTTTCAGGGGAAATACGACGCTCATGTGCTCTCCTTTCCGGCCCGGCGGGCAAAGTAGCCCCGCAGATACCGCAGCCCCGTCATCGCCAGCTCGTCGGGCGGCTCCAGCACCTGTACCCAGCTGCTGTCCAGCCCGCCCAGGGCGAAGGTCTCCATGGTGATGTGCCCGGCGTAGCCGTACCGGACCAGCAGGTCCATCACCTCGTCCCAGGGCACGATGCCCTGGCCGGGGGCGCCCCGGTTGTTGGCGCAGGCATGGAAGTGGTTCACCCGCCCGCTGCGCAGGGCGCTCTCCAGCGCCGGGAGCAGGTCCCGCTCCTCCAGACAGGCGTGGTAGGTATCGAAATGCAGGCCCACGTTGTCCTCGCCGATATCCTCCACCATCTGTAAGATCTGTCCGGCGGTGTTGGCCACGCTGGTGCGGTAGCGGTTCAAAGGCTCCAGCGCCAGGGCCACCCCGTAGTCCCGGGCCCGGCGGGCCAGCTCCCGCACGCCGGTCACCGCCCGCTCCCACTCCCGGGCCTTCTCCTCCGCGTCCAGCCAGTGGCGCTTGCCGCCGCCGGTATAGAGGGGGCCGCACAGCACGCTGGCGCCCACCGACGCGCCGGTGCGAAGGCAGGCGGTGAGATACTCCATGGTGCTCCGGCGGACGGACTCGTCCGGGTTGGACAGATCCCGCCCCGGGCCCATCGCCGCGCACAGACTCACGGCCAGGCCGCTGGCGCGGATCTCCTCCCCCAGGCCGTCCGGCATCACCGGCTCGGTCATGGGCAGCTCCGCCGCGTCAAAGCCCATGGCGGCAATCCGCTCCGGCAGGCCGAGACACTCAGGCCCCAGAGAGGGATACCAGTTGTTGAGATTGATGCCGAGAGGATTCAAGGGACCCTCCTTTCCCGCGGCCGGCCGCGGTCTCAGTCGGTGGAGCGCCGGATGATCAGATCCACCCCCATCACATGGTGGACGGGCGGGGGCAGCACTCCGTTTTTGTTCTTATAGTCGATCTGCTGCAGGAGCATCTTGGCCGCGGCGCAGCCCATCTCATACAGGGGCTGGCCCACGGTGGACAGGGGCGGCTCCATGTTGGACGACAGGGCCACGTTGTCGAACCCCAGCAGGGATACGTCCTCCGGGATGCGCTTGCCCAGATCGTGCAGCGCGTGCATCACCACGAAGGCCTTGGGGTCGCTGGTGGCAAAGATGGCGTCCGGCGGCTCCGGCAGGGCCATCACCTGGCGGGTGGCCTGGTAAAAGCTGTCGGTGCCGCTGGTCTCCCGCATGACCAGCTCGTCGTCGTAGGGGATGCCCCCGTCCGCCAGGGCGGCCCGGTAGCCCCGGTACCGCTCCCGGTAGAGGAACAGATCCTCCCGTCCGGCGGCCAGAGCGATGCGCCGGTGGCCGGTGCGGATCAGGTATTTCATGGCGTCGTAGGCGGCCTGGTAGTTGTCCACGGAGATGATGTCCATGGCCCCCACGTCCGGCTCATCATACCGGCACACCAGGGCGGCGGGAAACCCGTCGGCCCGCAGGGAGCGGATATACTCCCCGTTGCCGGCGGCGGCAGGGCAGATAGCAAAGCCCTCGATCCAGTAGGTTTTCATCTTCTCGATGTAGGCCCGCTCCACCATGGCGTCCTCGTCGGTGTTGCACAGCACCACCGCGAAGCCGCTCTTGCGGGCGGTGTCCTCCAGCCCCCGGGTGATGTGGGCGAAGATCTGGTTCTCAATGGAGGGCACCAGCAGACAGATGGTATGACTGCGGCCCTGCTTGAGGCTCTTGGCCAGGACGTTGGGGTGGAATTTGGTCTGCTCCACCACCTCCAGCACCCGCCGGCGGGTTTCGCTGTTGACGTAGCTCTTGCCGTTCAGGACCCGGGATACGGTGCTGACGGATACGCCGGCGGCCTCCGCCACTTCTTTCATGCTTGCCATTGAGGCTCCTTCCGGTCCGGTCTGCGCCGGCGCTCTCAGTCGTTGTCCCAGTAGACGGTGGCGCCCCGGTGGGCGGAGGTGCAGTGCTTGCGGTAAAGCTGCAGCCAGCCGGTGGCCGGCTTGCGCACCGGCTTCCACGCCGCCCGGCGCCGGGCGAACTCCTCCTCGCTCACGTCGGCGGTGAGGGTCCGCTCCCGGATGTCGATGTGGATCATATCCCCGTCCCGGAGCAGGGCCAGGGGCCCGCCCTCGTATGCCTCGGGGCTCACGTGGCCGATGGCCAGACCGCCGGTGGCGCCGCTGAAGCGGCCGTCGGACACCAGCGCCAGCTGCGCGCCCAGACCCTTGCCCAGCACGGCGGCCATGAAGGTCTCCATGTGGGGCATGCCGGGGCTGCCCTTGGGCCCCTCGTAGCGGATGACGACCACGTCGCCGGCCACGATCTTGTCCTCCAGGATGGCGTGCCAGGCGTCGTCCTGGCTGTCGTAGCACTTGGCCGGGCCGCTGAACTTCCAGGCGGCCGGGTCCACGGCGCTGAACTTGACGATGGCGCTGTCGGTGCCGATGTTGCCGTGCAGCACCGCCAGACCGCCCTGCTCGTGGATGGGGTCGCTGACCGGGTGGATCACCTGGGGGTTCTTGTTCTCCGCCAGGGCGGCCTTGTCGCCGATGGTGCCGAACACGCCCTTGGCGGACACGTCGATCTTCCCGGCGGCGGCCAGCTCCTTCACCACCGCGCCCAGCCCGCCGGCGGCGTCGAACTCCTCCATGGTATAGGTGGGGTGGTTTGGATAGATGGTGCTGATGACGGGCACCTCCCGGCTGATGCGGTCGAAGGTCTCCGGGGTGATGTCGCAGCCGATCTGCCGGGCCAGGGCGGGGATGTGCAGCACGCTGTTGGTGCTGCCGCCGGTGGCCATCATATAGCGGACCACGTTCTCAAAGCTGGTCTGGTCGATGATGTCCCGAGGGCGGACGTCCTGCTCCCAGGCGCGCATGACGCCCCGGGCGGCCTCCCGAGCCAGGGCGTGCCACTTCTCGCTCTGGCTGCGGCAGCTGGCGTTGCCGTGGGGGCTCAGCCCCAGGATCTCCGCCATGGAGCTCATGGTGTTGGCGGTGCCCATGAAGGGGCAGGCGCCGGGGGTGGGACAGGCGTTGCACACCACGGCCTTGTACTCCTCCCGGGAGATGTCCCCGGCCACGTAGGCGGCGTAGGCCTGCTTGGTGTGGGTCAGGGTCAGCATGTGGCCCTTGTACCGGCCGGCGGCCATGTATCCGCCGGTGAACATGACGGTGGGGATATTCACCCGCAGCGCGCCCATGATCATGCCCGGCACCACCTTGTCGCAGGTGGCCATGATGATCATGCCCTCCAGGCCGTTCAGCTCCGCCACGGTCTCCACCTCGCCGGACACCAGGTCCCGGGCGGGCAGGGTATAGCGGTCGCCGGGGGTGTTGGAGCACATGCCGTCGCACACGCCGGTCACCGGCAGCTCCACCGCCAGGCCGCCCGCGGCGTAGATCTCCTCCTTCATCTCCCCGATGACGGTCTTGTCAAAGGGGAAATGGCCCGGGTTCATCTCGTTCCAGCCGTTCACCAGACCGATGATGGGGCGCTTGGCGTCCTCCTGGCTCACGCCCATGGCGTACAGCAGCGCGTTGCGGTGGTCCAGAGACTCCTCGTTCCAGACCCGTATCTTTTCACCGTTCATGTCGATTCCTCCCTATCACAGCCGCAAAGCGGCTCTCGTTCCGGCGGGCTCTTCGCGGGTGCGCAAAGAGCCGCCGGGCTGCAAATCCTGTTACCGCTGGAGCAGGTGGACGGCGAAGCCGCCGAACTGCTCCCGCAGATAGATGACCATCATCCGCCCGTCGGGGAAGTATTTGGCGGAGGCGTCGTCGAACGCCACGCCCCGCTCCTCCAGCCACGCCCTGGCTCCGGGCAGATCGGCGGTGGACAGGGCCAGATGCCCGTGGGTCCCGGGGCCGGGACCCTTCATCCACTCGATCTGGGTGCCGGAATAGCAGGAGCCGGCGCCCTCCTTGGCGGGGTTGCGGGGGATGGCGAACAGCGCCGCGAACCGGCCCGCGCAGGCGGAGGCCTCCGCCTCGCCGGCGCAGTTGACGCCCAAATGGACAAGCTGAAAATCCGGTGTAAAGCTCATATTCTCACCCGGCCAGATAGGCCTTGCGCACCTCGTCGGAGCCCAGCAGCTCCGCGCCGGTGCCCTGCAGATTGATCCGTCCGTTCTCCAGCACGTAGGCGTAATCGCAGATGCCCAGCGCCTTGCGGGCATTCTGCTCCACCAGCAGCACCGTGATGCCCCGGTCCCGGATCTGCCGGATCAGATCGTAGATCTGGTTGACGATGATGGGGGCCAGGCCCATGGAGGGCTCGTCCAGCAGCAGGATCTTGGGCCGGCCCATCAGTCCCCGGGCCACCGCCAGCATCTGCTGCTCGCCGCCGGACAGGGTACCGGCAAACTGGTTTTTCCGCTGCTCCAGGATGGGGAAGAGCTTGTACTGCTCCTGCAGATCCTCGTTCAGGTCCTTGCCCTTGAACACGTATCCGCCGGTGAGCAGATTGTCCCGGATGGTCAGGCCGGAGAAGCATTTGCGCCCCTCGGGCACGTGGATGACGCCCTCGGCCACGATCTTGTGGGGCTTTTTGGGCAGGGGCTTGCCCTCGAATTCGATGGTCCCGGACAGGGGCTTGACCATGCCGGAGATGGTGCGCAGAAGGGTGGTCTTGCCGGCGCCGTTGGCGCCGATGATGGACACGATCTGTCCCTTGCGGACGCTCACGTCCACGTTGCGCAGTGCCTCCACATGGCCGTAGCTCACCGACAGGCCGGTCACTTTCAGAATAGTCTCCATGCTCATTCCTCCTTGCCCAGGTAGGCCTCAATCACCTGAGGGTTATGCTGGACCTCCTCCGGGGTGCCCACCGCGATGGTCTCGCCAAAGTTCTGCACATGGATCTTGTGGGAGACGTTCATGACCAGCTCCAGCCGGTGCTCGATGAGCAGGATGCCGAAGCCGAACTGCTGGCTGATCCGGCTGATGAGCTCGGTCAGCTCCGCCACCTCCGTGGGGTTCAGACCGGCGGCGGGCTCGTCCAGCAGCAGGATCTTGGGCTCGCACATCAGCGCCCGGGCGATCTCGATGCGCCGCTGCATGCCGTAGGACAGGTTCTCCGGCCGCTCGTGCAGGTAATCCTGCATCCCCACGGCCTCCAGATACTTGGCGCACAGCTCCCGGCCCCGCTTCTCCTCCCGGCGGCGGTTGGGGGTGGGCAGCAGCCCGCCCAGCACCGAGTACTTGCTCTGGGGATCGAAGGCGCACATCACGTTCTCCTCCACGGTCAGGCCGGAGAAAAGCCGGATGTTCTGGAAGGTGCGGCCCATGCCCAGACGGGTGATCTTATACTGCTCCAGGTGGGTGATGTCCTTTCCGCCCAGGAACACCTGGCCCTGGTCGGGGGCATACACGCCGGAGATGGTGTTGAAGATGGTGGTCTTGCCGGCGCCGTTGGGGCCGATGATGCCATGGATCTCCCCGGCCTCGGCCTCGATGGAGAAGTCCTGGATGGCCTTCACACCGCCGAAATTCTTATAGATATGTTTCACTTCCAGCAGCGCCATGGCTCACACCTCCTCCTTGTTCTCGCCGGCGGGTTTTTTCTTTCCCGCGAACAGCCGCTTCACGTTCCGGGGAGTGAGCTCCCACTCGCCCAGCAGGCCGGAGGGCTTGAAGTTCAGGATGATGAGCACCAGCACGGCGTAGATGACGTAGCGGTAATTCTGCAGACTGCGCAGCACCTGGGGCAGGCCGCTGAGCACGAAGGCGCCGATGGTGGAGCCGGTCAGGCTGTTGACGCCGCCGAAGAACACCATGATGACCCAGTCCGCGCTCTTCTTCCAGCCGAAGCCGCTGGGGTCCACGTAGGACATATAAAAGGCGTACAGGCACCCGGAGTAGGCCGTCAGGGCCACGCTGAGCAGGAAGGCGATCATCTTCACCCGGGTGACGTTGATGCCCATGGCCTGGGCGGCCAGGGGGTCGCCCCGCAGGGCGATGCACTGCCGGCCGTATTTGCTGGTCTTGAAGGACGCCACCAGGGCGATGGCGATCACCGCGGACACCGCCGTGATGCCCAGACCCACGGTGCGGGGGATGCCGGTCAGACCGGAGGCGCCGCCGGTGAGGGTGGTCATGCGGTTGAGCAGCGCCGCGATGGCCTCGCCGAAGCCCAGCGTCACCAGCGATATGTAGTCACGCCGCAGCCGCACCACGGGATAGCCGATGAGATAGCCCACCACCGTGGCCAGCAGCACCGCCAGCAGCATGGCCAGCGGGATGGGCAGGTGGGCCCGGATGACGAGCAGGCCGGAGGCGTAGGCGCCGATGGCCATGAAGGCCGCCTGGCCCAGACTGAACATGCCGGTCAGGCCGGTGAGCACATACACGCCCGCCACGGCGATGAGGGTGATGAATACCTGTGTCAGAACGTTGGAAATAAGAGCAGACATCCTCGCACCTCCTTACGCTTTTTCCTGCACGTTGCTGCCGGCAATGCCCTGGGGACGGAACAGCAGGAACACCAGCATGATGCCGAACGTGGCGATGGTGGAATAGCCGGAGCCCAGCAGGCTCAGCAGGATCGTCTCCACCACGCCCAGCAGCACCGCGCCGATGACCGCGCCGGTCAGACTGCCCAGGCCGCCGATGACGGAGGCGATGAAGCCCTTCACCACCAGGCTGCCCAGGGTGGGATACAGGGTGTATTTGATCCCCAGGAACACGCCCGCGATGCCGGCCAGCACGCCGGAGATGACGAAGGTGAGCTGGATGATCCGGGTGGAGTTGATGCCCATCAGCTGGGCGGTATCCCGGTCGAAGGAGATGGCCCGCAGCGCCCGGCCCAGACGGGTCTTCTGGATGATGAAGGCCAATATCAGCAGCGCCACCATACTGATGCAGAACATCACCACATCGCTGGTGGAGATGACCTGCTGGCCGATGTTGATGGTGGGGGTGGAGAAGAAGCGGGGGAAGTTGAAGAAGTTGGACCCCGCCTTGATGGTCACCAGGCCCTCATACAGCGTGCCCAGGGTGATGGAGGACACGAAGAAATAAGTGGCGCTGGAGTGGTTGAGCAGGATGCGGCGGAACCCCACGAACTCGCCCACCAGGGCGATCAGCGCCCCGGCCGCGGCGGCGACGAGGAGCGTGGGCACCAGGCCCAGTCCCCTTCCCTCCAGAAGAAAGTACGCCACGAAGGCGCTGGCGGTCATGGTTGCACCGTGAGAGAAGTTGGAAAACTTCAGAACGTTGAAGATCAGGGCAAAGCCCGTGGCGATCAGCGCGTAGATCGAGCCCGTCGCTATGCCGTTGATCAGGATTTGCAGCGACATCACTGGCCTCCATTCTTTGCTGTTGCGGCACAAAACCCCCGGCCCCGGAAGGGGGGCCGGGGGCCTTGCCAGGTGTGTTTTTACCGATGGGGACGCATCCCCGTGCCGGTCATCAGCCGGCGAACTCGCCCAGCATCACGGGCGTCTGGTTGTCGTAGGTGTACATGAACATGGCCATGTTGCCGGGCATGTGGGTGGCCGGATCCATGGTGATGGTGCCGGTCAGGCCCTCAAAGCCGGAGACATTGGCGATGGCGTCCCGCAGCGCCGCGGGGTCGTCCAGACCGGCGGTCTCGATGCACTGCTTGGCGATCATGACAACATCATAGCCCAGGAAGTACTTGTTGACGGCGCTCACCTGGCCCTCCACGGCAGCGGCCATCTCGGCGGTGTCGGGATCGTCGGTGTTGATGTTGTTGATGTAGTACACGTTGGAGCAGTCAGCGCCGTACAGCTCATTGAAGTTGGGGGCGCCGTCCAGGCCGGTGATGATCTTGCCCTGGTAGCCCAGGTCGGCCGCGGCCTGCTCGATGGCCACCAGCTGCTGGGTGTAGTTGGGGCAGTAAATGGCGTCCACGCCGGCGGAGACGATGGGCTGCAGCAGGGTCTTGTAGTCGGTGTCGGCCGCGCCGTAGGGCACGATCAGCTTCTCGTCGATGGTGATGTTATCCTCGGCCAGCCGGTCGGTGAAGGGGGCCAGCAGGGACACGGAGTAAGAGTTCTCCTGGTTGTACAGGATGCCGAAGGTCTTCAGACCGTTCTGCAGGGCGTAGGCCGCCATGATGGTGCCCTGGGCCGTGGCGCTGGGCTGGAAGCAGAACATGTTCTTATAGGCGGTGCCGTCTTCCTTGATCTGGCAGGTGGGGTCCAGAGCGAAGCCCATGACGGGCACGTCATAGCCCTCGGCGGTCTCCTTGATGGCGTTGGCGATGTTGGCCACGGGAGGTCCGACGATCAGCGCCACCTGGTCCACGGTGACGGCGGTGATGAAGGCGTTGACAGCCTCGGTCACGTCGCCCTTGGTGTCGTAGGTCTTCATGACCAGGGTCTTGCCGCCGATGCCGCCGTTGGCGTTGATCTCATCCACAGCGGCCTGGGCGCCGGCCTGGACGGAGGAGCCCAGGGTGGAGGTGGCGCCGGTGATGTCCTGCAGGCAGCCGATCAGGATCTCGCCGCCCTCTTCCGCGGGCTCGGCGGGCTCTTCGGTTTCGCCGCTCTCTTCCGCGGGCTCAGCGGGCTCTTCGGTCTCGCCGCTCTCTTCGGCGGGGGCCTGCTCCTGCTCGGGCTCGGTCTCGGCGGTGGGCTCAGAGCTGCCGGAGGAACCGCAGGCGGCCAGGCTGAACACCATGACCAGAGCGATCAGCAGCGCAATGAGTTTTTTCATGGCTAATTCTCCTTTTCATTTTGTTTTTGAAGTATTTCTACACGCCGCGGGGGCGGCGATGTATCCGAAAGGGGCTGCCGGAGCGGGTTTTGCAACGTTGCAATCGTTTTCATTTCAGTGCAAGGCTTTTGCATAAACGCTTCTTTTCGAGGGCGAAGCCTGCGATCCGGCGGTTATTTTTCTCATAAAATCACCAATTTGATAGAACAATATTAGACCTTTTTAACGAAACTGTCAATACCTGCTTTGCATTTTAGCATTTTACACTAAAATCGGTATGCAAACGATTGCACTTTGCCGAATCCCCCTTCCCGGGACTTGTCTTCTCTCCCCCGGCGGGGGTATAATCTGGTCGAATCCGGCCGCGGGCCATGGAAGGGGGAACGGACGCCGTGCGGGACGATTATCTCACCACCGAACCGCCGCTGCGGGCGCTGGCGGCCTTTGCCGCGCCCATGATCCTGGGCAATCTGTTCCAGCAGACCTACACCATGGCAGACTCCGCCATCGTGGGCCGGTTCGTGGGCGAGCAGGCCCTGGGGGCGGTGGGCGCGTCCATGGCTCTGACCAACATCTTCATCTGCGTGGCCATCGGCGGGGGCAACGGCGCCTCCGTCATCGTCAGCCGCTATTTTGGCGGGAAGAACTACGGCCGGATGAAGGCGGCGGTGTCCACGGCGCTGGGGGCTTTCCTGCTCCTCAGCGCGGCGCTGGCGGCCTTCGGGCTGGCGATGGACCGACGGATCCTCCTGGCCCTGAACACCCCGGCGGATGTGATGGACATGGCGGTGACCTATCTGGACATCTACTTTCTGGGGCTGCCCTTCCTGTTCATGTACAACATCCTCTCATCCATGTTCAACGCCCTGGGCCGGTCCCGCATCCCGCTGGGATTTCTGATCTTCTCGTCGGTGTTCAACGTGGTCCTGGACTGGGTGATGGTGGCCCGGCTCCACATGGGCGTGGCGGGCGCGGCCTGGGCCACTCTCACCGCCCAGGGGATCTCGGCGCTGCTGAGCTTCGCCGTGCTGGTGCGCCAGCTGCGCCGCATGGAGGGCGCCGGCCGCCGGTTCGCCCCCGAGGAGCTGCCGCCCATGGCCCGTATCGCCCTGCCCTCCATCTTGCAGCAGTCCACCGTGTCCATCGGCATGATGCTGGTGCAGTCGGTGGTGAACAGCTTCGGCTCCCAGGCGCTGGCGGGCTTTTCCGCCGCCATGCGCATCGAGAATATGTGCGTGGTGCCCATGAGTGGCATCGGCAACGCCGTGGCGACCTACACCGCCCAGAACACGGGCGCCGGCCGCCAGGACCGGGTAGACCCGGGCTTCCGGGCGGCGCTGAAGCTGGTGGCGGTGTGCGCGGCGGCGATCTGCCTCATCCTGGAGCTGCTGGACCGGCAGATCATCGGCCTGTTCCTGGCAGAGGACAGCTCCGCCGTGGCCCTGGCCACCGGGCAGGATTACCTGGCCTTTCTGGGATGGTTTTTCGCCATCATCGGGCTGAAGATGGCGGCGGACGGGCTGCTGCGGGGCGCGGGGGACATGCCGGCCTTCACCCTGGCGAACCTGCTCAACCTGTGCATCCGGGTTTCCATGGCCAAGCTGCTGGCGCCCCGCTTCGGCATCGCCTGGGTGTGGTACGCCGTGCCCGTGGGCTGGGCCGTCAACTTCCTCATCTCCTACGCCCGGTATCGGACGGGCCGCTGGCGGACCGCCGGCAAAAAGGATCCCGCCTGAGCCGGATACAGCCACAATTATAATGAAAAGCGCGCCGTCCCCGCGGGACGGCGCGCTTTGATGCCTCGGTTGTGATTTTACCTTCCGGTCCGTTTCAGCAGCCGGAGGATGTTGTCCACCGTATAGCCCAGATTGGCCGCGCTGTTGTGGCGGCTGACGGAGAGGTCCTGGGGCAGCCGGTTGATGGGGAACACGGCGGTGACGCCCCGGTCAAAGGCCCCGCCGATATCCGCGTCGTCCACGCCGCCGGCGATGACCACCACCGGCACGTCCCGCTCCCGGGCCCGGGCGGATATGCCCATGACCACCTTGCCCCGCAGGGACTGGGCGTCCAGCTTTCCCTCGCCGGTGAAGATCAGATCCGCGTCGGCGATGATCTCATCGAAGCCCACGGTGTCCAGCACGGTCTGGATGCCCATTTGGAGCCGGGAGCCGAAGAAGGCCACCATGCCCGCGCCCATGGCGCCGGCGGCGCCGCCGCCGGGCAGACAGCTCAGATCCTGGCCCAGGTCCCGTCGGATGACCCGGCACAGGTTCTCGATGCCCTCGTCCAGGAGCCGGACCGTCTCCGGATCGGCGCCCTTCTGGGGCCCGAAGACGCTGGCCGCGCCGGCGGGGCCGTACATGGGGTTGTCGATGTCGCACATGGTGACGATCTCCACCCCGTCCAGCACCCTGTCCCGGCCGGAGACATCGATGGAGGCGATCTCGCCGGTGGTGCCGCCGGTGGGGATGAAGCTCTCGCCCCGGGCGTTATAAAACTTCACGCCGGCCGCCGCGGCCGCGCCGCAGCCGCCGTCGTTGGTGGCGCTGCCGCCCAGACCCACGATGATCCTGTCCACGCCCCGCGCGGCGGCAGCCAGGATCAGCTGCCCCACGCCGTAGGTGGTGGTCCTTTTGGGATCTCTCCGGCCCTCCACCAGGGGCAGCCCCGCGCAGGCCGCCATCTCGATGACGGCGGTCCTTCCCCCGTCCGTCAGGCCGTAAAAGGACCGCATGTCCTCAAAAAACGGACCCTTCACCGTCTGCCGGACCTTCTCGCCGCCCATGGCGGCGAGAAAGGCGTCCACGCTGCCCTCGCCGCCGTCCGCCACGGGGATGGACACGGTCTCGCAGCCGGGGAAGTGAAACGCCACCCGCTCCCGGATGATATCGCAGATCTGCCGGGAGCTGAGCGTCCCCTTGAAGGAATCGGGGATCACAACGACTTTTTTCACAGGCATCTCCCCCTCTGTCCGTCCTAAAATGATCGGCGGAAGGCGAACCAATAGGCAGCCGCGCAGATCGGCAGCGCGGCCAAGAGGTCGAGCACGGAATGCTGCTTTAAAAAGACCGTCGACACGCAGATCAGCGCCGCGAGGACCGCGAACACGGCCCTCCACCCCGGCGTGGAGAAACGCCGGCTGTTCCACGCCGCGCTCATGACCGCCAGCGACCCGATGACATGGATGGACGGGCACACGTTCGTGTTGGTGTCGAACTGATAAAACCCGGCCAGAAAGCGGGTGAAAACGTTGTCCCGCACAAAGGACGCGGGACGCAGCTGCTGGCAGTTGGGGAACAGGATATAGATCACCACGGCCGCCGAATAGGACACCATGATAAACCGCATCAGCTTTTTGAAGGACTCCGTGTCAAACAGCAGCGCGTAAATGTGGTAGCCCACCAGATAGACGAACCAGAACAGATACGGGACCAGGAAAAACTCGCAAAAGGGGATGAGGTCGTCCAGCGCGCAGTGGACGGGATAATAGCTGTCCCGGACCCACAGCCGCTCCACGGTCAAAAACACCAGCCCGAAGGCCGGCCAGAAGGCCAGGTATTTCAGGTGCGAAAACTCCGGCGTATTCAGTTTGCTGAACCGGAACCGGCGGTAGTCTACCCAGCCTGTTGTCTGCTGCATTCCTGCTCTCCTTGGCAAAGCGCCCGGTAAATGCGCTCCGCGCCGTTGATCCGGCCGAACGGCTGCAGCGCATCCTGCATGGACCGCAGCTCCCCCTCCGAGAAGAGGAGCTCCAGACACCTCCCGGCCAGTTCCCGGGTGGAGCCGGCGGTAATGGCCGCCCCCATATTCGTAAAGCAGTCCATGTTGTACTGCTCGCAGCCCGCCACGGCGTTGATGAACGCCATCGGCAGCCTTTTGACGGCCGCCTCCGTCACGCTGATCCCGCCGGGCTTCGTCAGATACAGATCGGCGGCGTCCATATAAAGGGAGGTGTCGTCCGCGTAGCCGACGATGTGGACGCGCCCGTTGTTCCGGTACCGGAAGGCGAGCCGCCGCCGCAGCCACTCGTTCGTCCCGCAGATCACCGTCACCTCCAGACCGGAGGGGAAGTCTCTGGTGATGTACTCCATGATCTTCACGATCGGCCCGCAGCCCATGCTGCCGCACATCACCAGCAGATGCCGGTTCCCGGGATCGATGTGGAGCATCCGCTTGGCCTGCTCCTTCTCATGCCCGTCCCAGAAGGCGCTCCGGACGGGGATGCCGGTGGAGAGGACGCGCTCCCGGGGCAGCCTGCACCGGTGCTCTTTGTCCCGCAGACACCGGCAGGGGAGGAAATACAGGTCCAGATCGCAGCTCTCCATTCCCGGGCAGCAGGCATAATCCGTGAGCAGGAAGGCCGTCCGGACGGACAGCTCGTGCTGCCAGAGCACATGGGTCAGCATGATCGCCGGAAACACGTGGGTGCACACGACGGTGTCGAACCCCCCGTCCCGGATGTACTCGTACATGCGCGTCGTCCCGTTGGTCAGGATCCTGTAGGCGGCCGAGTCCTTCATCAGCACGCCGGGGTGCCTCTCGCTGTAGGCGTATCCCCATTTGAACAGCCCGGGGATATGCCGGTACATAAAGCTGTGTCCCCAGGACACGAAGCCGGTGAACCGCTTGGATACGAAGCCCAGCGCGTCGCAGATCTCGCACGCCACGCCCTTTTCCTCAAAATACTCCCGGAGCGCCTGGGCACAGGAGTTGTGCCCCTGCCCGGTATCGCAGCTCAAAATGATCGCTCTGTTCATGAACACTCTCTTTTTGCTTGCATCAGTTGAAGGATCCGCATCAGCCGGGGACGGTTGAAGCGCTGGATGAGGATGTAGGGCAGATTGCCCAGCAGATAGAGGATCGAGACCACCCATCCCCACACGCCCTTCAGGATAAAAACGCATCCGAAGCCCAGCAGGCTCAGCACACAGTGGGTCCCCTCCGCGACGCAGGTCTCCTGGACCATCCGCTCAACCTGCGCGGGGGTGGCGGCGTCCGGCACTCTCTTGGAGGGCATGAGGGAGGGGAAGATCTGGCTCATATCCGGGACCTTTTCCTTCCACCGGCGGATGCCCAGCGCCTGATAGACCTTCCCCTCCTTTTCCCAGGGGAAGGACCGGAACGGGAAGCGGTCGCCTCTGAACAGCCTCTTGGGCACCACGCGCCCGATGACGAAGCCCACCGATCCGATCGCGGCCAGATAGAGGACGCACATTATAAAATCTCTCATGTTCCCTCCCCCATCCGATCGCGTTCTTTCTGATTGTCCGCCGCGGACAATTCTCTAACATAGTATATTATCTTCCCCGCCCGCTCCCGTCAAGAGTGAAAGTGTTCATTTTTTCAAGGCCCGGACATGCCCCGCTTTGGCGCCCGCTCCGACGCCGGTGCCCTCCGCCGCTTTTTTCGGAAAGATATGGAAAAAGCCCTGTAGCTTCAACGCTACAGGGCTTTTGGAGCTGCTGGGCGGATTCGGACCGCCGACCTCGTCATTACCAATGACGCGCTCTACCGACTGAGCTACAGCAGCTGGCGACCGAGAAGGGACTTGAACCCTCGACCTCCGGCGTGACAGGCCGGCGTTCTAACCGACTGAACTACTCGGCCACGAGCCTTTTGATTATACTCACTAACAGCCTCCCTGTCAAGAACATTTTCTCCTTTCCGCGAATTTTGTTGACAGGCTTTTTCGGCGATAATTTACCATTTCGCAAACTTTCGTAATTTTTTGTTGCTTTTTCCCTGGAAATCATTTATAATGGGCGCATCCTTAATGTAAGGTAGTGATACTATGTCTGGCAGTCATCTGGCGCAGCACGCTGCGCCCAAGAAAAAAACGCACGCCGAACCCGAAAGGGACGTGCGCGGAAACGAACAGGAATACCGGGCGGACTCCGGCTACGGCTATGAGTCCGACTATGACCCTGCGTACGGCTACGAGCCGGAATATGATCCGAAGGGATCCCGCCGGGGCGGCGGCAAATGGAAGGTCGCCGTGCTGGTGGTCATCCTGCTGGTGGTCGTGGCGGCGCTGGGCTATCTCGTCTGGCAGCTGTTCGGCGGCGACATCATGGACCGCATAAACGGCACCACCGCCGACGCCACGGCGGACATCGCCCCCGGCATCACCACCCAGATCGGCGCCTCCGACCAGACGGGCAAGAACCTGTCCGGGCAGATCGCCGTCACCGAGGGGACCCAGCGGCCCGACGCCGTGTCCCCCGAGGAGGATCTGGTCCTGCTGGACATCAACTGGACCGGCAAAAAGGACCCTGAGGGACCCATGTATGTCACCGTCAGCGATCCCTCCTGGCCCGACGGAAACGGCCTGGCGGTGCACCACTATAACCACAGCAACCAGTGGGAGATGGTGGGCACCTATACCATCCGGGACCACGCGGTCACCTTCCTGGTGAACGATCTGTCCCCCTTCGCCTTCCAGCTCATCTCCCCCGAGCCCTCGCCCACCCCGGAGCCCACGGCGGAGCCCACCGCCACCCCGGAGCCCACGCCGGAGCCCACTCCCTCGCCCACCCAGGCGCTGGATTACGGCATGTACGCCGACGTGCAGGAGGGGGTCTACTCCCTGCTGGACGACAACAAGATGGAGGACGACGCCGTCTACGTCATCGCCCTGGTCCAGGATCTGCCTGAGGACGTCCAGGACGACGGGGATGCCGACACCGACGCCTCTCCCAGCGCCTCCCCCGCGGACGGCGACGTGGACTTCAGCTATGTGGAGACCGCCGGTGACAGCGAGCAGCCCGCGGACGGCGACCCCGAGGCCCCCGGCGAGCCCACCCCCGTTCCGGAGCCCACCGCCGGCCCCACCGCGCGGGTGCTCCTGAATCTGGGCGGCATGTCCCTGCGGACGGTGGATATGCCTCTGGTTCAGACCGAGGACGGCAAATGGTGCCTGGGCGGCGCCGTGACCGCCGGTATGCTCTGGACCACCAACGGCGAGTACTACGCCAGCAACACCCGTTACTCCATGGAGAACAACGGCAGCTTCCTGAACCTGGACGATAACAACGAGAACGTGATCCTGACCGACAGCGGCGTCCGCACCCGCTGGCTCATCCAGACCGCGGAGCTGTCCGACGGCTCCAAGCTGGACACCCTGGACTATTACATCGACGGCGAGCGCCACTACATCAACGCCATGGAGATGCTCACCGACGAGGTGGATGACTCCGACTTCCCCTCCGCCACGCCTCCTGCGGACGGCACCGTCCCGCAGCCGGTCTTCCTGGGCGGCGAGGGGGCCGACGGCGAGGCCATCGTGCGCGAGGTGCTGCACTTCTCCGTCACCGGCGAGGACAACGCCGACGACGCGCTGCGGGTGCTGCTGTTCAAGCTGGACGAGGACATCGAGACCGCCCCGGAGGGCGCCGGCGCGGCTCCTGCCAGCCGGATCGTGGTCCCCGTCATCAACGCCGAGACCAATCTGAGCACCATGGTCATCCGGGACGGCGCCAACGTGCTGACCCTGGGTCAGGACTACACCGTCAGCGCCCAGGTCTGCAACAACAGCACCGTGGTGGTGACCATCCGGTTCATGGGCAAGTACGCCGGCCAGATCGTGCGCACCTACCCGGGCACCACCTTCCTGACCAACGAGACCACGGAGCCGAGCCCCTCCCCCAGCACCAGTCCCAGCCCGTCTCCCAGTCCCACGGCCACGCCCGGCGGCACCCAGACCACGTCTCCCTCCACTACGCCGCAGAACACGCCCTCCGGCCAGCAGTCCCCGCCGCCCACGGATCCCACCACCAATCCCACGCCGGTGACGCCTCCCTCGCCCTCCATTCCGCCGGCGACTACCGTTCCTACGAATCCGCCCCCTCCTGCCAACGGGTCGGATGCTACCACGCCGCCCACCGCGCCGCCCGCCAACGGGTCGGACACCTGAGCGACAGACAAAGCGGCACAGTCTTGAAGACTGTGCCGCTCTTTTCTTTTGTCCTTTTAAAGCTCCGGCGCGCTGTCCGGCGCATCCTCCGGCGTGCTCTCCAGCAGACCCCACAGCACCCACAGCATGGGGGCCGTCAGCACCAGGCCCATGCCGAAGAAGTCCTGGATGAGGTAGCACACCATGGCGCTGCCCAGGGCGGGATACACCGGCCCGTCGTGCCGCCGCCGGACCCAGGTGACGGCGGAGCAGACCAGCGCCCCGACGTAGGCGGCCGCCCCCAGCAGCCCCACGTCGATCAGGTGGCCCAGATACACGTTGTGGGCGTTGTCCTCCTGGACCGTCTGCTGGCGCACGTCGCTGGTCCACTGGATCAGGATGCGGCCGGGCGCCGTGCCCGGACCGCCTCCCAGCCAGGGGTGCTCCTGAAAGAGCTCCCAGCACCGCTTCCAGATCTGGCCCCGGTGGGAGCCAAACTCGTCGGAGAGGTGGCCGTGGAGCACCTGATGCATCTCATAGAGCGTGCCGCTCTTCCCCGGCCAGAACCACAGCGCCCCCAATCCCGCCGCCACGGTCCCGCCGCTGACGGCGCCGGCAATCCGGGCCGCCCGCTCCTTTTGGATCACCACCGGCACGGCGATGAGCACGCATCCGAACAGGGCCAGCACCCCGGCGTCCACGTCGCACAGCACCAGCAGCGCCAGACACATCGCCGCCGGAATGAGCAGCAGCCGGTCCCGCCGCTGCCGGCTGAGCACGGCGCAGACCGCCGTCAGGGGCCCGGCCAGGCACAGATAGGCCGCCAGCAGCCCTGTGTTGCCGATGGTGCCCAGAAAGGCGCTGTTGTAGGCCACGAATTTGTCGTAATAATTCGTCCCCTCCGGATAAAAGTGGAAGGGGTCCAGCCCCAAAAGCTGCAAAAACGAGATGGCGCAGCACACCGCCGCCGAGATCCCCATGGCCCACACGTACCGCCGCCGGGGCCCGGCCAGCTGGGAGACGCCGAAAAAGGCGGCGGCGCACAGCAGATCCGTCAGATACCCGGTGTAGCGGGACACCCCCACCAGACACTGGGCGCCGAATGGGGAGGTCATGGCGGACACGCCGCTGACGGCCAGAAACAGCCCCACCGCGATATGGGCCGGGCGCACGTCCAGCCGGTACCGCTCCCCGGCAATGAGCCCGCACAGAAGCATCGCCAGCGCCGCCGCCATCCACAGCCCCGTGGCCACGGCGAAGAACCAGAACTTGGACGCCGTGATGGCGCCGTAGCCGTGAAAGCCCACGAACAGCGGGAACAGCCCCAGCATGGTCAGTATATACTTGTCCGTGACCCAGCGGGCCCGCTCCAGAAAGGGAAATCCCATAACGCGCTCCTTTCCCGTTCTCCTATTATACATTGCCCGCCGCCGGATCACAAGGCATTGAAAACCGGAAAACAATATGATATAGTATAGTTTACTATGCGGGAAGGGGGACCGGGGTCTGTGGACAGCTTTTTCGCGCTGATCGCCCGGATGAAGAACATCAGCCGCTGGGCGCTGATGCGCTCCGTCATGCCGGAGAACGTCCAGGAGCACAGCCACATGGTGGCGGTGCTGGCCCACGCGCTGGCGGTGATCCGCCGGGATGTGTTCGGCCAGCCCTGCGACCCGGACGCCGCCGCGGCCGCCGCCCTTTTCCACGACGCCGGAGAGATCCTCACCGGCGATCTGCCCACCCCCATCAAATACCGCAACCCGGAGATCATGACCGCCTACCGCCAGGTGGAGGCGGAGGCGGCGGAAAAGCTGCTGGCCATGCTGCCGGCCGAGCTGCGGGCCTCCTATGCCCCCCTGCTGGCCGAGCCGGAGCCGGCGCTGAAGAGCCTGGTGAAGGCCGCGGACAAGCTGGCCGCCTACATCAAGTGTATCGAGGAGCGCCGGGCCGGCAACGACGAATTCCTCCGGGCGGAGCAGCGGTCCCTGGAGACCCTCCGGGGCTACAACATGGCCGAGGTGGACTATTTCCTGGAAAAATTCATCCCCGCCTTCGAGCAGACGCTGGACGAACTGGGGACCATGGACTATCAGGAGCCAAAGCTGAATACACTATCCGAAAAGGAGAGCTGATACTATGCCTATGCGCGCCCAAGACAAGACGATGGAAAAGATCGTCGCCCTGTGCAAGAACCGGGGATTCATCTTCGCCGGTTCCGAGATCTACGGCGGCCTCGCCAACTCCTGGGATTACGGCCCCCTGGGCGTTCTGATGAAACAGAACGTGAAGAACGCCTGGTGGAAGAAGTTCGTCCAGGAGAGCCCCTATAACGTGGGCCTGGACGCTGGCATCCTCATGAACCCCCGGGTCTGGGAGGCCTCCGGCCACGTGACCAACTTTAACGACCCCCTCATCGACTGCAAGAGCTGCAAGCGCCGTCACCGCGCCGACAAGCTCATCGAGGAATGGGCCAAGGAGACGGGCACGGACGTGAACGTGGAGGCGCTGACCAACGACGAGATGGTGGACTATATCCGGGAGAAGAAGATCCCCTGCCCCGGCTGCGGCGCCACCGACTTCTCCGACATCAAAAAGTTCAACCTGATGTTCAAGACCCACCAGGGCGTCACCCAGGAGTCCGGCACGGACGTATATCTGCGGCCGGAGACCGCCCAGGGCATCTTCGTGGACTACAAGAGCGTGCTGCGCACCACCCGGAAAAAGCTGCCCTTCGGCATCTGCCAGATCGGCAAGTCCTTCCGCAACGAGATCACCCCGGGCAACTTCACCTTCCGCATCCTGGAGTTCGAGCAGATGGAGCTGGAGTTCTTCTGCGCCCCGGGCACGGACCTGGAGTGGTTCCAGTATTGGCGGGAGTTCTGCCACCAGTGGCTGCTGGGTCTTGGCATGAACGACGAGTATCTGCGTCTGCGGGACCACACCCCCGAGGAGCTGAGCTTCTACTCCAAGGCCACCACGGACTTTGAGTATCTGTTCCCCTTCGGCTGGGGCGAGCTGTGGGGCATCGCCGACCGCACCGACTACGACCTGACCCAGCATCAGACCTTCTCCGGCGAGAAGATGGAATACAAGGAAGAGGGCATGGCCGAGGGCTTCATCCCCTACGTCATCGAGCCTTCCCTGGGCGCGGACCGGGTGATGCTGGCCTTCCTCATCGACGCCTACGACGAGGAGCAGGTGGGCGTGGACAAGAAGGGCAACCCCGACGTGCGCACGGTGCTGCACCTGCACCCCCAGCTGGCGCCCTACAAGTGCGCGGTGCTGCCGCTCAGCAAGAAGGATGTGCTCTCCGGCCCGGCGAAGGAGCTCTGCGCCCAGCTTTCCAAGGAGTTCTCCTGCGACTATGACGAGACGGGCTCCATCGGCAAGCGCTATCGCCGCCAGGACGAGATCGGCACCCCCTTCTGCGTGACCCTGGACTTCCAGACCGTGGGCGACGGGGAGATCCCCGCCGATCACTGCGTCACCGTCCGGGAGCGAGACAGCATGGAGCAGGTCCGCATCCCCATGGCGGAGGTGGCGGACTATATCGCCTGGCGCATCAAATATTAAGACGTGAACGAGGAAAAACGGCCCTCAGAGGAAAAGCTCACCGCGGGCCAATCCTTTATAAAGAGCATCCGCCCGGCGGGCTGCGCGCTGTTTCTGATCCTGGCCGTGCTGGTGACGGCCCTGTGCCTCACCGTGGGGCGGGACCCCATCCCGGGGTACGTGCCGCCGGAGCGGGCCAGCTACGAGCACGACCTGCCCGTGCTGGCGTCGGTGCTGGAGGAGCAGGTGTTCCCCGCCCTGCCGGAGTATGAAATGACCGCCGCCGTCACCGGGGACACCGTCACCGTGACGGTGGAGGAGGGCAACTTCGCCGCCGCCCGGGCCGCCATCCTGCGGTATTTCCCGGAGGATCTGATCACCTTTGAAAGGGGCTGACCGCGCTTGAAGATCAAGATCGCCGCCGCCGCGCCGGAGCTGTTCCCCGGCCGGCCCGGCCAGAATATGACCAACGTCCTGGCCGCCATCAGCCGTGCCCGGGATGACGGCGCGGCCCTGCTGGTGCTGCCGGCGGGCCTGCCGGAGGACATGAACCGGGGCGCGCTGGAGCGCCAGGCGGGAAAGATGGCCGTCTATCCGCTGACCCGCCCGTCCCTGCCCCGGGAGGAGCTGCTGCACCACCACGAACTGGATGTGCTGTGCTGCTCCGACAACTCCCCCGCCACGGCCATGAGCCGGTATGAAAACGAGGAGCTGGCCGCCGCCGCCAGCCATGAGAACATGGCCGTGGTCGCGATGGCCTGCCCCATGGGCGGGGACGGCGGAAAGATCTACACCGGCCAGTGCATCATCGCCCAGAACGGCAACATCCTCTGCAGCGAGGACGGCTATGTGTCCGCCCGGGTGTCCATCCCCTCCCGGGAGGCCAAAGCGCCCTCCTCCCGCCTGGCGGACGACCAGTCCACCACGCCCTGGGTCCCCCTGCCGGAGATGCTCCCCCGCATCCTCCGCCTGCAGAGCGACGCCCTGGCCCGGCGGATGCTGGCCACCGGCGACACCCAGCTGACCCTCACGGTGGGACGGGACGCCTCCTCCCTGCTGGCGCTGGCCGCCTGCGTGCAGGCGGTGGACCGGCTGAAGCTGAGCCGCCGGAACATACACGCGGACCTGACCGGCAACCGGGCCGGCCGCATCGGCGCCGCCCTGGGCATCACCCCCTCCCGGGGCGCCGGGATGGAGGTGGACGCCACGGACCTGACCGCCCGGGCCATCCTGGGGGCCAAACCGGAGCATTACGCCGTGAACGCCACCATCCCCCGGAGCGTGGCGTCCCTGGTGGTGCGCCACTGGGCCAACACCTGCGGGGACATGACCCTGTCCGTGCCCATCCGCTCCATCGTCATGGACGACGCCGAGCCCTGGGTGCTGCGGGACTTCCTTTTGTACTTCACCATGCTGTACGATATGCCCAAGTGGGCCCTGGCCCGGCTGCTGGACGACACCTTCCGCGCCAGCTACAAGGACCGGGACATCCAGCAGGCCCTGGATCTGTTCTTCGACAATTACCGCCGCCCCCAGCCCTGCGACTGCCCGGCGGTCTACCCCCTGGAGAGCAGGATCACCCTCTGAGGCGAAAAAACACCCGCTGTGACGGGTGTTTTTTCGACAGAAGACGTTTTTCGTCCTGGGGCGCGGCGTGGTATCATACTGTCGCCGGCCCGCCCCGGCCGGGAAAGGAGCGATCGCCATGAGAAAGCTCATACTGTTGTTCGTCGCCGCGCTGGCGCTGCGCGCCCCGGCGTATCCCGCCCCCTCCCCCGGGCCCTCCCCGGCGGTGGACCCGTCCGTGTGCGCCCACCACTTCCAGGTGTCCGTGGTGAGGGAGGCCACCTGCGTGGACAAGGGCCTGCTGGCCTACACCTGCGCCAAGTGCGGCCTCACCTACACCGCCGAGACCCTGCCCACCGGGGAGCATACATACGAGCAGACCGGCCGCACCGTCACCTGCACCGAGGACGGGGAGATCACCTATACCTGCTCCGTCTGCGGCGACAGCTATACCGAGAGCGCCGCCGCCCAGGGCCATGTGCCCGACCGGGAGGCGCCGGACTGCGAGAATGCCGTGCGCTGCTCTGTCTGCGGCGAGACGCTGGTCCCCGCCGAGGGCCACGACTACGAATACCAGTACGACGCCGTGCGCGCCCCGGACGGCACCTTCACCGACTTCGGCACCTGGCGGTGCGCCAAATGCGGCCGGACCCTGGCCGCCACCGAGGGCAACGCGGCGTTTTATTACTCCCTGCCGGACGGCTCCCCGGCCCCCGATGAGACGCCGGAGCCGGCCTCTCCCGCCCCCACCGACGCGCCGGAGGCGCCCGACGGCCAGGACCGGGAGGACGATCCCTCCGACGCCGGAACCCCGGAGCCGGCAAAAAGCCGGACAGGCCTGTGGCTCGGCATCGCCGCGGCGGTGCTGGCCGTGACCGCCGCGGAGGCGGTGGTCCTGAGCCGCTCCCTGAAAAGACGGAAAGACGACCGGTAAGGCAGGAGGCGCGGGTATGTTCACCAACAAAAAATTCACCGTTTACGCTCTCTGTCTGGGCCTGACGGCGCTGATCTATACGTTCCTCATCGCCGCCATCCAGATGGGACAGACCCAGCTGGCCCTGCGGCTCATCACCCCGGCGGCCGGCGGCTGGTCCCGGCGGGCGCTGATGCTGCCCGTGGCGGCGGGCTATGCCCTCGCCGTGCCGGCGGCCTTCCTCTGCGCCCGGACCATGGCCCGCTCCGGCGTCCGCCAGGCCCTCATCATCGGCAGCGCCCTGGCCGCCGCCGGCTGCGCCGCCATCATGGCCGCCAACGGCCTGGACGCCTTCGGCGGGGCGGACAGCGGGCTCTACGGGATGTACGTGCTGGCCCAGGCGCTGCTCGGCTGCGGGTGCGTGTGCATGTCCGCGGCGGTGCTGTGCCTGACGGCCCTGTGGTTCGTCCGCTTCCGCGGCCGGGCACTGGGCCTGGTGACCCTGGGTTGGCCGCTGTGCGCCGCGCTGGGAGCCGACTGGGCGGCCGGATGCATCGCCGGCCGGCTGGGCGGAGACTGGCGGCCGGTGTGGGCAGCGCTGGCCCTGGCGTTGGCGCTGCTGATGCCGGCGGTGCGCTTTCTGCTGCGGGACACGCCGGAGGACACGGGGCTCTACCCCGACGGAGAGGGCACGCCCCCCGAGGGCGAGGACGATTCCGAGACGCCCCCGTCCCTGGGGAGGCTTCTGGGCACCTGGCGCTTTTGGCTGGTGCTGGGGGTGGCGGGCGCGCTGACCCTCACCGCCGCCGGATGTCTGGGTACCCTGGAGGCCCGGCTGGTGGCCAAGGCCGCCGGCGGCACCTCCCTTTTGGACCGGGCCGCGACCTGGCTGGCCCTGGGCGCCATCTTCGCCATCCCCGCCAGCTATCTCTTCGGCTGGCTCTGCGACCGGTCCGGCGAGGTCTGGGCCTGCCTGCCGGTGCTGCTGGCGGGGCTGGGCTGCGCCTGGCTTCTGCTCGCCTTCCCCAAGGAGGTGAGCCCGCTGACGGGGCTGCCCCTGTGCCTCGTGACTGCCTGCCTCATGGGCGGCGCGTCCACCCTGATCCCCGCCCTCATGGGCCGCGCCTTCGGCCGGCAGCAGCTGCTGGTCGCAGGCGAGGCGCTCATCCCGGCGCTGGCGCTGCTATGCGTGCTGCCCGCCCTTCTGGGCGGCGGGGAGCGGACCCGGCTCTACATCGTGCTGATGGCCGCCGCCGCGGTGGGGCTTCTCCTGCTGCCCCTTTTGGGTCTCGCCCTGGCAAAAGAGAAAAAAGAGAAGACGGAATGACCCGCTGAAAAAGCCGCCGGGAGCCTCTGCTCCCGGCGGTTTTCTTTTACAGCCGGATCTCCACCGGCCGGTTCACGGTCATGCTGTCCGGCGTCACCCGGCAGTCGTAGGCCAGGATCCGCACCCCCGCGTCCCGGGCCTGGCGCAGCGCCGCGGCGAAGGCCGGATCGGTGGCCTCGTTGGGCGCGAAATACGCCACATCCTCCATCTGGACGACGAACAGCACATAGGCCCCGCCGCCCTCTGCGGCAAATCGCGTCAGCTCCCGCAGATGCTTCGTGCCCCGCACCGTGGGCGCGTCGGGGAACAGGACGACGCCGTCCCGCTCCAATGTGACGCCCTTAACCTCCAGCAGCGCCAGCTCCGAGGAATTGGGGTCCCCACGCGAATCCAGCGAAGCGAATCGCGTGGGGAGAGGAGAAACCGCAGAACACTCGAACTCCGGCGCCTGCGCCGGAGAGAGACCTGTGGAGCGTGTTTCGACGAAAGCGGCAATGTCAAACCGGCTGTCGCCGTAAGTATACTCCGGCTTTATCTCCCTCCCGGCGGGAAACACGTTCCCCGCCCGCAGCCACTCCAGCGCCGCGGCGTTGGGGGCCTGGCTGTCCATGTTGATCAGCCGGTCTCCCTTCCGGACCGCCACCAGATCATACCGGGTCTTCCGGGCGGGATTGGACCCCTCCGCCAGGTACACCCGGGCCCCGGGCACCAGCAGCTCCCGGCACCGGCCGGTGTTTTTCACGTGCACCGTCTCGGTCCGGCCGTCCATATCCACTTGGGCGATGAACCGGTTGGGCCGGGCGAGGAACGTCCCCGCCGCCACCTTTTTATACCTCATCCCGCACCGCCTGAAGCAGCTTTTTCGTGTATTCGTGCCGGGGGTGGTCGTACACCTGGTCCACCGTGCCGGACTCGATGATGCGCCCGTTTTCCATCACCATCACCCGGTCGCAGAGGGAATAGACCACGTTCAAATCGTGGCTGATGAACAGATAACTCAGATCCAGCTCCCTGCGCAGATCCCACAGCAGATCCAGGATCTGGGCCTGGATGGTCACGTCCAGAGCCGATACCGGCTCGTCGGCGATGATGAACCGGGGCCGCTGGATCAGCGCCAGGGCGATGGACACCCGCTGACGCTGGCCGCCGGAGAGCTGCCGGGGTTTTTGATTTACATAATCTTTCTCCAGCCCCACCCGCTCCATCATATCCAGCACCCGGCGCTTTCGCTCCGCGGCGTCGTATTTGCCGAAGATGCGCAGGGGCTCCTCCAATATCCACCCCACCGTCCGGGCGGGGTTCAGGCTGGACGCCGGGTCCTGGAACACCATCTGGGGCCGCTTGGTGAAATGGGTGATCCGGCCGGACACCTCGTGGCCGGGGAGCATCCCCAGCACGGCCTTGGACAGGGTGGACTTGCCGCAGCCGGACTCCCCCACCAGGCCCACGATCTCCCCTTGGTTTACATAAAAACTCACGTCGTGGACCGCCTCATACCCCGGCCCCCGGCCGAACACCCCGGTGTCGGAGTAGCGGACGGTGAGATGCTCCACCTCCAGCACGCGCTCTTCACTCATGGTGTTTCCTCCTGGGGATGGCGGCAATGAGCCGTTTGGTGTACTCGTCCTCCGGCGCGTCGAAGATCCGCTGGGTGTCCCCCCGCTCCACGATTTGGCCCTTATACATCACCGCCACGCTCTCGCACAGCCGGCGCACCACGCCCAGATCGTGGCTGATCAGCAGGATCGCCACGCCGTACTGGCGGCTGATGGACTTAAGCAGGCCGAGGATCTGGGCCTGGACGGTCACGTCCAGGGCGGTAGTGGGCTCGTCGCATATCAGCAGCTTCGGGTGGATCACCATGGCCGAGGCGATGACCGCCCGCTGGCGCTGGCCGCCGGAGAGCTGGTGGGGATATTTCTCGTAGGTTCTCTCCGGGTCCGGCAGCCCCACCTGGTCCATGGCCTCCAGGGCCCGGGCCCTCCGCTCGGCGGCCGTCAGATCCGTATGTATCTTCAGCGCCTCCTCCACCTGCCGGCCCACCTTCATCAGGGGGTTGAGGCTGGTCATGGGCTCCTGGAACACCACGCCGATATCCCGTCCCTGGATGTGGCGCAGCTCCTCCCGGGAGCAGCGCAGCAGATCCCGGCCCTCGAAGAGCACCTGACCGGACATGTCCACGTTCCACCGCTCAATGAGCCCGGACAGGGCCATGGCAGTGACGGTCTTTCCCGAGCCGGACTCCCCCACCAGCCCCATCCGCTGGCCGGGCGCCATGGACAGGTCCACGCCCCGGACCGCCTCCTTGCCGGTGGACAGGAACGTCACATGCAGATCCCGTATCTCAAGCATCGCTCCGTCCCCCCAATCCCTCGCTGATGAGGCCGAAGCCCAGGATCAGCAGGATGATGGCCACGCCCACGCTGAGGGCGTACCAGGGCGCGGTGAGCAGATACCCCTGGGCCTCGTTCAGCATCCGGCCCAGACTGGCATCCGGGGGCTGGACCCCCACCCCCAGATAGCTCATGGACGCCTCCGCCAGAACGGCGTTGTTGAAGCCGATGGCCACGCTGGGCAGCAGCACCGGCACGATGTTGGGCAGGATGTGGGCGAACAGCACCCGCAGGTCCCCCGCCCCCATGAGCCTGGCGCTGGCCACATAGTCCTGGCTCTTCTGCCGGGCCACCTCCGCCCGGACCACCCGGGCGAAGCTGGGCACGAACAGCAGCCCCAAGGCCAGGATGATGCTGGACTTGCCCGGCTCCATCAGGGCGATGAGCACCAGGGCCAGCAGGATGCTGGGGAAGGCGGCGACGGCGTCGTTCAGACGCATGATCACCTCGTCCAGCCAGCCGCCGTAATACCCCGTGAGCCCGCCGATGATGAGCCCCGCGGTCAGGCCGATGGCCACCGTGGCCGCGGCGATGAGAAAGGTGGCCCCCGCCCCCTCGATCACCCGGGAGAGGATGTCCCGGCCGAAGTTGTCCGTGCCCAGAAGGTGGGTCAGACGGGGGGAGAGCATCTTGGCCCCGCCGTCCATGGCGTTGGGGTCGTAGGGCGTCCAGATCATGCCGACCAGAATGACGGCGACCATGAACGCGGTGATGGCCGCGCCCCACACGAAGTTTTTGTTGTGTCTCAGCTTCATACGCTCACCCCAGCCGAATGCGCGGGTCGATATACTGGGTGACGATATCGGCCAGATAGTTCATGAACACCACCACGGCCGCGATGATGACCACGATGCACTGCACCACGGGATAGTCCCGGTTGCCGATGCTGGCCAGCAGCAGCCGGCCCAGGCCCGGCAGGGCGAACACCTGCTCCACCACGATGGAGCCGGCCACGATGTCCGCCAGGGTCATGGCCACGAAGGTGACCACCGGCAGGATGGCGTTGCGCAGCACGTGGCCGCGGATCACGCCCCAGCGGGAGTTGCCCCGGCTGTAGGCCGTGCGCACATAGTTCTCCTGCATCTGACCCAGGATGGACGAGCGCAGCAGTTTCGTCACCATGGCCGCCTTGGGGATGGCGATGGCCAGGGCCGGGAACACCAGATAGCCGAAGAAGCCCCACAGGCTCTGCTCCGGCCGGATGAAACCCCCGGGGACGAACAGCTTCAGCACCAGTCCGAATATGTAGGTGAACAGGATCCCCAGGAAAAACGGGGGAATGGCCATGAACACTTGGTTCATGGCCACGAATACCCGATCGAGTCTTCCGCCCTGCCAGCGCGCCAGCGTGATGCCAAGAGGGATGCTGATGGCGATGACCAGAAGCCAGGCCATGAGGGACAGGGCCGCCGTGACGATCCCTTTCCCCTCCATGACCGCTTCCACGCTCATGCCGTAACTGTAGCTGGCGCCCATATCGCCCGTGACAAAACCGGTGAGCCAATCCCAGTAGCGCACGAACACGTTCCTGTCCAGTCCCATCTCATGCCGCAGGGCCTCCGCCCGCTCCGGGGTATACTCGTTGCCCAGGAGCTTGGTGGTGGGGTCGCCGGGGATGATCTGGAACGCCAGGAAGGCGAGCAGCGATATGAGGAGCAGTGTGACAAGAAGTACTCCTGTTTTTTTCAATACATAGCGCAATTATGAGACCGTGTGCACACCGGCCAGATCCATGACGTACAGCGGATAGAACCGGTAGCCCTCGATATTTGTCTGCATGACCACAAAGTCCGCCAGGTCCTGGATGTACACGTTGGCGGCCTGCTCGGCGAGGATCTGCTGGCACTGCAGGAAGTACTGCACCTGCTCCTCCTCCGCCGTGGTGGCCACGGCAGCGGCATAAGCCGCGTCGTAGTCGGCGTCGGCAAAGCCGATGAAGTTCTTGGCGTTGTCGCTGACGAACCGAGCCAGCAGCGCCGAGCCGGTGAGGGTGGAGGCGTCCATGCCGCACACCGTGGCCTCAAACTGCCGGCCCTGGTACACGTCGGAGTACCAGCTGGCCCACTCCACCTGCTGGATCTCTGCCCTGACCACGCCGCCCAGCTGGTCCAGCAGGTTCACCACCACCTGGGCCGCGTCCACGTGGGGGGTATAGTTGCTGGGCACGGTGATGGTGAACTGCAGCGGATGGTCCTCGGTATAGCCGGCCTCGGCCAGCAGCTCCAGGGCCTTCTCGGTATCCGGCTGGTAGTAGTCGGTGAGCGCCTCGTCGAAGTACTTGCCGAAGGCGGGGTACACGCTGCTGCCCAGGGCGAAGCCGTGGCCGTCGCCGGCCAGGTCGATGACCTGGTGCTTGTCGATGGCAAAGCACAGCGCCTGGCGCACCCGGATGTCGTCGAAGGGGGCCTCGGCGTTGTCCAGATACAGCGCCTGCACCAGATTCATGCTGCCCTCCAGCACGGTCAGTCCCGTCAGCTCCGCCACCTGGCTGGCCTCCAGATGGGCCGCCATGTCGATGGCGCCGGAGCGCAGACTCATGACCATGGTCTGACCGTCCTCGATGACCTTGAAGGTCACCTGGGCGCACTGGGCCTTTTCACCCCAGTAGTCGTCGAACCGCTGGATGACGATATTCTCCTGGGGCGCGCGGGAGACGAAGCGGAACGGGCCTGTGCCGACGACGCCGTCGGCGGGATCGCTGCCCTCCGGGATGATGGCGGCGGTCATATAGGCGATGAATTCCGCGTCCGGCGCGGACAGGGTGACGACGACGGTCCTGTCGTCGGTGGCTTCCACGGAGGCGATGCCCGCCAGGGTGGCCATCAGAGGCTCCCCGGTGTCCAGACCGGCAGCGCGGGTCAGAGAATAAACGACATCCCCGACCGTGACCTCCTGTCCGTCATGGAACCGCACGCCCTCACGGAGAGTGAAGGTATATTGGTCTGCGGTATCGTTGGCGGCGTAATCTTCGGCAACGGCGGGGACGAGATTTCCTTGTGTGTCGGGCTTTACCAGCCCTTCATAGATGTTGAATAGGACTTCTCTGGTTCCTGCCGACGACGAAGATACGTGTGGGTCAAGACTGCTGTCCAGGTCTGCGGCGATCCCGACGGTGATCTCGTCGGGCTCCGCCTGCGTGGAGCCGGTGTCCCCGGCGGTATTCTGGATGTCTTCCGCCGGTGTTGGCTGAGCGGTCTGGGATGACTGGCCGCCTCCGCAGGCGCAGAGTGCGATCGTCAGGGCCGCCGCCAAAAGGAGAGTGAGAAAGCGTTTTTTCATAGCGTTAGTTTTACTCCTTCTTTGGCTCCGTATTCAGTTTTCTCTTGGCGGTATGAGAATAGCACAGATTCTCTCTCCGGTCAAGAGGGAAGGTTCCGGCAAAAAGGCGGCCCCCTCGAAGGAGGGGGCCGCCGGTGTCGTCTCCGGTGGGGCCGGTATTATTTCACATACCCGTCCACCACGGCCTGGGCCGCGGCGGCGTCGTCGGCCACCACGAAGATCACATAGTCGCCGGAGATCTCCAGGATGGCGTTGTCCAGCCGGGGGATGGCGTCGGGGTTGTAGTTGGCAAGGCCTGCCTTCTGCAGTTCCACCCGCTCCCGGCACAGCTCCTCTATCGCGCCGGCGGTCTCGGCGTCCTTGGCCTGGACCAGCAGAATCTCCTCGCCGGAGCCGCCGTTGTTGTAGAAATACCGGCAGGCGGTGGCGTCGGCGGCGTCGTAGCGGTAGGTGGGCGCCGCCAGGGACGCATCCACCTCGTACTGGCCCATGTCCTGGGTAAAGGCGGCGCTGGCCACCAGATCGCCCGCCAGGGCGTCCAGATCCACGTCCTTGCTCCCGCCGCAGGCGGTCAGGCACAGGATCAGCACCAGGGTCAAAAGACATACAGCGGCTCGTTTCATATTCGTTCTCCCTTTTCTCTTTTCTCTTTTTATTTGCTCCCCGCGGCTCAGGGCTGCCCCTCTGACGCCGCGCCGGTGTCGGCGGGCGGAGCCTCGGTGCCGTCGGGGATATAATGGGTGTTCATATAGTCAAACCACAGCTCATAGTGGGCGGGGGTGAAGTGGACGCCGTCGTTGGTCACGTCCGAGGGCAGATAGCCGTCGTCGTCGCTGAGCACGTTGTAGATGTCCAGATACCACACCTGCCGCTCCTGGGCGATCTCGCGGATCATCTCGTTGAAGGACAGCACCAGCTCCCGGGTGATGTAGCGGTCGTTGGAGGACTTCCACAGGCTCACCGGGGACACGCTCACCAGGTAGATGATGGCGTCCGGGTTGTTCTCCTCCAGCTGGTCCAGCACGGTGTTGTACGCCTGGCGCAGGGTATTTTTCTCATAGCTGAGCTCGTTCATGCCGAAGCCCACGTAGATCTTCCCGTAGCCGGACATCTGGGCCGCATAGGGGGACGCGCCCAGGATGGTCAGTCCGTCGCTCCAGAAAAAGCTGTCGTCCGGCAGCAGATTGTCGCCGTCATAGTACCACAGCCCGGACAGCACCGAGTTGCCCAAAAAGCCCGCGTCGGCAAAATAGGACGCGCCGGCCTCCGTGCTCTGGGCCGGTACGTCGGGTCCCGACCAAGGCTCCTCCGTGGGGACCGGGGTGGCGGTGGGCGCCGGTGTGCTCGCCTCGCCGGGGGTGACGGACGGCTCCTCCGTCGCGGCGCTCACCGGCGCGGCGGGCTCTTCCTCCGCCTGCTGGCCGCCGGCATCGGGCGCAGGCTCCGCGCTTCGGCCCCATCCGGCCATCGTCACGCCCATCACCACGAGGATGACCGACAGCACCACACACAGCGCGGCCAGGGATAACGCGATCGTTTTATGGCTCATAGTCTCCCCCAAATGGTCCTAGCATGCCCATTCCGGACAAAATAACCCGTCCGGATGTCATTTTATGTCTACCGACGTACTATACCACACTTTTCCGCCGCTTGCAAGAGGGTGGGCGCGGATTCTCCCGCCGGCGCGAAACAGGCGGAAAAAACTCCCAAATCCCCGCCGCGGGGTCGGTTTTACGTTGCAATACCTCTCCGATTGGCGTATAATTAGCATAATATATCTCTCTTTTCGGAAAAGGAAGCGCATGAAGGAAAAGGCTTGGAACATACCCCAGCCGCCCGTCATCCCCCGGGAACTGCTCCAGGCGGGATGCACCCCCCTTCTGGCCGCCGTGCTGGCGGCCAGAGGCATCCTCACGCAGGCGGAGGCCCGCGCCTATCTCGCGGCGGAGCCCCCGTCCCGGGAGGACGTCCCTCCCCTGCCGGGGATGGACGCCACCGTGGCCCGCCTGCGGCAGGCCCGGGACCGTGGGGAGACCGTGGCGGTATATGGGGATTACGACGTGGACGGCATCACCGCCACCTGTCTGCTGGCGGACTGCCTGACACGCTACGGCATACACACACTCACCTATATCCCCGACCGGCTGGAGGAGGGCTACGGCGTGAACGCCGGGGCCATCCGCCGGCTGCGGGAGCAGGGCGCGGGCCTGATCGTCACCGTGGACTGCGGCATCACCGCCATAGCGGAGACGGAATATGCCCGCTCTCTCGGCGTGGACATGATCGTCACCGACCACCACGAGTGCCAGGCGGAGCTTCCCGCCGCCGTGGCGGTGGTGGACCCCAAGCGGCCGGATCTGGCCGGACCGGACCGGGATCTGGCGGGCGTGGGCGTGGCCTTCAAACTGGCCTGCGCCCTCACCGGGGACGGGGAGGCCATGCTGGACCGGTACGCCGATCTGGTGGCGGTGGGCACCATCGCCGACGTGATGCCCCTGACGGGGGAGAACCGCCGGATCGTCCGGCGGGGACTGGATATGCTGCGCACGTCGCCCCGGCCGGGGCTGGCGGCGCTGATGGAGCTGTCCGGGGTGAATCTCGCCCGGCTGGGCGCCAACGCCGTGGGCTTCACCCTGGCGCCGCGGATCAACGCCGCCGGCCGGCTGGGCCGGGTGGAGGACGCGGCGGCGCTGGTGATGGAATCCGACCCGGACCGGGCCATGGTCCTGGCGGAGTCCCTGTGCGAGATGAACCGCCAGCGCCAGGCGCTGGAGGCGGAGATCTGGGACCAGGCGGTGGATATGCTGGCCGGCTTCCCCCGGGGCAAGCCCATCGTGCTGGCCCGGTCGGGCTGGCATCAGGGGGTCATCGGCATCGTGGCCTCCCGGCTGACGGAGGCCTATCAGGCCCCGGCGGTGATGATCTCCCTGGACGGGGACAAGGGCAAGGGCTCCTGCCGCAGCTGGGGCGGGTTCAACCTGTTCGACGCGCTGGCCGCCTGCGGGGAGCACCTGGAGTCCTTCGGCGGCCACGCCCTGGCGGCGGGGCTCAACATCCGCGCCGGGGACGTGGACAATTTCCGCCAGGCCCTGTGGGACTATTACGAGGCCCACCCCCCGCTGGGGGAGGAGAGTCTGGACCCGGACGTGCTGGTGACGGACCCGGCGCTGCTGAGCATGGAGTGCGTGGCCAGTCTGGAGTCCATGGAGCCCTGCGGCAACGGCAACCCCCGGCCGCTGCTGTGCATGACCGACGCGCTGCTGACCATGGTCACCCCCATCGGCGGCGGCCGCCATGTGCGCCTGCAGCTGGAAAAGGCCGGACAGCGCTATGACTGCGTTTGGTTCTCCAAGACCGCCGCGGAGCTGGGCGCCGCCCCCGGGGACCGGGTGGACGCGGCGTTCTTCCCCCAGATCAGCGAGTATCGGGGCCGCCGGAGCGTGCAGCTGATGATGACCGGCCTGCGCCGGACCGATCTGGCGGCGCTGTGCGCCCGCATCCTCGCCGGCGGCGGCATCGGCGACCACCGTCTGAGCCGGACGGAGCTGGCGGGTCTGTGGCGGAGCCTGGACGGCCGGTGCCCCTGCCAGACCCATCTGAGCCGTCTGGGCAGTCTGGACAGCCGGCTCCGGCCGGCGGAGATCGCCCTGGGCCTGCGGGTATTCACGGAGCTGGGCCTGGCCAACGTATCCCTCCGGGACGACCAGGTGCAGATTATGCTGGTGGCGTGGCAGTCCAAGACCGATCTGGACCGCTCCCCCACCTGGCGGCAGCAGAACGGATAAAGCGAGAGAGGGAAAGATCATGGCAGAATTTTCACCTGACCAGGCGTTTGACCAGCTGATGGCCGTTCTCCGGGAGAACTGTCACAACGTGGACCCGGACCGCATCCGCCAGGCCTTCGACTTCGCCGTGGCCGCCCATGACGGGCAGCTGCGCAAGGACGGCTCCCCCTACGTCACCCACGCCATCGCCGCGGCCGAGATCGCCGGGGAGATGGGCCTGGACGACGAGGCCATCATGGCCGCGCTGCTCCACGACGTGCTGGAGGACACCAACACCACCCACGAGGAGCTGGCCAGCCGGTTCGGCGCGGACGTGGCCGACATCGTGGAGGGCGTCACCAAGCTGACCCGGGTGCAGTACTCCACGCTGGAGGACACCCAGATGGAGAACCTGCGCAAGATGCTCCTGGCCATGGCCAAGGACATCCGGGTCATCCTCATCAAGCTGGCGGACCGGCTGCACAACATGCGCACCATGGAGTTCCAGAGCCCGGAAAAGCAGCTGTCCAAGTCCCGGGAGACCATGGAGATCTACGCCCCCATCGCCCACCGGCTGGGCGTGGAGAAGATGAAGGACGAGCTGGAGGACCTGGCGCTGCTGTATCTGGACCCGGTGGGCTACCGGGAGATCACCAGCATCCTGGACCGGCGGCGGGACACGCTGGAAAAATTCCAACAGTCCATGGAGCGGCGCATCAGCCAGCGCATGGAAAAAGAGGGCATCCAGTGCAAGGTCTACGGCCGGCTGAAGCACATCTACAGCATCTACCGGAAGATGTACGCCCAGCACCTGGGCGTGGAGGAGATCTTCGATCTGTGCGCCTTCCGGGTGATCGTAAACGACCTGGCGGACTGCTACAACGTCCTGGGCATCATCCACGAGATGTTCCGCCCGGTGCCCGGCCGGTTCAAGGACTATATCTCCACCCCCAAGCCCAACAACTACCAGAGTCTGCACACCACCGTCATCGGCACCGAGGGCATCCCCTTCGAGGTGCAGATCCGCACCTGGGAGATGCACGTCACCGCCGAGTACGGCGTGGCGGCCCACTGGAAGTATAAATCCGGCGGCGCCGGCTCCAAGGAGGGGGACGAGGAGAAATTTGCCTGGATCCGCCGGCTGCTGGAGACCCAGCAGGACACCGGCGACGTGCAGGACCTGTACCACGATCTGAAGATGGACCTGTTCGACGACGAGGTGTTCGTCTTCACCCCCAACGGGGATGTGAAGAGCCTGCCCGCCGGCGCCACGCCCATCGACTTCGCCTACGCCATCCACTCCGCCGTGGGCAACTCCATGACCGGCGCCAAGGTGAACGGCCGGATCGTGCCCATCGCCTACCCCCTGCAGAACGGCGACATCGTCACCATCATCACCTCCCACTCCTCCTCCGGCCCCAGCCGGGACTGGCTCACCATCGCCAAGAGCGGCGAGGCCCGCTCCAAGATCAAGCAGTGGTTCAAGAAGGAGCGCCGGGAGGAGAACATCGTCCAGGGACGGGACATGTTCGAGTCGGAGGCCCGCCGCATCGGCCTGGCCATGGCGGACGTGAACGACCCGGAGATGCTCCCCCACATCCTCAAGCGCATGGCCGTCCAGGACATGGACGACATCTACGCCTCCATCGGCTACGGCGGCATGACCGCCGCCCACGCGGTGGGCCGCATCCGGGACGAGATCGTCCGCAACCGCACCACCGTGCGCAAGACGGAGCTGGAGAAGATGCAGGAGCGGGCGGACCGCCGCCAGCAGAAGCAGCTCAAGGCCGTCCAGGGCGTGCTGGTGGAGGGGCTGGACAACTGCCTCATCAAATTCTCCCGCTGCTGCACCCCTGTGCCCGGCGACCCCATCATCGGCTTCATCACCCGGGGCCTGGGCGTGTCCATCCACCGGCGGGACTGCGTCAACTACCAGCGGGACGAAGACAAGGGCCGCTGGATCACCGTCTCCTGGGCGGACACCATCACCGACAGCTACGCGGCGGATCTGTACATCACCTCCGACGAGCGCAGCGGTCTGGTCATGGACGTGGCCACGGTGCTCAACTCCCTGAACGCCAAGGTCCGCAGTCTGAACGCCCGGGACACCGGCAAGGGCACCTCCACCGTCATCATCACCCTGGAGGTGAAGCACGCCAGCGAGCTGCAGACCGTCATCAACAAGCTGCAGGCCGTCCGGGGCGTCCGGGACATCAACCGGGGAGGCCTCTCATGAGAGCGGTGGTGACCCGGGTGAAAAACGCCCGCGTGGAGATCGACGGCCGGATCCACGGCCAAATCGGCCGGGGCTTTTTGGTGCTGCTGGGCGTCCACGCCGACGACGGCCCCGCCGAGGCGGCGAAGATCGCGGACAAGATCTGCGGTCTGCGCGTATTCGAGGACGAGGCCGGCAAGATGAACCTCAATCCCGCCCAGGCGGGGGCGGGCAGTCTGCTCATCATCAGCCAGTTCACCCTGTTCGCGGACTGCCGCAGCCGCCGGCCCGGCTTTTCCGCCGCCGCCCGGCCGGAGACCGCCATCCCCCTGTATGAGTCCGTCATCGCCCAGTGCCGGGAGCGGGGCTTCGCCGTGGAGACCGGCGTGTTCGGCGCGGACATGCAGGTGTTCAGCCAGAACGACGGCCCCGTCACCATTCTTCTCGACACCCGAGAGCTGTAAGGAGGACCGCTATGCTCATCAAGACCCTCACCGTCGGCCAGATTGAGACCAACTGCTACGTGGTCACCGACGAGGACACCCTCCGGTGCGCGATCATCGACCCCGGCGACGAGTCCAACACCATCCTGAACTATCTGGAGGAGAACCATCTTCAGGCCCGGTACATCCTCCTCACCCACGGCCATTTTGACCACGTGCTGGCGGTGGCCGCCATCCGCGAGGAGACCGGCGCCACGGTGTGCATGAGTCCCCGGGACGTGGGCAAGGGCGATTACGCCTTCCTGCCGCCGGAGGGCTCCGTCATGGTCCGGGAGGGGGACCGGCTGAACGTGGGAAAGCTCGTCTTCCAGGTGATGGAGACCCCGGGCCACACGCCGGGGGGCGTGTGCTATCTGTGCGAGGACGCCATCTTCTCCGGGGACACCCTCTTCGCCGGCTCCTGCGGCCGGACGGATCTGCCCGGCGGGGATATGCCCGCCCTGCTGCGCAGTCTGAAGCGGCTGTCCGAGCTGCCCGGAGACTATGAGGTCTACCCCGGCCACATGGGCCCCACCACCCTGGACCGGGAACGCCGGGGCAATTACTACATGAACTACGCCCTGCAGACCGTCTGAGGTATGAAAAAATATATACTGCCAGCCGTTATGCTGGCAGTCTTTGAAACAGTCGCCGTCTCCCTTTGGCTGACGAAAGATAATTTATTCTACCTGCTCAATTTCAGCTATATCGGCGTCTCGGTTGCCCTGGGCGTTTTCCTGTACATACGGGAATATAAATACGCCCGCCGGGTGACGCAGCTGCTGGTCGGATGCTATATGCTGGTTTATCTCGGCCTGATATGCAATGAAAACATGCAGATAGAGGGGTTTTGGTACTACCTCTTCACAGGCGTTTTTGAGGCGGCGACGATACATTATGCCGTAGCGAAAATATTTGGTCCTCTGCTTTTTGGGCGGGGCTGGTGCGGCTACGCCTGCTGGACTGCGATGGTGCTGGACTTTCTGCCCTATAAACAGCCCAGGCAGCCCCGGAAAAAGCTGGGCTGGGTCCGCTATATCACGTTCGCCCTGTCACTGGTTTTTGTCGCCGCGCTGTTTCTGGCGCATGTCGGCGATATGGAGCGGATCATGTTCTGGTCGTTCATCATCGGAAATCTGCTCTACTACGCCGTCGGCGTCGCGCTCGCATTTACATTCCAGGACAACCGCGCTTTCTGCAAGTACGTCTGCCCTGTCACGGTGTTTTTGAAGCCGATGAGCTATTTTTCCCTGCTGCGGATAACGTGCGACAAGAGCAAGTGTATCTCCTGCGGAAAGTGCAAGCGGGTATGTCCCATGGACGTGGATATCACGGACAATTCCAGGAAGCGGGCCAACGCAACGGAGTGCATCCTCTGTCTGGAGTGTGTGAAAAGCTGTCCGAAGGGGGCGCTGTAGCCCCCTGGTCCCGGCAGGCGGCCTCGCCCGCAGGAGCGCTGACAAGGGAAGGGCGCGCTGCAAAGCGCGCCCTTTTTATACTTTTTTGAACCGCACCGCGCCTACAGCGCCGGCCAGGGCGATGAGGTTCTCCCCCTCCTCGCTGCGGACGATGAGCTCCTGCCAGCCGTCCTCGTCCGGCGCCGACAGGGCCAGATCGCACCAGACCGACTCCCGGCCCCGGCCGAACACCAGCGTGTCCCCGCTCCCCCGCCCCTGAAAGGCGGCCAGGCACGTCTCCGGCCCGCCGGTCACCGCGCGCTCCCCCGGGGCGATGAAGCCCTCGGCCAGCGCCAGCGCCTGAAGGGCCTCCTCCACGGTCCGCCCCTCCGCTTTCGCCAGATACCGCCGGCGCACTGGCCCGTCCTCCCCCCAGGGGACGCGGGGGAAGTATTTCTTTCGCAGCGCCTCCAGCGCCGGATCGGTGAAAATAGAATTGGTTGACATAATTACTTCTCCTTGCACCGTCATTGCGGTCATTATAGCACCGATATGCGCCTGGCGCAAACGCGGGACCCGGGACGAAATGTCCCGGGTCCTGTGTTATTCTGTCGTGGATATTTATGGCATACCTCATGGCATATCCGCCCGGATATGACACGCATAATCCGTATGTCGCCGGATGCCGCCCTTTTTCGGCCGCATAACCGACGGATACCGGCCGGATATTACGCCTTCAGGCACTGGGCGCCCCGCTCCAGGGCCTGCATGTTCAGATCCACCAGCTTGGCCTTGGGACCGGTGAATATATGTACCAGCATCTGGCGGATGGTCTCCTCCTTCAGCGCCCCGGTGGCGGCGATGTAGGCGCCCAGCATCACCATGTTGGCCACCTTCTTGTTGCCCAGCTCGTCGGCGATGGTGTCGCAGGGCACGTAGACCGCCTTGACGTCGGCGCGCTGCACCTTCTGGGAGATGATGGAGCTGTTGATGAAGATGATCCCGCCGGACTGCACCTTGTCCTCGAACTTGTGCAGGCTTGGCAGATTCATGGCGATGAGCTCCGTGGGGTAGGTGAACACCGGCGAACCCACCGGCGCGTCGGAGAGGACCACCTGGCAGTTGGCGGTGCCGCCCCGCATCTCCGGGCCGTAGGAGGGCACCCAGGTGGCGTACATGCCCTCGGCCACGGCGGCCTCCACCAGGCTCTTGCCGATGCTCATGACGCCCTGGCCGCCGAAGCCGGAAATGGTGATCTGTTTTTTCATCACACCTGCGCCTCCTTTATCACGCCCAGGGGGTAGTACGCGGCCATGTTCTCCATCAGCCACTTGTTGGCCTCCACCGGGCTCATGCCCCAGTTGGTGGGGCAGGCCGACAGCACCTCCACGAAGGTGAAGCCCACGCCGGCCAGCTGCAGCTCAAAGGCCTTCTTGATGGCCTTCTTCGCCTTGTTCAGGTGGGGGATATCCGCCACGCACACCCGCTCGGCGTAGGCCAGTCCCTCCTGGGAGGCCAGCAGCTCGCACACCCGCATGGGGCTGCCGTGCAACTCCTTTTTCCGTCCCAGCGGGGCGGTGGTGGCCCGCTGCCCCAGCAGAGTGGTGGGGGCCATCTGGCCGCCGGTCATGCCGTAGATGGCGTTGTTGATGAACACCGTGGTGAACTTCTCCCCCCGCATGGCGGCGTGGACGATCTCCGCCGCGCCGATGCTGGCCAGGTCGCCGTCGCCCTGATAGGTGACCACCAGCTGGTCCGGATGGGTGTGCTTGACGGCGGTGCCCACCGCGGGGGCGCGGCCGTGGATGGCCTCGATGCAGTCGCAGGCGAAGTAGTTGCCTGCGAACACGGAGCAGCCCACCGGGCAGACCAGGATGGCGCTGTCGATCACGCCCAGCTCCTCCATGCACTCCGCGATCAATTTATGTACGATACCGTGGCCGCAGCCGGGGCAGTAGTGAAGGTCCCGGTCCTGCAGACCTGCGCTCTTGCGATAGACTGTCGTCATCTCACTGTACCTCCCGCAAGATCTTCTCAGCCTCTTCGGCGATCTCCTCCACGCTGGGGATCATGCCGCCCACCCGGCCGTAGAACCGCACGGGCTTGGCGCCCTTCACCGCCAGCTGCACGTCCTCCAGCATCTGGCCCAGGCTCATCTCCACCACCAGGATGGCCTTCAGCCCGGGCTGCGCCGCGATCTGGGCGAGCCTCTCCGAGGGGAAGGGCCACACCGTCCTGGGGCGGAACAGACCCGCCTTGATGCCCTTGGCCTCCAGCTCCTCCACCGCCGACAGGGCGATGCGGGAGGGAGTGCCGTAGGCCACCACCAGGATCTCGCAGTCCTCCGTGTCCTGCTCCGCCCAGCGGGTCTCCTTCTCGGCGATGGTCTTGTACTTTGCCTCCAGGGAGAGGTTGAACTGCTCGCAGTCCGCCGCGTCGATGCGCAGGCTGGTGACGAAGTTGCTGTGGTCCCGGCCCTTTCGGCCGCTGGCGGTCCAGTCCTTGGGCGGCAGCTCCCGCTTGGGGATGTCGTGCCACTCGATGGGCTCCATCATCTGGCCGATCATGCCGTCGCCCAATATCACCACGGGCATGCGATAGATATCCGCCAGATCGAAGGCCTCCTGGGTCATGTCCACGGCCTCCTGGATGTCGCAGGGGGCCAGCACGATGGTGCGGTAGTCGCCGTTGCCACCGCCCCGGGTGGCCTGGAAATAGTCGCACTGGGACGGCTGGATGGTACCCAGACCGGGCCCGCCGCGCATCATGTTCACCACCACGCCGGGCAGCTCGCCGCTGCACATGGCGCTGATGCCCTCCTGCTTCAGGCTCACGCCGGGAGAGGAGGAGCTGGTCATGGCCCGCACGCCGGACGCCGCCGCGCCGTAGACCATGTTGATGGCCGCCAGCTCCGACTCCGACTGCACGAACACGCCGCCCACCTGGGGCATGCGCATGGACATATACTCGGGGATCTCGTTCTGAGGCGTGATGGGATAGCCAAAGAAGCACCGGCAGCCCGCCCGTACGGCGGCCTCCGCGATGGCCTCATTGCCCTTCCAAAGCTCTTTTGCCACGGTAATCACTGACTCCTTTCCTTATTCCTTTTCAATGCTGATGACCGAATCAGGACAGATCTTCGCGCAGCTGGCACAGGCGATACACGCCGAGGGATCGGTCACCGCCGCCGGGTGGTAGCCCTTTTCGTTGGTGCCGCTCATGTCCAGCGCCAGGATGTGCTTGGGGCACACGGACACGCACAGCTCGCAGCCCTTGCATTTGTCGCGGTCAAAATGTAAAAACACGGTCATGGCTTTCACCTCCTTCCGCCTGGGCCGTCTCATTTCTCCCAGGGCTTTTTCATGTAGATCTCTATGGGAAACACCGGCTCCGCCAGCGCCGGCAGCCGCTCCGCCAGGGAGCGCTCCGCGGTGTGGCACACCACCGGGATGCCCGTTTTCCGGGATACCTCCTCCGCCAGCGACGCCCCCAGCAGGATGTCCTCCGCTGTGGTCTCGCCGCACAGATGGGTGTTGTTGATGATGCCGGCCACCGGCAGGCCCATGATGTCCTCGATGCGCCGGACGTTCCACTCCGCCGCCTCGGGGGTGCTCACCTGGGGCCGGCGGGCGTTGAGCACAAAGAGCATCTGGCTGTCCTGGCCGGCGATCTGGCGGCGGTAACGGCCCAGCACCCGGGCGCCGGAGTCGCCGCCGATGTCCAGGATGCTCCGCAGAGAGCCGTCCTGGAGCAGGGCGTTCAGCTCCGCCGGCAGGGACGGCACGTCCGCGTCCACCATGGCCTGGGCCGAGGACACGAACCGGATGCCCAGCTCCCGGAACAGGTCCTGCCGTTCCCGGGAGCGGAAATAGGGGTTCACCACGTCCAGGTCCGCCAGGGCCGTCTTCACCCCGCCCCGCGCCAGGGTCAGGGCCATGTTCACGGCCACCTCCGTCTTGCCGGTGCCGCTGTGGCCCACCAGGGCCGTCAGCCGGCGGGCGGTCAGCCAGGCGGGAAGCGCGTCTCGTCCGTCCATGTCTCTATACCAGAATATGCATGGCCTTGGCCTGTGCCGTCAGCTCCTCCCGGAATTTGGGGTGGGCGATGGCGATGAGGGCCTTGGTCCGCTGGGACAGGGTCTTGCCCCGGAGCTTGGCCAGGCCGTACTCCGTGGCGATCCAGTCCACGTCGTTTTTGCTGGTGCTCACCAGCGCCCCCGGGCTCAGGGTGGCCCGGATGCGGCTGACGGTGCCGCCGGCGGCGGTGGAGGGGAAGGCAATGAAGCTCTTGCCCCCCTTGGATTGGGTGGCCCCCCGGACATAGTCGGACTGGCCGCCGGTGCCGGACACGTGCTTTGTGCCCAAACTCTCGGCGCAGACCTGGCCGAAGAAGTCCACCTCCAGCCCGCCGTTGACGGAGATGAAGTTGGGGTGCTGGGCGATGACGGCCGGGTCGTTGACATACTCCACCGGCAGGATCTCCAGGTCGGGGTTGCGGTCCACATACCGGTACAGCCGCTCCGAGCCGAAGGTGAAGGTGGCCACCGTCTTGCCGGTATGGATGGGCTTGCGGGCGTTGGTCACGGCGCCGCACTCGATCAGCTCCACCATGCAGTCCGGCAGCAGCTCCGTGTGGATGCCCAGATCGTGTTTGTCCCGGAGCGCCAGACCCACCGCCTCGGGGATGGCGCCGATGCCCAGCTGGATGGTGGCCCCGTCGGGCACCTCCTGGGCGATATAGCCGCCGATGGCCCGGCTGATGTCGTCCAGCTGGACGGGGGGCGTTATGGGAAGGGGCGCGTTGTTCTCGCACAGGGCCGTCACCTGGGAGATATGGATCCGGGGGGCGGTGACGCCCCAGGGCATGTTCTCGTTCACCTCCAGGAAGACGTGCTTCGCCTTCTCAAACTGGGTTGCGCTGTAAGAGCCGTTGACGCCGGCGCTGAACCAGCCGTCCTCGTCCATGGGGGACACCACCGTCATAAAGGCGTCCAGATCCACGTATTCCCGGTGCAGGGCGGGCATATCCCGGTAATAGCAGGGCATCACGTCCGCATACCCCCGGCCCACTGCCGCTCTGGAATACTTCCCGGAGAACCAGGAGACGGGCCGGATGGCCTCCGGCCAGTCGAACATGGCGCTGGGCGCCAGGTCCAGCATCTCGTGGAAGGTCAGTCCGGCCACCTCGCCCGCCGCCGCCCGGCGGCCGATGGCCTCGATGATGGCCCTGGGGATGGAGGCCGCCGCGTCCGCGCAGCAGGTCCACCCGCTCTCCACCATGGCCGCGACCTGGTCGGCCGTGCGGCGCTTTTGCTGATACTGGGTATGTACGTCCATGTTCTCCGCTCCGATGTAGTGAATTAAATTAATGATATCCAAAATAATATCTAATGCAGCACGTAAAATATACCAAAACATAACAGGATTGTCAATAGGCGATGACTGGAAACCGGCCCCCGCAAAGCGGTCTCCCTTGCGCCCGGCGGGCGGATGTGCTATCTTTTGAGGGAAGGGGAAAGGAGCGCGTTTTATGGAGATCTACGGTACCCTCGGCCCCGCCTGCGCCCGGGCGGATACGCTGGCAAGGATGCTGGAGCTGGGCATGACGGGCCTGCGGCTGAATCTGTCCCACATAACCCTGGCGGGGGCGGAGGACTGGCTGGAGGAGCTGGAAAAGGCGGCGGCCCTGTCCGGCGTCCGGCCCGGGCTGCTCATCGACATGCAGGGCCCGGAGCTGCGCGTCGGCGCCCTGACCCAGCCGGTGACGCTGCCCCAGGGCGGGACGGTGACGCTGGGCGCAGGCGGCATCCCCGTGCCGGAGCCGGTCCTGCCCGCGCTGACGCCGGGGCGGGAGGTCCTGCTGGACGACGGAAAGCTGCTGCTGCGGGTGGAGCGATCCCTTCCCGGCGGCGCACGGGCCCGGGTACTCCGGGGCGGCCTGCTCCTCAGCCGCAAGAGCCTCGCCCTGCCGGGGGCGGATCTGCATCCCCCCGCCCTGACGCCGGCGGACAGGGCCAATCTCCGCGCCGCCCGGGACCACGGCGTCACCGGGGTGATGCAGCCCTTCGTCCGGGACCGGGAGGATCTGCAGGCGGTGCGGGCAGCCCTGGACGAGGCCGGCTGCAGCCGCGTGCGGCTGCTGGCCAAGATCGAGAACCGGGCCGGTCTGGAGAGACTCCCCCAGCTGCTCCCCGCCGCGGACGAGATCGTCATCGCCCGGGGCGATCTGGGCAACGACATGCCCCTGTGGGAGCTGCCCGCGGCGCAAAAGCGCATCGCCGCCGCCTGCCGGGACGGGGGAAAGCCCTTCATGGTGGTGACCCAGATGCTGGCCAGCATGGAGCGCAGCCCCGTCCCCACCCGGGCGGAGGTCAGCGACATCTTCAACGCGGTGCTGGACGGGGCCGCCTCGGTAATGGTCACCGGGGAGACCGCCGCGGGCCAATACCCGGCGGAGGTGATAAAATACCTGGTAAACACCGTCCGGGCCGCAGAGCGGTACCGGGATGAAGCATGAAAAAAGCCGGACGCAGGCGCGTCCGGCTTTAAGTTTACATAATTACTTGTTGCTCCGTCTCCAGATGTGCATCTTCTCCGCCTCGGCGATCAGCTCCTCCCGGAAGTCCGGGTGGGCGATAGAGATCAGCTTCTCCGCCCGCTCCCAGGTGGACAGGCCCTTCAGGTTCACCATGCCGTACTCGGTGACGATGTACTGCACGCAGCTGCGGGGGTCGGTGGCGATGGAGCCGGGGGTGAGGGTGGGCACGATCCGGCTTTTCACGGTGCCGTCCTTGCCGGTCATGGTGGAGCTGAGGCAGATGAAGCTCTTGCCGCCCTTGGAAAGATATGCGCCCATGACGAAGTCCAGCTGGCCGCCGGTGCCGGAGATGTGTTTGATGCCGGCGGACTCGGCGTTCACCTGGCCGAACAGGTCCAGATCCACGGCGTTGTTGATGGAGATGAACTTATCCAGCTGGGCGATCACCTGCACGTCGTTGGTGTAGTCCACCGTGGCGCCCATCACGTCCGGGTTGCGGTTGACATAATCATACAGCTTCTGGGACCCGGCGGCGAAGGCGAACACCTGCCGGCCGTAGTCCAGGTTCTTGTTTTTGCCGTTGATCTTGCCCGCCATGGCGATGTCCACGAAGCCGTCCACGTACATCTCCGTGTGCACGCCCAGGTCCTTCAGATCCGACTGGGCGATCATGGCGCCCACGGCGTTGGGCATGCCGCCGATGCCCAGCTGCAGGCAGGCGCCGTTGGGGATCTCCGGCACGATGAGATTGGCCACGGCCTTGTCCACCTCGCCGGGGGCGGCGGAGCCCAGCTGGGCCACGGGGGGATTGGAGCCCTCCACCACATAGTCCACGTCGGCGATGTTGACCTCGCTCTTGCACAGGCCGAACACCACCGGCAGGTTCCGGTTGACCTCCACCACGATGTGCTTGGCCTTGGCGCACATGTCATAGAGGTGGGAGGGGCTCAGGGACAGGGAGAAGTTGCCGTGTGCGTCCATGGGGGGCACCTGCATCATCACCACGTCCACGTCCACGTTCTCCCGGTAGTACCGGGGCAGTTCGGAGTAGCGGATGGGGCTGAACCAGCCCATGCCCTTGGCGATGATCTTCCGGTCGATGCCGGAGCAGTGCCAGCTGTGCCAGGCGAAGTGCTCGCCGGCGTCGTCGGCCTTGCAGATCTCGGGCATCCACATGGTGACGCCGCCGCGCACCTTCACGTCCCGCAGCTCCGGCGCGCGGCGTGCCAGCGCCTTGTCCAGCTCCACCGGGTGCATGGTGCACCAGGTGTAGTCCACCCAGTCGCCGGACTTGACCAGCTTCACCGCCTCGTCGGCAGTGGTGAGTTTTTCTTTATAGAGAGCCTGATAGTCCATTTTTGACGGATCTCCTTTTGCGTTTTTTCATTGGGGATATTTTACCGGTACCGGCAGGAAATGTCAAGAGCAGCGCGTCCCGCCGCCGGCCCGGAACACCGCGGCCGGAAACTGCTGAAATTCCCTGCCGAGAGGCTTGACTTTTATTATATTGTGTACTATACTGAAGCTGACAAAAAATAAACAATCCCCTGGGAGGGGCATGAAAATCGCTAATTTTTATAAGGAGGACTCCCCCTGTGAAAGACATCTATCTGGTAAACTGCTGCCGTACTGCCATTGGCAGCTTCCAGGGCACCCTGGCGAAAACCCCGGCTGTGGATCTGGGCGCCATCGTGGTCAAGGAAGCGCTCAAGCGGGCCAACATCGCCCCGGAGAACGTGGATGAGGTGATGTTCGGCTGCATCCTCACCGCCGGTCAGGGCCAGAACCCCGCCCGCCAGGTGGCCGTGAAGGCCGGTATCCCCTACTCCGTTCCCGCCTACACCGTGGGCATGGTCTGCGGCTCCGGCATGAAGAGCGTCATCGAGGGCGCCCGCGCCATCGAGTGCGGCGACGCGGACATCATCGTCGCCGGCGGCACCGAGAACATGACCATGGCCCCCTACGCCGTGCCCGCCGCCCGTATGGGCGCCCGCATGGGCGACAACGTCCTGAAGGACACCATGATCAGCGACGGCCTGTGGGACATCTACAACAACTACCACATGGGCACCACCGCCGAGAACATCTGCGACGTGTGGGGCATCACCCGGGAGGAAGTGGACGCCTTCGGCGCCGCCAGCCAGCAGAAGACCGAGGCCGCCCAGGCCGCCGGCAAGTTTGACGAGGAGATCGTCCCCGTGCCCGTGAAAGTGAAGAAGGAGACCATCGAGTTCAAGGTGGACGAGTTCCCCCGCAAGGGCGTGACCGCCGAGAGCATCGCCAAGCTGCGCGGCGCGTTCCCCGTGGGTCCCGAGGGCGTGGAGGACCAGATCGTGCACACCTTTGAGCCCACCGAGGTCCATGAGGCCGACACCCGCAAGCACGTCCAGCGCGTCACCGCCGCCAATGCCTCCGGCATCAACGACGGCGCCGCCTGCATCATCATCGCCTCCGGCGAGGCCGTGAAGAAGTACGGCCTCAAGCCCATGGCCAAGCTGGTCAGCTACGGCCAGGGCGGCGTGGACCCGAAGATCATGGGCGTGGGCCCCGTGCCCGCCACCCGTCAGGCGCTGAAGCGGGCCGACCTGACCATCGACGATATAGACCTGGTCGAGGCCAACGAGGCCTTCGCCGCCCAGTCCATCGCCGTGGCCCGGGAGCTGCACTTCGATATGTCCAAGGTCAACGTCAACGGCGGCGCCATCGCCCTGGGCCACCCCGTGGGCGCCTCCGGCGCGCGGATCATCGTCACCCTGGTGCACGAGATGCAGCGGCGGCCCGAGGCCAAGCGCGGCCTGGCCACCCTGTGCATCGGCGGCGGCATGGGTGTCGCCACCATCTGGGAAAAGTGCTGACAGTCGTTTGAAAGGAGCGCGCTCCTTTCAAACCAAAAGCCGCGGCATGCCGCAGCGCAAAGCGCCCCCGTCCGATAAGGACGGGGGCGTTCACGTTTGCGCTCTGCGGAGCCGAGCTTAAATCATTCCGCGCTGAAGAAGGCCACGCCGATGGCGCCGGGGCCGGCGTAGGTGCCGATGGTGCTGCCGATGCAGCACACGGGCAGCTCCGACACCCGGCCCTTATACAGCGGCTCGCTGTCCTGGATATACTTTTGCAGCAGGGCGTCGGAAAGGCCGCTGTAGCCCAGGGCGTAGGGCTTGGAAAAGTCGATGCCGCCGCTCTCGCCCACAAACTGGGTCAGCAGGTTGCCGCCGTTTTTGGAGCCCCGGGCCTTGCCGATGAGCGCCACCTCGCCCTTCTGGATGGAGATCACCGGCTTGATGGACAGCACGCCGCCGGCGAAGGCCACCGCTGGGGAGATGCGCCCGCCCTTTTTCAGATACTCCAGCGTGTCCAGCAGCGCCAGCACCCGCACCCGCTTTTTTCGCGCCTCCAGCTCCGCGGCGATCTCCGCCGCACCCAGGCCCTGGTCCCGCAGCCGCACCGCCAGCAGCACCAATATCCGCTGGCCGATGGACACGCTCTCGCTGTCCACCACGGACACCCGGCCGGGATGGTCCTCCGCCGCCATGCACGCGCTGTTCCAGCAGCCGGAGAGCTTGCCGGAGAGGGTGATGCACACCGCCTCCTCCCCCGCTCCGGCCAGGTTGCGAAAGGCCTCCCCGTACTGGAAGGGCGTGATCTGGCAGGTGTGGGGCAGCGTGTCCGATTCCACCAGCTTCTCGAAAAACTGCCGGTTGGACAAGGTGACCCCGTCCAAATACTCCTCAGCGCCGAAGTTGACGGTGATGGGCAGCACCTGTACCCCCAGGGCCTTTGCCTCCTCCTGGGGGATGTCGCAGGCGGAGTCGGTGATGATGCGCACGTTCATATCATTCTCCTTTCGCCCCGGCGTCCTTGCCCAGGGGCACGTTCAGCAGCACGATGGCGATGAAAATGAGGGCGATGCCGGCGGTGTTTTTCAGCCCCAGGGGCTCGCGGAACGCCACGATGCCCGCCACCGTGGCCACCAGGGGCTCAAAAAAGGCCAGCACCGACGCCCGTCCCGCCTCCACGCTCTCCAGACCGGTGGTGTAGCACACATAAGGCATGAAGGTGGAGACGACGCCCAGTCCCAGGGCGGCCAGCGCCGCCTGTCCGCTCCCCGTCAGGGCCGCCGCGGCCTCGCCGATGTGGGCGAAGGGCGCCAGGCACACCGAGGCCACCACGAAGGTATAGAAGATCAGCGTGAAGGAGTGGTATTTTTTCAGCGCCACCTTGCCGAAAATGCTGTAGGTGGCGTAGCCGAAGCCGGAGCAGACCCCGGTGAGCAGGCCGAAGGGGGTGATGCCCCCCGCGCCGATGCCGCTGACCAGCACGCAGCCGGTGAACGCCAGGGCCAGGGCCGCCAGCTTCCGGACGGTGATCCGCTCCTTGAAAAACACCGCCGACATCAGCATCACAAAACAGGGCGCGGTGTACAGCAGGATGCTGGCCGCCGCCAGGGTGGTCAGCTGGATGGTGGTGAAGTAGCACACGTTGAAAAAGATGATGCTGATCAGTCCCGTGCCCAGGAAAATCCACCCGTCCCGCCAGTGGATGCGGAAAAGGGACCGGTCCTTCGCCAGCAGCAGCGCCCCCATCAGCACCGTCACCGTGACGCTCCGCACGAAGGTCACTTGCAGGGAGCTGAGCCCGGCGGCGTTCATGGGCCGGGAGAACAGCCCGATCACGCCCCAGCCGGCCGCCGCCAGCAGGATCAGCGCCACCGGCGCCGCCCCGCCCCGCTTTTTCTCCTGTCCCGCCGGACGGCTCTCCGCCCGGGGATCGTCTCTGCCGAAAGCCATGGTCCCCTCCGGAAAAATGATCTTACCGCAGTATACCACATCCGCCGCCGGAATGCCACAGAAAATCCCACCGTTCCCGGCCCGGAGGGCCGCCTTGAAAATGGGACCGGTTTGTGTTATCATCGTAAAGCCAATTGCGGACCATCAAGGCGGGACGGCCGCGCGCCGCCCGCATCCATCACGAGAGGACCCATCCATGAGCTCTATCCGAGACATTCCCAACCGCATAAACCACCGCCTGGAGGGCAGGCCCCGGACCCGGCTGGTGCTGTGCGCGGCGCTCATCGCCGTGATGGCCGGCCTGCAATGGCTCCAACTGGACCTGAGCTGCGTCACGCTCCGGGACATCCTGTCCCGAAAGATCGTGTACCTGTTCCTCAACTGCGGCATGATGCTGCTGGTGGATCTGACGCTGTTTCTCGTCACCATGCGCTGGCACGTCGCCTTTTTCATCGGCAACGTGCTGCTGTGCGGCTTCGGCATCGCCAATTACTACACCCTCACCCTCCGGGGCGAGCCCATCACGGTGGGGCTGATCTCCAGTCTGGGCACGGCGCTGGACGTGATCGGCGGATACCGGTTCCATCTGGCCTGGCCGGTGGTGTTCTCCCTGCTGGTGCTGGCGGTGAACACCCTGCTGGCGGTGCTGCTGAAGTGGGTCTATCCCGGCCAGCGGTTCACCGGCCGGCGCCTGCTGCTGGGGCTGGGCGGCTTTGTGCTGCTGGCCGGCTGCGTCACCGGCTCCTTCGTCATGCTGGACAGGCTGGACCCCATCGGCGGCTGGTTCCCCTTCGAGACCTACTCCCAGTACCAGGGCTACCCGGTCTATGTGGTGCGCCAGCAGATGCTCATGATGGACCCGGTCAAGATGCCGGAGGGCTATACCGACGAGGCGGTCTCCGCCCTGGCCGAAAACGAGGACATGCCGGCCCAGACGGTCCCGGAGCAGATGCCGGATCTGATCTTCATCCTCAACGAGACCTTCTATGACCTGGAGGATTTCACCGACCTGGACGTGGACGTCCCCTACATGGAGAACTGGTACGCCCGGGAGAACGCCATCCGCGGCCGGGCGGTGGTCTCCCTGGTGGGCGTGGGGGGCGGCACCAACGCCAGCGAGTTTGAACTGCTCACCAGCAACTCCACCGCCATCCTCACCCCCGGCGCCCCCTTCCAGCTGTTGAACATGAGCGAGAAAAACAGCGTGGTCACCATCCTGAAGGACCTGGGCTACACCACCTGGGCCATGCACCCCTGCGCCCCCGGCAATTATGGCCGCGGCCACGCCTATCCGGCCATGGGCTTCGACGAGTGGCGCTTCCGGGACGACTTCACCGGCCTGGAGAGCTACGGCGAGCGGCTGTGTACCGACGAGTCCACCTACCGGAACATGATCGACTGGTACGAGGGCTCCGGCGACGGGCCCCGGATGATGTTCCTGCTCACCTACCAGAACCACGGCGGCTGGGAGCAGAACGATGCCTCCTATGACACCGTCCACACCGGGCGGGATTTCGGCAGTTATACGGACGATCTGGACGAGTTCCTCACCAGCATCCGCCTGTCCGACCAGGCCCTGGAGGGGCTGCTGGACTACTTCGACACCGTGGACCGGCCGGTGCTGGTGTGCATGGTGGGAGACCACTCCCCCTATATCATCAAGTACCTCTCCCCCCGGGAGAGCCTGACCGCAGAGGAGAGCGATCTGGCCAGCCGCTCCACCCCCTTCATGATCTGGGCCAACAAGGCCTTCGGCCCGGTGGAGACGGCGGACATCGGCTCGGTAAGCATGGTGGATCTGGTGCCCCGGGTCATGGACCTGGCCGGGCTGCCTCTGACCCCCTATTACCGGACGGTGCTGGAGCTGTCCCGCCAGATCCCCGTGCGGATGAGCAGCGGCCGGTACTACACCGCCGACGGCGAGACCGGCTTCTTTGAGCCGGGGGACAGCCGCTTCGATCAGCTGGCGGCCTACTTCTATATGGAGTACAACAACCTCCTCCCCCTCTCCCAGCGGTATCAGACGCTGTTCACCCTGCCGGAGGACTGAGCCGAAACGCGGCCGGCGGACAAAAAAGGAGACGCTTCCTTTCGGAGCGTCTCCTTTCGCTTTGTTTATTTTTCTTATTTTGCAGCCTTGGCGGCGCGGATGGCCTCGGTGAGCATGGGGGTCACCTTGAACAGGTCCCCGCAGATGCCGTAGTCCGCAATCTCGAAGATCGGCGCCGTCTCGTTCTTGTTCACCGCGATGATGCACTCAGAGTCCTGCATCCCGGCCTTGTGCTGGATCGCTCCGGAGATGCCCAGGGCCACGTACACCTTCGGGTGCACCGTCTTGCCCGTCTGGCCCACCTGGTGGTCCGCAGAAAGCCACCCAGAGTCGATAACGGCACGAGAGCCGCCGACGACGCCGCCCAGCTCCGCTGCCAGCTCCTCCGCCAGCTTGATGCCGCCTTCCACGTCCTTGCTGATGC
>CANQSJ010000002.1 GCA_947626495.1 uncultured Oscillospiraceae bacterium | reverse complement strand
TCTATGATCCTGCGGACACTTTCACGCTCTTCTTCAGGAAATTGACAGTACTTACCAAACAGGCATATGAGATCATTACTGTCTGAGATAACGTCGATCATGACAGTCGTATACAAAGGTTCTACGGTCCGTGTTGTAAGCAAGATTTTGCCGGGAATGTGATTGATCTGCTCCCATGCTTCCTGGGAGGGCATTTCCTCCAGCAAGCAATCCATATTGTCAATGACGATCAGATTATTATATTGATACTCTTCGCTGATTTCGCGAATCCGCTTGAGCAGTCTAACTGCAAACTGAGGATCCGTCTCTTCAGGAATGTGCTGGATTCCTTTGACCTGAACTGTGCTGTTTTTCGCGATTGCAGTTTCAAGGCTGCCATCATAGACCCAGTACAGGACATTATCGTATTCTTTCTTGTGAGCACAGACATATTGCTTGACCAGTTCGCTCTTTCCGATACCGGCAATACCGGATACAAAGACAATATTATGCTCTTTGAGAGTGGCGTCGATTTGTTCCAACTCTGCGGTGCGCCCTACAAAAAAGTCTTTCGGGCGGATCGCAGATTCAACGATGTAGGCTTTGTTCTCAAGCTCGCTTACCAGCTTTTCCAGCAGAGGGGTCAATTCGCTGACCGACTGGAAGCGATTCCTGACAGAAGAGCGAAGGGTAGAGTGAAATATTTCTGAAAGTGTATTTTGGATAGCAGTCCTGGAGACCGCCTGTCTGATCGATGTGTCTGAAACCTCATCAAAAGGATAAACGGAATAGCTCCGGTGCTCATCGAAATTTGAATGACGACCAAACACCAGCCAAAAAAGGAGCTCACCGATGGCATAGATATCGGTCGACTCACAGATTTTATTGTAACTATAAGGATTGCATTGTTCAGGTGCTGCCCAAAGTTTTGTGAATGAAAGCGACCTACCGAAAGACAACTCGCTTTTCTTTCGGATGCTGTCAAAGTCAATATACTCGACTAATTCTGTAAGGATCTCTTCAGAACTGTTCGTTAATACAAAAATGTTGTCCGGCTTGATATCAAGGCAGAGATATCCATTATTGTGATACTGGCATATGAGTTTAGCAACTGCACAGCAGATTTTTACTTTTGTCAACAAAGGTTCTGCATCAAGGCGATCAAGCGTTCTTCCTGCATATGGGGTCACTTCCAGATAGAGAGTGTTGTTGGCCTCGTAGATACCATGAAACGGAGGCGTCTCATTACGAAGACGTATGATATTTCGGAGCTGTTTCTGTTTGTTTGCTCCTTCTCTGAATTCCAGCTTCCCGCGCTCGAACTTATCACGATCTTTTTCTGAACAGAGCAACGCGCCGGAAGAGCTTCTTTCCAGACGCAGGGCATGAGGGCAGTATTCCTTTAGGATATACTCTGTGCCTGACTCATCAGAAGCCAGATAAGCTATCGTAGACGCACCCCGGCCTATGATATCAATGATCGTATACTTTGCTGCCCGCTCAGGAAAGGACAATTCATAGCCTTTGTTTAAGCAGTTGTTCATAACGCTACCTCCTTCCCAAGTAATAGTAGTATACACCTAGGATGGCCAACAAAATAAAAATCGTTTCCAGCTATTATTCTTCAGGCTCTTGATAACGTAAATCGTTGATACTTTGGAATGTATCTAGTGGATATTTACTGTGGTTACAAAACAAAATCACAGCATCAAATAGGTTCTTTACATATAACGGAACAAACCCGCAATCAAGAAGTCGTTGATTTGCTTCTTCATAGAAATCATAATCATATTGATCGGTATGACTATAAAAATCGTAGAAAAGGAGAATAATCAGCGCCTTTCTTAAAGTTTCATATGTCTCTGGCTTTTTTCCATCTGTGATATCTAAGAATGTTCTGTCTGTTGGCAGTGACTCAGTAAATGTCCTAGGTAGCAAATTACCTTTTGGAAAAACATGTTCGTGATTGTTGTAGTAGTAAAAACCCATTACTTGGAAATGAAGTTCTGATTTTTTCTTAACATTTTGTTTGTGGATCAGGTTGATAATCTCATTTCTTGCTCGCTGGAATTGCTGCTCTTTATTATAACAATGTTCAGATAAATACTGCATGAATTCTTCATCGTCATATATATCACATATTTGCTTTGCAATTTCCGTGGTATGGACCGCTGTGTCCTCAGTTGAGTGAAATGTTTCTGCACGCTCCAGCATTTTCTTAATTGTAGAATAGGGACGATTGCGCATAAAACAATAGAAAAAGATTGCGTCTGTGCTATCCTTATAGTTAAACGGGATTGAAAGGAAGTGTTTTATAAAGAAATCTGCTGTTTCTGGGATGTCCATTTCAAGGGCATAACATAGATCGTAATTGTTTTTTCGATTCTTTACGCTGGTTCTTTGGCCCTTTGCCCAATTCAAAATCGTTCTTGGACAATCCTCGCCAATACGGTTTTTATAGCGTTGCTTGATTTCGGACGAGATTATGTCCGTATCATCAGCGGTACACTTTACTCCGAGGGAACACAGGCGCTTCGCAGCGCCTTCTAGAAAGATAGGCTTTTCTTCAAGATCAATAACGGCTCTCAAATCATCTATAATTATTTCTGCCTCTTCAAATGGATCGCTTTCGTATATCCTTGAATACGCAAGAGACGTACTGTCACCCTGTTCCACCTTATTGTAATTATGATATCCCGCGTCGTCCATTTCTCTTATCTCCGTAATCTCTGTAATAGGGACGTCGATTTCCTCTGAGTGTTTGCAACAAGATTATAACACATATGCAACTTCTCTCAAAGAGTTTTGTGTGTGACTTATTTTGACTTATGGCTTGCGATGGGGGGCTATTCTGCTTCGGTACTACAGAGAACAGCCATCCGATCTTTTTGATCGGATGGCGCTTCTTTATTTGTCTTTCAGGCGGTCGAGGAATGCCGCGGTCAGGGCGGCGCTCAACCGCGGGGAGGGGACGTGTACCCAGTGCTGGGAGGTGTCGAACTTGGGGAAGTAGTGCCGCCAGCGGTCGTACTCCTCCCGGGTGATCTCGCCGGCCTCCAGCCTGGCCGCCTGGCGCCGCCACTCCCTCACGGCGGTCAGGAGATCCGCGGGCGTTTTGTTGTCCGGGTCCCTGCCGAAGCGCAGACACACCTCTCCGTCCGCCTCCTCTACGGTAAGACCGTAGACGTCCTCCAGCGTGAACAGCGTGTGCATCAGGCCGATAAGGCTGTCGATGTCCGGCACATTTAAAGCTTCCGGCGCCACATCCAAGCCGTAGGCCAGGGCGGCCATCAGATCCGCTTTCGGTGTACGGGTGCCGGACTCGTATTGCGCTACGCGCACGTCGGCAGACCGCTCCGGAAAACCGAGCCCCAGGCCCAGCTGTTTTTGGGTGATCCCGCGCTTGACGCGGAAGTAATGTATCCTCTCGCCGATAGCCATATATGATCGCTCCTTTTGCATTATCTGCCCGGATTATAGCAAATATGTTTAGTTCATGTCAAGGTGACATGAACTTTTTTGTTTAACTTTTTCCTGGGTGCAGCCTTGACACAAGCGAAAATGTTTAGTATACTTAACGAAGCTAAACGAAATCGTTTAGCAAATAATTCGGAAGGAGGACATCCAATGAGAGGGAAAACCAGATCGAGACAGCCGATGGGCAGCCGCAGGAAGGTGCGACCTGTGGCACTACGGGGCTACACCGTACGCAGGTGTAACGAGCATAGGGTTTGTGTTGCCACAAACCCGGAGGCCTGCGGCCGGCAGGGGCGCCGCCCCTGGGACCCCGGCAGGAGAGGAGGGCGCCATGCCTAGAAAACGGACCGCTGCCGTCAATATCCGGGTGACGGAGACAGAAAAGCGGAAGATGGAGCGCAGCGCCAGACTTTGCGGGCTGGGCCTGTCCGCATACCTGCGGGAGCTGGCCATGGGGCACCAGGTGAAGCCGCTGGGCCCGGAGGCGCTTCGCGGCATATACAACGCCGCGGAGAACGTCCGCCGGAACGCGAAGACCCTGGCGCCTATCCAGATCGATGTAGCCATGCGGACCATCGAGAGCCGGATACTGGAGCTCTGCCGGGGAGAGGGGAGCGACGACCGTGGGCGTGACGAAGATATGGCCGGTGAAGGATAAGCTGGTCCGGGTGCTGGACTACGCAAGAGACCCGGAAAAGACGGAGCTGAAAAACCTGAAGGCGGTGCTCCACTACGCCGCCAAAGGGGAGAAGGTCCGGGAGGAGTCGGCCGTGTTCGTCACCGGCGTGAACTGCGAGGCCGCCACCGCCTATGAGGAGATGGCGGCGGTGCAGGTCCGCTTCGGCAAGACCGGCGGCAACGTGGCCTACCACGCCTACCAGAGCTTCAAAACCGGCGAGATCACGCCGGAGCTGTGCCACCGGCTGGGGGTGGAGTTGGCCCGGCAGATGTGGGGCGACGGCTATCAGGTGCTGGTGGCCACCCACTTCAACACCGGCACCTACCACAACCATTTCGTCGTCAACTCCGTGGGCCTCTGGGACGGAAGGAAGTTCGACTGCAACAAGCGGGCCTATTACCGATTCCGGGAATTGTCGGACAAGCTCTGCGCCGAGCATTGTCTCACGGTCATCGAAAAGCCCCAGAGCCGAACGCCTCGGAACATCTATCTGGCCGAGAAGGAGGGCCTGCCCACCCGGTACGACCTCATGCGGGAGGCCATCGACGAAGCCGCTGCCGTAAGTATCAGCCGACAGGAGTTCATGGACGAGATGAAGCGCCTGGGGTATATCGTGCAGGCGGGCCCCAACCGGAAGTATGCCGCCATCCGACCGATCGGCAGCGACCGCAGCACCCGGATGTTCCGGCTGGGGGAAGGTTACGATTTTCCCCAAGTAATGGAGCGGGTGTGGGCCGATGTGGGCGGGAAGGTGCGGCACCGTCAGCAGGAGAGATACCAGCCGGCCCAGCGGAAGGTGATAACTATACCGGCCCAACCTAGGAGGATGCGCGGCAGTTTCAAAAAGGCCAAGAAGGTCACGGGCTTCATGGCGCTCTGCTATCACTACTGTTATCTGCTGGGGGTGTTTGACCGGCACAAGCCAAAGCAGCAGCCGTTGAGCCCGGAGATGCGGGAGGCCTGCCGGAAGCTGGACGTATACGCCAAGCGCATCCAGGTCCTGGCCCAATACGGGTTGCAGACCGTGCCGGACGTGGAAGCGTTCATCCAGGTGACGGAGGAAAAGGTGGCCGGGCTCACCGCCCAGCGGGAGAAGGTACGCAATCGGCTGCGGCGCTGTTCGGACCCGGAGGAGAGGAAGGCCCTGACGGCCAGGCGGGACACACTGACCACCCAGATCAAGGTGCTGCGCGATCAGAACCGGACGGCCCGGGACATCCTGGCGGCGAGCGGGGAAATGAAACGGCAGCTCCATGTGGAGCGGGACATGCGCCACGGGCGGACGCCCGGACAGGAACGAAACGACAGGAACAGCAACAGGAGAAGGGAGGCTGTACGATGAGCAGACAACAAAAATCGGTGGCAAGCATGCTGACACCGCTGGACGATCTGTTTACGACCCAGGAGGAGCGGGACGACCGGCAGCTGGAGCGGGTGCGGATCATTCCATTGGAGGAACTGCGCCCATTCAAAGACCACCCGTTCAAGAACCTGGAAGGGGAGGAGATGGACCGGCTGACGGAGAGCATCCGCCGGTTCGGCTCCATCACGCCGGGCCTTGCACGGCCGCTGGAGGAGGGAGGCTATGAGCTGGTCTCCGGCCACCGGCGGCTGGAAGCATGCCGGCGCCTGGGCATGGAGACCATGCCCGTGATCGTCCGGGAGATGACCGACGACGAAGCGGTGATCGCCATGGTGGACGCCAATCTCCAGCGTGAGCACATCCTCCCCAGCGAAAAAGCGTTTGCTTACAAAATGAAATTAGAGGCTTTGAATCATCAGGGACAAACTTCTGGCCGAGTTGGCCAGAAGTGGTCACGGGACCAAATGGCAGAAAACGGGGATGATAGCAGCCGACAAATCCAGCGCTTCATCCGCCTGACCTATCTCCTCCCGGAACTGCTGGACATGGTGGACCAGGGGCGGATCGCGTTCACGCCCGCGGTGAGCCTGTCCTATCTGAAGCCGGAGGAGCAGAGCTGGGTGCTGGAAGAGGTGGAGGCCAACGCCTGCACCCCCTCCGTGGGGCAGGCGTACCACCTGAAAGAGGAAAGCCAGGCGGGGCGGCTGACGCGGGAGCTGGCCGCGGAGATGATGGCCCGGGAAAAGCCCAACCAGCGGGAGGCGGTGCGCGTGCCCTGGGAGCGGCTCCGGGGCGCGGTGCCGGAGGACTACGACGCCAAGCACCGGGAGGAGTTCATCGTCAAGGCCTGCGAGTATTACGCCAAGTATCTCCGCCGTCAGCGGGACAGGGACGCCCGCTGAATCCCGGAGGCGCGAACATGGCATATCCGGTATATCGCCCGCCCTCGCGGGCCATAATCCCGGTGACGGACCGTAAGCAAGAAAGGGGGGCTGTCCATGGAGATCGTTCAGACCGGTCCCGCAAATAACATCGCGGCGATCTGGCTGACAAGAGAGGATCAATCAAACGATCAGTGCATGGCCGAGCTTCCCGGCATCATCCAATCGCTGGTCAGGCAAAAGCTGACCCCGGTGGTATTCCGCTCCGGGCAGGAGCCGCTGTACGACAGCACCCTTGCCCTTCTGCGGCACAACCGGGGCTGAACCAAGGACCGGGCAGGATACCCCTGCCCGGTCTTACATATTCTCTTGATTATTTGGGGCTGGTTCTATATGATGTTCTTATAGTCATCACGGAGAAGAAGGAGAAGATGACAATGAATCGGTTCGAGTTGTTTTGTATGATATTCTATGTTCTGGACGCAGAGTGGGATGAAACGAAGGACGAAGAGCTCGGTAATTTCCTCAGTGAGATGAATCCCTTTGCATTTGCCGATATTGGCTCAGCCGAACCGTCTGCCTATGAGCGCTTTTGCCAGGCAGTACCGGAAACGATCAAGATAGAAGAAAGCTATGGCATTGCACGGAACTATATCGATTCGCTGGGGAGAGACGAGCTTGAAAATGCCTTTTTGAACGTGGACAGCAAAGAATGGACAGAGTGCGCGAAGGAATATCTTTCCAATCCGCACAAGGGGCAGGATATTGAGCACAAGTGACCAAGTGGGAGGACGATGAGATTCGTCCTCCCGTTTTTTCTCCACTTTAATCCATCCATACACTTGCATGAGGGCAGAGGGTGTGATACAATTACAGAAAAATTAAAGGATAGAAGTTGGTGATAACATTGATAGAACACTATGACATTGCCGGGTACTGCCGGATATCGGTGGATGAGGACATGGGACGGGAGAACGTGTCCATCGAAAACCAGAAGTCCATCATCGAGGACTTTGTCAAACGCAAGTTCACGGGCAGCACCCTCACCATGTATGAGGACCGGGACCGGTCCGGGTACACCTTCACCCAACGGGAGGGCTACCAGGCCATGCGGCCCAAGCTGCTCAGCCACCAATACGACATCCTGGTGGTCAAGGACTTCTCCCGGTTTTCCCGGCGGACCAGCCGGGGGCTGGTGGAGCTGGAGGACCTGCGGGACGCGGGGGCGCGGATCATCGCCATCGACGACAACATCGACTTCCCCCAGTCGGACCAGTGGGAGAACATCATCCTGCGGTTCTTCCTCAATGAGATGCCGGTGACGGACTCCTCCCGGAAGGTCCGGTCGGTCATCACCCGCCGGCAGCAGGAGGGGGAATGGATCTGCGCCGCACCCTATGGGTACATCGTCAAGGGCAAAGGCTTCGAGGTGGTGCCGGTGGAGGCGGATGTGGTCCGGCAGATCTTCCAGCTCTACCTGGACGGCTGGGGCTACAAGAAGATCGCGAATTATCTCACCGACCAGCACATACCCACGCCCCGGATGGCGGAGCGGGAGCGCAAGGAGGCGGAGGGGGCCGAGTACCGCCGGGAGGTGAAGCCTGAGTGGAGCATCATCACTATCCAGACCATCCTGGACAACGACTTCTACATCGGCACCCTGCGGCAGGGCAAGTTCACCCGCCGCTTCATCAACGGCCGGGACATGCGCCAGGACGAGACGGCACAGCTGGTCTTTGAAAACCACCACCAGGCGATCATCGACTACCGCACCTTCGCCGCGGCCCGGGAAGCCCGGCAGCGCCGCTCCACCAACTGCTACCGGGGCAATAAGAAGTACGACAATATGTACTCCGGTTTCCTCTTCTGCGGGGACTGCGGCAGCCCCATGTTCGCCATGAGCAATCCCAAGCTCAAGGAGGCCTACCGCTGCGGGCTCTATCACCGCCGGGGCCTGAAGGGCTGCACCAGCCACCACATCCGGGGAGATAAGCTGGACGAAGTGCTGAAGATCTACATCCGGAAAGTGATGGACAGCTGCGACGCCATGCTGGCCCGGCTGAACGCGGACCTGAAGAACGAGGAGCATGACGTTGACCAGGTGGAGACGGCCATGGAGAATCTGGAGAAGGTCCGGGAACAGCTCCAGGAGGAGCTGAAGGCCACCAAGCGCCAGCGGATACGGGACATCATGAAGCACCCGGAGAACGAGGCGTTGCTGGAGGAGACCTACGACGGGATGGAGACGGACCTGCTCCGCCGCATCGAGGCCATCACGACACAGATCGAGATGAGCGCGGACCGGCGCAACACCATCATCCGGGTGAACCGGGCGGCGAAGACGGCCATGGACATCTTCGATGACATCCTCCACAAGCCCAAGCTGGACAAAAACGACCTGGCCCTCATCGTGGAGCGTATCACCGTTTACGAGGACCACATCGACGTGGAGCTGAAGGCAGACGTGGACAGCATTCTGCGCACAGGGATGCTCCCGGGGGAGGACGCCGCAAATTTTAAGTCCGGCACCGCGGACAGCTTACAGACCCAGGTCGTCCAATCGTCCAAAGGACATGCGGACAAGGTCTGCGGTGTCAATATTATCAGTGTCGGGTCACCCTCGCGGATGCGCATGGTGCGGCGGATCTCCTTGGGGATGACGACCCGTCCCAGGTCGTCGATGCGCCGCACGATCCCAGTTGCTTTCATCTTTATCCTCCTGTCATTCTTTTGTCTCGCAGGATTTATTATCCGCAAAAGTCTCTTCCCTATACGAACCGGCGAAAATTGGCAGATGGACAACTTAATAAAGTCTTAAGGAATTCTTAGGAAAATTTTAAGCCGGCGTTGACTATTTCGCCCCGGGACCGTGTTATGCTGAACACAGGTGACCGGAAGGAGGCGGAGGCATGGGAAGAGGCGACGTCCGGCGTCGGGTACAAAAGGAGATCACGGCCGTGTGCGTGCTGGCGATGGTGCTGGCGCTGGCGCTGGTCTGGCGGGGCGTGGTCCGCCGGGGCGGAGAGTCCGGCAGCCCGGGCCCGAACGCGGGCGATGCGGAGGAGGGAGAGCTCTTCGAGTGGAAGCCCGGACAGTTCGTGCGGGTGCTCCGGGGCTCCACCGTCTCCAACGACATCGACGAAAGCCGCCTGTCCGACCCCTACCGGAAGACCGCCGCCGATCTGGCGGCCTGGGCGGAGATGCTCTGGGACGAGCAGTGGGGCTATGTGTGGGGCACCTTCGGCACCGTGATGGACGAGCAGCTGCTCGCCTATAAGATCCAGCAGTACGGCTCGGACATAACCGACTATGAGGACGTGATCCGCGCCAAGTGGATGGATCGGCGGACGGTGGACTGCGCCGGGCTCATCAAGAGCTACTGCTGGTACGATCCCTACCGGCAGCAGATCTCCTACGACAGCGGCGACATGCCGGACATAGGCACCGACGGCTTTTACGACAATGCCACGAAAAAGGGCCCCATCGACACCATCCCGGAGACGCCGGGCCTGCTGGTGTACGTCAAGGGCCACATCGGGGTGTATGTGGGCGACGGCTGGGCCGTGGAGGCCATCTCCCACGAGGGCGGCGTGGTCAAGACCCGGGTGGAGGACCGGCCCTGGACGGACTGGCTGGAATGTCCGTATATCCAATATTGAAAAAACGGGTCATTGTGTGTATAATAACCCCATATCGGAGCGATGGAGGAAACACACATGACCAGAACGAAGATCGCCGCGCTGTGGAAGGATGCGGCGGCCCACGCGGGCCCCGTCACCGTCTGCGGCTGGGCGCGGACCATCCGGGACCAGAAAGCCTTCGGTTTCATCGACTTAAACGACGGCAGCTCCTTCAAGGGCGTGCAAATCGTGTTCGAGCGGGCCGTTTTGGATAATTACGACGAGATCGCCAAGCTGAACGTGGGCGCGGCGCTGATCGTCACCGGCACCCTGGTGCTGACGCCGGAGGCGAAGCAGCCCTTTGAGATCAAGGCCGCCTCCATCGCCGTGGAGGGCGTGTCCGCCCCGGACTACCCCCTGCAGAAAAAGCGCCACACGGTGGAGTATCTGCGCACCATCCAGCACCTGCGGCCCCGGACGAACCTGTTCTCCGCGGCCTTCCGGGTGCGGTCCGTGGCGGCCCAGGCCGTCCATGAGTTCTTCCAGGGCCGGGGCTTCGTGTATGTGAACACCCCCATCATCACCGGCTCCGACTGCGAGGGCGCCGGGGAGATGTTCCAGGTCACGACCCTGGACATCAACAATCCCCCCCGGAACGAGGACGGCTCCGTGGATTACACCAAGGATTTCTTCGGCAAGCCCACCAATCTGACCGTGTCCGGGCAACTGAACGCGGAAAACTTCGCCATGGCCTTTGGGGACGTTTACACCTTCGGCCCCACCTTCCGGGCGGAGAATTCCAACACCCAGCGCCACGCGGCGGAGTTCTGGATGATCGAGCCGGAGATGGCCTTCTGCGACCTGGAGGGGGATCTGGAGTGCATGGAGGCGATGGTGAAGCACATCATCAACACCGTGCTGGAAAAGTGCCCTCAGGAGCTGGAGTTTTTCAATTCCTTCGTGGACAAGGGCCTGCTGGAGCGGCTGCGCCACGTGGCCGGCAGCGACTTCGGCCGGGTGAGCTACACCGAGGCGGTGGAGCTTTTGAAAAAATCCGGGGCGGAGTTCAAATACCCGGTGGCGTGGGGCATGGACCTGCAGACGGAGCATGAGCGGTATCTCACCGAGCAGATCTACAAAAAGCCCCTGTTCGTCACGGACTATCCCAAGGAGATCAAGGCCTTTTACATGCGCCTGAACGACGACGGAAAGACCGTGGCCGCGGCGGACTGCCTGGTGCCGGGCATCGGGGAGATCATCGGCGGCAGCCAGCGCGAGGAGCGGCTGGACGTGCTCACCGCCCGGATGGCGGAGCTGGGACTGAAGGAGAGCGACTACTGGTGGTATCTGGATCTGCGGCGCTACGGCTCCTGCCGCCACGCCGGCTTCGGCCTGGGCTTCGAGCGGATGGTGATGTACCTCACCGGCATCTCCAACATCCGGGACGTGGAGCTCCACCCCCGGACCGTGGGCAACGCGGATTTCTGACAAAATACAGGGAGAGGCCCTTCGGGGCCTCTCCTTTTTCGGGAGTGACGCGGACGGTCCCGGCGAAAGCCGGGGCCGTCCGCGCTGTGTCACCGTCTGCGCCGCCGCAGCCGGGCCAGGCCCCACAGGCACAGCAGCAGAATCGCCGCCTGGGGGAGGATGGCCGTGCTGTCTCCGGTCCGGGGAGCGCTGCCGCCGGCGTTACCGCCGCCGGTCCGCCCGCCGGTCCATCCGCCGGAGCCTCCCCCGGATCCGCCGGGGGCAGGTGCGGGCGTCTCTGTGGGTGCGGGCGTCTCGGTGGGCGCGGGCGTGTCCGTGGGCGCGGGTGTCTCCGTGGGCGCGGGTGTCTCCGTGGGCGCGGGGGTTTCCGTGGGTGCGGGGGTTTCCGTGGGTGCGGGGGTTTCCGTGGGTGCTGGCGTCTCCGTGGGTGCCGGCGTCTCCGCGGGTGCGGGTGTCTCGGTAGGTGTGGGTGTCTCCGTAGGCGCGGGCGTTTCTGTGGGCGCGGGCGTCTCCGTGGGTGCGGGTGTCTCTACAGGGGCGGGGGTCTTGTGGCCGAACACGGGGTATCCCCGGTTCTGCTCCGGGCTGCCCGCCGGGACGAAGGCGTCCCCCAGGGTGTCCGGGAAGGCGCCGCCCTGCATCCGGGCTGTGTCCGCGCCCTCCAGTCCTGCGGGGGCCGCGCCGCTGCCCACCGGAGGCAGGGGTGCGGTGGCCTGGGCGTCATACCAGACGTTCCCGGCGGTGCCGCCCTCCCACGCCCCGGCGAAAGCGCCCGCGTCCGCCTCGCCGGCGGCCACGGGCCCGGCGGCGTATCCGTCCGCGACAGACCCGTCCCGGATCATGCCGGCAAAGGCGCCCACCAGGATGCCCCGGTCGTTGACGTAGACCTGGGCCGTGGCGTAGCAGCTGCTGACCCGGCACCGGTCCAGCAGCCCCGCCAGCCCGCCGGCGTATACGGGTCCCTGGAAGGACCCGGCCGCGCCCAGACTCCCCTGGGCGGCGCACCGGTCCATGACCGTGTCCTCCGCCTCGCCCACCAGGCCGCCGGCGGCCAGATAGCCCCGCTCCGGCGCCGCCCATGCGGCGGCGGTCACCGTGACGGCGGCGGTGACGTTGGCGAGCGAGCAGTTTTTCGCCCGGCCCGCCAGGGCGCCGACCGCGCTCTGGCCCGCGGCGCTGACCTGGCCGTCCAGCCACAGGTCCCGGACCGAGGCGTTCTCCAGCGCCGCGAACAGCCCGGCCCCGCCGCCGCCGCCGGGCACGCCCGTGACGCGCAGGCCCAGGATGGCGTGTCCGCCGCCGTCGAACTCGCCCTCAAAGGCCACGGCCCCGCCGCCGGTCCTCGCCCCGATGGGGGCGAAGTCATAGCCGGTCATGTCGATGTTCCCGCTGAGGACCATCCGCCGGCCCCGGAAGGTCTCTCCGGCGCGGACGCTCTCGCCGAAGGCGATCAGATCCTCCGGGCCGGCCAGGGTCAGCTCGGGCGCTTCCAGCGCCTGGGCGGCCGACGGTCCCAGGAACAGCAGCAGGAGCAGCAACAGCAACAGGCCGGCAATGCGGCCGACCTGTTTTCGTCCGATCTTCATTTTTCATTCCCCTCTCCGTGATTTGGAGGCCCTGGGGGCCTCGTCCCATTTTATACGGAGAGGGGTCCGCTTGTTCCGCGGCGGGTCACATGAGAGGGGCTGCCAGCTTCAGCACGGCGGCCGCCAGGCGGGTGGTCAGCTTCTGGGCAGCCACGGTCCCGTCCGTGACGGGCCGGCACTGGGGGAGGGTCTCCTCAAAGTCCCGGAGGATGTCCCCGATGGCGGGGACCTTGTAAAGATAGGCCCCGCACTCGAAATTCAGATACAGGCTCCGGTAGTCCAGGTTGATGGTGCCCACCACCGCCCGGATGCCGTCGGCCAGAAACACCTTGGAGTGGACGAACCCGGGGGCGTACTCATAGATCTTCACCCCGGCGGCCACCAGAGCCTTATAGTGGCCCTTGGCCAGGATGTTGGCGTATTTCTTGTCCGGGATGCCGGGGAGGACGAGCCGCACGTCCACCCCCCGCCGGGCGGCGAAGGTGAGGGCGGTGAACATCTCGTTGTCCAGGATCAGATAGGGGGTCATGATGTAGACATAGTCCCGGGCGGTGTTGAGCATGTCCAGATAGACCATCTCCCCGGTGCGCTCGTCGTCCATGGGGCTGTCCCCGAAGGGGATCACATAGCCGGGGATCTCCTGCCGCCGGGGAGTGGGGGCGTTCAGATAGGGCTCGTAGATCCGGGCCTTTTCCGTCACGTTCCACATCCGCAGGAACATCAGGGTCATGGTGCGCACGCCGTCGCCGGAGAGCATCACCGCCGCGTCCTTCCAGCGGCCGAACCGCTCCCGGCGGTTGATGTACTCGTCCGCCAGGTTCACCCCGCCGGTGAAGCCCACCTTCCCGTCGATCACCAGGATCTTCCGGTGGTCCCGGTTGTTGTAGGAGGTGGAGATGAACGGCCGGATGGGGGCGAACACCTTGCACTGGATGCCCAGGGCCCGGAGGGTCTTGGGGTAGCTGGCCGGCAGCCGGGTCAGGGAGCAGGTGCCGTCGTAGATCATGCGCACGTCCACGCCCTGGCGCGCCTTGCGGGCCAGGATGTCCAGCACCGCGTCCCACATCTGGCCCTCCTGGACGATGAAATACTCCAGGAAGATGAAATCCTCCGCCTTTTCCAGCTGGCGGAGCATGGCCTCGTATTTGGCCTCCCCGCTGGGGAAGTAGACGGCCTCGGTGTTCTCGTATACGGCGTAGCCGTTGCGCCGGGCGGCGTATACCGCCAGGGGATAGAACGCCGGCTCCTCCGCCTTCAGCCGCTCCATCAGCTCCGTCTGCTCCGGCATGAGGCCGGCGCTGTCCGCCACCACCTTCAGCAGCAGCTTCTGCTCCTGGCGGTGGCCCACGTCGAAGGTGATGAACAGGTACAAAAGCACCCCGAATACCGGCACCAGCGCCACCACGATGCACCAGGTCAGCTTCACGGTGGGGTCCTGGGGGGTGTTGAGCAGATAGGCCAGGAACACCCCGGTGAGGACGGTGACCGACCCGGAGACGTAGATGCTGTACTGCTGCAGCCGGCCGAAAAGCACGAACACGAACCCGAACTGGACCAGCAGCATCAGCGCCGCCACGGCGCCGCGGCCGAAGGCCACGGTGAAAAACCCCCGACGGGGGCGGGTGTTGCGATCGACAGGCCCCTTCTGTGCCACGCCAGTCCCCCCTTTGCGCGCATTTTTATTATAGTGCCATGTTTTCCGGGAAAAATCAAGTCCGCCGGCCCGCCCGCGCCCGGGCGGCAAAAAAATATTCCCCCGGGGGATTGACAAAAGGATCCGAACGCGCTAATATATGAACAGTCGTTCATATATTTGTTTGAAAGGAGCGGGAAGATGGACGGTGAGATCGAACGCTGCGGGTTTTTGTTCGTCCACGAGGACATGGTCCGGCAGGTGACGGAGAAGATGCCGGAGGATGAGAAGCTCTACGATCTGGCGGAGCTTTTCAAGGTGTTCGGCGACTCCACCCGCATCAAGATATTATATGCGCTGTTCGAGGCGGAGCTGTGCGTGTGCGACATCGCCCAACTGCTGGGCCTGACCCAGTCCGCCGTCAGCCACCAGCTGCGGGTGCTGAAATCCAGCCGGCTGGTGAAACCCCGGAAGGACGGGAAGACGGTCTTCTACTCCCTGGCGGACGACCACGTGCGCACGCTGATCGCCCAGGGGATGGAACATATTGAGGAATAATGCCTCCCCTGTGCAAGGGGAGGTGCCGAGCGACAGCGAGGCGGAGGGGTTGTCGCCCCTGGAGAACAATCCCTCAGTCTCCGGCTGACGCCGGAGCCAGCCCCCCTTTGCACAAGGGGGCCAATAAGGAAAAATTAAATTTGAGAGGAGATATACACCATGAAAAAGACCTTCAAGCTCATCGACCTGGACTGCGCCAACTGCGCCCGGAAGATGGAGGACGCCATCAAAAAGCTGGACGGCGTGTCCGACGCCACCGTCAGCTTCCTCACCCAGAAGATGACCGTGGAGGCGGACGACGGCCGCTTCGACGAGATCATGCAGAAGGTGGTCAAGTGCTGCAAAAAGGTGGAGCCCGACTGCCAGATCGTGCTGAAATGACTCTTGACCGGGCCCCGGGGGGGGCGGTCGGTATGTGAGGTGATTGCAATGACACGCAAGGAGAAAAAGGCCCTGACCCGCATCCTCGCCGCCGGGGCGCTGCTCATCGCGGTGAGCATCTGGAAGCCCACGGGGTATATCGCCCTGGCGGCTTACCTGGCGCCCTACGCCATCGTGGGCTGGGACGTGCTGTGGAAGGCGGTGCGCAACATCGCCCACGGCCAGGTGTTCGACGAGAACTTCCTCATGGCCCTGGCCACCGTGGGCGCCCTGGCCCTGGGGGAGTATGCCGAGGCGGTGGGGGTCATGCTCTTTTACCAGGTGGGGGAGCTGTTCCAGACCCACGCCGTGGGCAAGAGCCGCCAGTCCATCGCCCAGCTGATGGACATCCGGCCGGATGAGGCCAGCGTCCTGCGGGACGGGGCGTATGTGACGGTGGATCCGGAGGAGGTGGCCGTGGGCGACGTCATCCGGATCAAGCCCGGGGAGAAGGTGCCCCTGGACGGCCGGGTCCTCACCGGCGCGTCCACCCTGGACACCGCCGCCCTCACCGGGGAGAGCGTGCCCCGCTCCGTGGGGGAGGGGGACGAGATCGTCTCCGGCTGCGTGAATCTGAGCGGGCTCATCACCGTGGAGGTGACCAAGCCCTTCGGGGAGAGCACCGTGTCCAAGATCCTGGAGCTGGTGGAGAACGCCGCCAGCAAAAAGGCCAGGGCGGAGAACTTCATCACCCGCTTCGCCCGGGTGTACACCCCCGCGGTGGTCATCGGCGCGGCGGCGCTGGCGGTGATCCCGCCGCTGTTCGTGGGCGGATGGGCCGGCTGGATCCGCCGGGCGCTGATCTTCCTGGTCATCAGCTGCCCCTGCGCGCTGGTGATCTCCATCCCCCTGGCCTTCTTCGGGGGCATCGGCGGGGCCTCCCGCCGGGGCATCCTGGTGAAGGGCGGCAACTATCTGGAGCAGCTGGCCAAGGTGGAGACGGTGGTGTTCGACAAGACCGGCACCCTCACCAAGGGCGTGTTCCAGGTCTCGGAGATCCGCCCCGCCGACGGCGTGACGGAGGGCGAGCTGCTGGAGAGCGCGGCCCTGGCGGAGGTCTATTCCGACCACCCCATCGCCCAGTCCATTCGCCGGGCCTACGGCCGTGAGGTGGACCGGGACCGGGTCTCGGACGTGAAGGAGACCGCCGGCGAGGGCGTCACCGTCGCGGCGGACGGCCAGACCTTGGCCGCCGGCAACGAAAAGCTCATGGCGGCGCTGGGCCTGACGGCGCAGGCCGGGGACGACGTGGGCACGGTGGTCCATGTGGCCCGGGCCGGGCGGTATCTGGGCCGGATCGTCATCTCCGACCAGGTGAAGGACTCCGCCCCTGGCGCCATCGCGGCGCTGAAGGAGCGGGGCATCCGCACCGTCATGCTCACCGGCGACGGAAAGGCGGTGGGCGAGGCCGTGGCGGCGAAGCTGGGGCTGGACGAGGTCCACGCCCAGCTGCTGCCCGGGGACAAGGTGGACCGGGTGGAGGCGCTGCTGGCGAAAAAATCCCCCAAGGCCGCCCTGGCCTACGTGGGCGACGGGGTCAACGACGCGCCGGTGCTCAGCCGGGCGGACGTGGGCGTGGCCATGGGGGCCATGGGCTCCGACGCGGCCCTGGAGGCGGCGGACGTGGTGCTCATGGACGACGACCTCATGAAGCTGGCCGCGGCCATGGACGTGGCGAAAAAGTGCAGCCGCATCGTGGTGGAGAACATCGTCTTCGCCCTGGGGGTGAAGGGGCTGTTCCTCATCCTGGGGGCGCTGGGGCTGGCCAACATGTGGGAGGCGGTGTTCGCCGACGTGGGCGTGGCGGTGATCGCCATCCTCAACTCCGGCCGGATGCTCCGGGGACGGTAAAAAGACAGGACAGCGCAAAGGGCGCTTGGAAGGATATCCGGCTGCCGTGCGGCGATGCGGACAACAGAAAAAACCGGGGCGCATCCGCGCCCCGGTTTTGCCGTTCATTCCTTTTTGTCCCGCAGAGTGTTCAGCCACGCGCCCAGAAACAGCAGATACAGCGAGCAGTACATCCAGAACAGGGAGATGATCACGATGGCCAGACCGCCGTATATGCTGAAAAACCGGAACCGCTCCACCGCCCAGGAGTAGATCTGGGAGAAGGCCAGCCACGACGCCGCGGCGAAGGCCGCCCCGGGCAGCTGGTCCCGGAAGGTGAGCTCCCGCTGGGGCACGGTCTTGAAGATCAGGCCGTTCAGTCCCGTCACCACCAGGAAGAACAGGATGACCCGGCACCGGAGCAGGATCGCCCACAGCCCCGCGCCCCGGGGCACGTATCCGGCGGAGACGAGCCACCGCTCGCCGAAAAACAGCAGCGCCAGGTTGCCCAGGATCAGCAGGATCACCGCCGCGGTGTAGATCGACCCCATGAGCCGCCGGCGCAGGAAGCCGCCGTGCTCCCCGCCGTCGTAGATCCGGCTGACACAGCGCATGAGAAGACTGAAAAACTTCCCCGCCGACCACAGCTCCGCCGCCAGGCCGATGGCGAGCGCCACCGGGGAGCCGGTGTAGATGTCCGCGGCGAGGGAGCCGATCATCTCCCGGAAAGGCGCCGGGGCAAAGTGCAGCAGCGTCTCCGCCAGCTGCTCCTGGGAGATGCCCAGCCACGGCAGCAGCGCCAGGATCACCACCGCCAGAGGGCCCAGGGAGAAGAACAGGTAATAGGTCCCGCTGGCGGCATAGAGCCACAGGTCCGCCCGGCCGAACCGGGCCGCGGCCCCGCGCAGCTTTTCCGACGCTCTCGCCTCCATGGCGGGCCTCCTTTCCGGGAAAAGGCCGCCCGACCGGGCGGCCTTGTCTCTTATAGTATGGTGCGTTCGTCCGGGAATATGACAGGCCTCACTCCACCCGGATCACATAGCCCTCTTTTCGGGGCTTGGGGGCGGGGGTCTCGTCGGGGTAGCCCAGGATGCAGTTGCCCACGCCGGTGTAGCCCTCCGGCACGCCCCATTTGGCCATCAGCGCCTTGCCCTCGTCGGTGGCGAACATGGCGTCCGCCCGGTTGATCCAGCAGGAGCCCAGCCCCACGGCGTGGGCCGCCAGCATCAGGTTGGCCATGATGAGGCTGCCGTCCCGGTCCCCGTTGGCCCAGGAGCCGTCCCCGAAGACCACACACACCGCCGGGGCGCCGTAGAAGGGGTCATTCTTCGTCCCCAGCACGTCGGCGTTCATCCGGCTGAGCTGGTCCCGGGTGGCCTTGTCCGTCACCGCCACGATGCAGGCCCGCTGGCTGTTCATGGCCGTGGGCGCCCAGGTCCCGGCCTCCAGTACCGCGTCCAGATCCTCCTTCTTCACCGGGTCCGGCTTATACCGGCGGATGGACCGGCGGGTTTGGATGTCTTCCAAAGTCTTGTTCATGCTATGCCGTCCTTTCCCCCGCCCCGGCAGGCGGGGCAGATGTGATACAGTTTCAGATCGTATCCGGTGATGGGCACCGGCAGTTCCGCGCGGATGGACGCCAGCAGCTGCTCCGACGCGGCCAGATCCTCCACCCGGCCGCAGCGCTGGCAGATGAGATGGGGGTGCGACCGGGGCTCCCGGTCGTACCGGGCGGGGGCGTCCGGCATCTCCAGCTTCCGGATCAGGCCCTCCTGGACCAGCAGTCCCAGGTTCCGGTATACGGTCCCCCGGGCAAGGGAGGGCATCTGCGCCCGGGCCAGATCATAGATCTCCTCCGCGGTCCGGTGCTCCGGCGCGGCGGTGACGATGCCGTAGATCAGCTGCCGCTGACGGGTCATGGCGCTCCCTCCTTTTAGGATTGATTCCTAAAAGATTATACCCTCATCCCGGCAGATTGTCAACCCGGGCCCAGCTCCAGCAGATATTGGTACAGGGGCGTCAGCGCCTCATAGACGTCCAGCACCTGCTCCAGCAGCTCCTTTCCCGGCGGGGCGGGATCGAACCACACGGTCTTTCCCAGCTCCACGGTCCGGGCGTTGTACCAGTCATAGAGCGCCGGCCCCGGATCGCCCTTGGGCTTTTTGTATACCTGCCAGTAGCGGCCGATGTCCGGCCGCCGGTCCAGGGGCCGGACGATGGCCTCCAGCCGCTGGGGCGCCAGATCGATGCTCTTGCGCCACTGGGCCAGCATGTCCCCGGACATGTTCCACAGTCCCATGCCCGCCTCCCAGCTTTTGGCGTCGATGCCGAACCAGAACTGGGGTGTGGGGGTGTATATCTCGGCGGACACGCCCAGGGAGAACCACATGTGCTCCTTGAAGGGCCCCCGGCCGAACAGCCGCCGGGCGTCCCGCCAGATCCGGGACACGTGCAGCGCCGGGGCCAGCCCGGGGTGCCGCTGGCCCATGGCCGCCTTCACGTCCTCCGCCAGGGCGTGGATGGGCGTGTTCAGACAGCGCTCAAAATCGGCCCGGTGCTCGTTGAACCAGGGCCGCTCGTTGTTGAAGGAGAGGCCCCACAGAAAGTCCGGCAGGTCCTCCGGAAAGCCCTCGAAGGGCGGGATGTTTTTCGTCACGGCGCGTCACCTCGCCCGCTATGATATCACATTTGGGGGGAAAAGGGAAAGGGCTTTGTATGGCCTCCGTCAAGGGAGACCATACAGGCCGGCCCGTCGCGCAGGGGGAGCTCGAGGGGGCGGGAGCCGCCCTCGAATGGAGCAATGGCTTTGTACGTTTGCCTTTCAGGCAAACGTACAAAGCCGGCCACCCGAAGGTGACCGGCCCTGCAACAAAGAAGAGAGGAGTGAAAAATGAAAAGTGTCAAACGATCATGCTCACGTGTCCTTCCCGCGGGAGCATCGGCACTCTCCCTTGGGATGGTCCTATCATACCGTATCCCGCCCGGGCAATGGTGAATAAATTTGCAACTATTTGTAAACAAATGATGAATGGACCTTTAAGACCCCGCCGGAATGCGCCGGAAATTGACGGCGCTTTCAGGACCTGGTCCGGACCGGCCGGAGGGGATGCGCGGCGGCGCGAGCGGGAAAGTGGGGGAATGTATACCGAATTTTCTGAAAATTGCTGCCATAAGTGGTAAATATATTTTATTTTTACGGATAATTAAGAAAATATGTGGGGAATAATGGAAAACCGGAAGGAGCGGGGGACGCCCGGAGCGGGGAAGAGCGCCTGGGGCGGGGCGGTTTCTTGACAATCCCGGCGGAGCCTTTATAATTGACATATCGAAGGCAGACGGGGCCGACGGCCGGCCGGGAAAAACAGGAGGAACAGTATGAAGATCGTATTGGATGTGGGACAGATCGACTACGCCGCCATCGCCGTGAAGGCGCTGCCGCTGCTGCGGGACCGGATCCGGGATATGGACGGCCCGGCGGCGCGGATGCTGGGCAGTCTGGCGTCCCTGCCGGAGCCGCTGGTGAGGACCACCGTCGCGGCCATGCCCGAGAGCACCAAGGACCAGATGGTGGCCTACCTGGTCAACAGCAACGAGGAGAGGATCATCGCCGCCGCCCAGAGCTTCGCGGAGAAGCAGGGGATATGTCTGGCCGTCAACAGCATTCGCGTGGAGGAGTGATCGGCCCGGAGGGGGCGCCTGCCGGGGACGGGCGCTGTCGGAGCGGTTCCCCCTGCTTTGACGGAGAGGAGAGCATGATGCGACAGTTGGGTCGATTCAAGGGCTGCCTGGCGGGCGGCGCGGCGGGGGATGCCCTGGGATATCCGGTGGAGTTTCTGCCCGCCTCCGCCATCTTTCACAAATACGGCGCGGGCGGGATCCGGGACTATGTCCTCCGCCGGGGCGTGGCGGAGATCTCCGACGACACCCAGATGACCCTGTTCACCGCCGCGGGTCTGCTCCGGGGCGCCGGGGGGACCGGGGACGGCTACGCGCGGTCCCTCATGCTCAGCTACCGGGACTGGTACCGGACCCAGACGGAGCCGTATCCCCTGCCGGCGGGGCCCCGCCATTCCTGGCTGGTCAACGTCCCCGGGCTGTTCAGCTGCCGGGCGCCGGGGAACACCTGCATGTCCGCCCTGGCGGCGGGCGGGGACGGCACCATGGAGGCGCCCCTGAACCACAGCCGGGGCTGCGGCGGCGTCATGCGGGCGGCGCCCATCGGGCTGTATTTCGGCGGCGCCGGGTACGATCCGGCGCAGATCGACCGGATCGGGGCGATGTCCGCGGCGCTGACCCACGGCCATGAGCTGGGGTATCTGCCCGCGGCCATGCTGGCGCACATCATCGCCCGGATCTCCGGGGAGGGCGACACGGTGGCCGGGGCGGTGAACGACGCCATGGCCGCGCTGCCGGCCGTTTTCCCCCAGGCGAGACATCTGGAGCGGCTGCTGGCGCTGGTGGGCCTGGCCGCGGAGCTGGCCGGATCGGACACGGACGATTTGACCGCCATCCGCCGGCTGGGCGAGGGCTGGGTCGGAGACGAGGCCCTGGCCATCGCCGTGTACTGCGCCGTGCGGTACGCCGACGACTTTGAAAAAGGCGTCACCGCCGCGGTGAACCACGACGGTGACAGCGATTCCACCGGCTCCATCGCCGGCAATATTCTGGGAACTTCCCTGGGCTACGACGCCATCCCCCTAAAATACCTGGAGCGGCTGGAGCTGCGGGAGGTGATCCTGGAGGTGGCGGAGGACCTCTATCGGGGCGGCGCAGACGGACAGGACCCGGCGTGGGAGAGCAAGTATGTCGCCATGACATACCCGGGGCCCGCCCCTTCGCCGTGAGGCGGCCGCCGGCGGAAGTCCTTACCGGTCCGACCAGAGAAAGTCCATGAAGCCGGGCACCAGCTTCTCCCAGCTGGCCTCGTTGTGGGCCCCGCCCCGCTGGCAGACCACGCTGGTCCGGGCGCCCTTCTCCTCCAGCATCCGGGCGAGCTCAAGGTTGTTTTTCGCGGTGAGAGTCTCATAGTCCCCCGCCTTCCGCAGCCGCCCGCCCACGGCCTCCTTTGTGCCCCAGGAGAGATAGACGCGGGTGTCCGGGTCGATGGGGGAGGCCAGGATGTCCTTGCGCAGACTGGGCATGCCGGGGAGGATCGCGCTGGAGACGCAGGCGGCCTTGGAGTAGACGTCGTTGTGCTTCACGATGGCGTACAGGCTCATCAGCCCGCCCATGGAGGAGCCGCCGATGGCCGTGGTCTCCCGGCCGGGCAGCGTCCGGTATTCCCGGTCGATGAGGGGATTCAGCTCCTCGGCCATGAAGCGCATGGTGTCCGCCCCCGTGCCCCGCAGGTCGCCCCAGAACTTGCCCCGGAAATGGTACGGGCAGTATTCCCGCAGCCGCTCGTTGCCCTCGTGGCCGCACTCGATGCCCACCACGATGAGGGGCTTTTCCCAGCTCTGCAAGAATTCCAGCAGGCCCCAGCTCTTGCCGTAGGTGGCGTCCTCGTTGAGGAAGAGGTTGTGGCCGTCGAAGAAATACATGACCGGATAGCGCGCCGAGGACTGCTCGTAGTCCTCCGGCAGCCAGATGTGCAGCGGGCGGTTCTTGCCCGCGGGGGTGAAGAGCATATCGCGCTTGATGAGCATTGGAAAAACCTCCCTGCAACAGATCCTTCCTGCTGATTGTACCACGATCCGGCCCCGGCGTCCATAATCATTATGAGCGCCCGGGGAAGAAAAAAGAGCCCGCCAAGGTGGGCTCTTTTTGTGTCTTTTACGCGTCCCCGGCGCCGAACAGCTCCTTCAGCCGCAGGCTGGCGGCGTAGAGCTCGTTTTTGCTGTAGGAATTGGTCTCGTCGGCCAGGACCGCCTTGATGGCGTCCTTGGGCCGGCAGTCCCGGCGGACCATGGCGTCCACCAGCAGCGCCTCGGCGGAGACCACATGCTCCTGCCGGAGCACCAGCATCTCCTCCGGCAGCTCCGCCACCAGGCAGAACTCCCCCTTTTCATAGTTTCCCTTTTCCAGCAGCTGGTCCCGCACCTGGGCCGGCGTACCCCGGAAGGCGGTCTCATGGAGCTTGGTCAGGTCGTTGCACAGGCAGATCCGGCAGTCCGGCGCCTCCCGGAGGAAGACCTCCACCGTGTCCATCACCCGCTTGGGGGACTCATAGAACACGTTCGTCCGAACCGCGCCCCGGCGCATCTGGCCGAAGAGCCGGGTCTGATCCGCCCGCTCCCGGGGGAAGAAGCCCCGGAACACGAAGGAGGACAGGTCGAACCCGGACACGCTCAGGGCCGTCACCGCCGCGCAGGGGCCGGGCACGCCCACCACGCGCACCCCCTCCTCCACCGCGGCCCGGATCAGCTCGTTGCCGGGATCGGAGATGCAGGGGGTGCCGGCGTCGGTGATCACCGCCACGCTCTGGCCCGCCTTGAGCAGGTCGATGAAATACCGGGCCTTGCCGTGCTCGTTGAACTTGTGGTTGCTGGCCAGCCTGCCCCGGATGCCCAGCTTGTTGAGCAGCACCACGCTGCGGCGGGTGTCCTCCGCGGCGATCACGTCCACGCTCTCCAGGATCTCCGCGCCCCGGGGGGACATGTCCCGGGCGTTGCCGATGGGGGTGGCCACGATGAACAGCACGCCGTAGCCGTTTTCTGACTGCATTTTATCCATAAGCACTCCTTGCTGTCCGGTTTATCGGCCAGCGGATCTGGTATCCTCCTGTCAAAGAACAAAACAGAAGGGGGATCGGAAAATGTCCAAGAGGAAGAACATCCTGCAGCACATCGTCTTCTGGGGCGTGATCGGCCTGGCCGTCACGGCGGAAGGTTGGATGGATCTCATCTGCCGGATCGTGTTTTAATCGTACAGCGCCGCCGCCGACTCCAGGCAGCGGCGCATCTCTTCCGCCGCCGAGGCCGGGGCCAGGATCCTGGCCCGGGTGCCGAAGCCCAGCAGCCAGCCGAACAGCTGCCGGTTCACCGCCACGTTTACCGTTACGGAGAAGTGCTCCCCGTCCATGGGCACCAGGCTCACGTCCGCGCCGAACTGGTCGATGACCGGCCCGGCCAGGGCGTTTTCAAAGGCCAGGCGCACGGTCTCGGTCTGGCCGGAGAACATGCCGAAGTGGGCGTTGGAGTAGGCGGCCATGTCCAGCCGGGCGAAGGCCTCCGCCCCCTGGCGGGGCTGATCGGTCTGGGCGATGGAGGCCATCTTGTCCACCCGGTAGTGGCGGATCTCGCCGGCCTGGCCGTCGTAGGCGATGAGGTAATAATTCTCGCTGTCCCACATCAGCGCCCAGGGGCTGACGGCATAGCGGCCGCCCTCCCGGCGCCAGACCCGTTTTTTGTCCAGACCCCAGTCATAGTACCGGAAGGTGATGGCCCGGTCCCGGTCGATGGCGGCGTGCAGCTCGTCCACGTTGTAGTAGATGGACTCGTTCATGGTCTTGATCCGGCCCCGGACGAACACCTGGTGGTTCAGCTCCCGGGCCTGATGGGTGCTGGCCAGGCCCTCCAGCTTGCCGATCAGCTCCAGACTCTTCCGCCCGGTGATGAACCGGGAGGACTGGACGCTGTCCACCAGCAGCTTCAGCTCCGGCAGCTGGAACTGCCGCTCGCCGATGAAATAGCCGGTGGCAGACCCCACCCGCACGCTCTGTACATCCAGACCGAACAGGCGCAGGGATTCCATGTCGTCATAGATGCTCTTGCGCTCCGCGGCGATGTCCTGCCCCGCCAGATAGGCGATCATCTGGGCCACCGTCACCGGATGGTCCTCGTCCGACTGGCGCAGCAGATACCGGCAGAGATACAGCAGCTTCAGTTTCTGGTTGGCGGACTTTGCCATGGGCGCCTCCTTGCTTTTTACAGCTCCACCTGCTGCGTCAGACCGGCCATCTCCCAGCCCAGGAAGGCGGAGCCCACGCGGGTGAACGTCTCCTTTCCGGCGCTGCAGAAAAAGGCGCGGCTGCCGGTTTTGTTTTTGTCCGCCAGGGCCCCGCAGCTCTCCAGCGCCTTTAAAAGCGCTCCCACGCTGGCGGCTCCCGAGTCGATGAGGGTCACATCCGGCCCCACCGCCCGGCGAATGGCGGCGCGGATGATGGGGTAGTGGGTGCAGCCCAGGATCACCGTATCCGTCCCCGCCGCCAGAAGCGGCGCGGCATATTCCCGGGCCGCCGCGGCCAGCTCCGGATCGGAGGGGTCCGTCCGGCCCGCCTCCACCAGGGGCACCAGCCGGGGGCAGGCGGACGCCGTCACCTCCGCGCCGGGGGCCAGCCGCCGGATGGCCCGCTCGTAGGCCAGGCTCGCCACCGTGGCCGCCGTGGCCAGCAGGCCGATGCGGCCCGTCTCCGTGGCGGACACCGCCGCCTCCGCCGCCGGCTCGATGACCCCCATCACCGGCAGGTCCGGATTCTCCGCCAGCATCACGTCCATAGCGTTGGCGGTGGAGGTGTTGCAGGCCACCAGCAGGGCCTTCACCCCCCGGCCGCGCAGAAATCCCACGTTCTGCCGGCTCAGGGCCACCAGCTCCTGCCGGGACCGGTCGCCGTAAGGGGCGTGGGCCGTGTCCCCCAGATAGACAAAACTCTCCCAGGGGGCGGCGGCAGCCAGAGCCCGGACGGCGGTGAGCCCGCCCAGGCCGGAGTCAAATATACCGATGGGCCGATCGTCCATGTGGTTCTCCTCAAATCATGCTTGACGGCGGGGCCGGCCGGGCCTAAAATAAGAGTGGGACCGGCGGTACGGCGGACCGCGTTTCCCGCCGCCGTGGCAGTAAGTATATCACACGGCGGGCACTTTCGCAACCTGGCCCGCCTGTCGGGGGCCGGAGAAAAGGGGAGGATCGGATATGTATCAATTGGGATTTATCGGTGTGGGCAGCATGGGCGGCGCCCTGGCCCGGGCCGCGGCGACGACTACCTCGCCCAAGCAGATCCTGGTGTCCAACCGCACGGCGGAAAAGGCCGTGGCCCTGGCCACGGAGCTGGGCTGCATCGCCGCCACGCCGGAGACGGTGGCCGGCACGGCGAAATACATCTTCCTGGGGGTCAAGCCCAAGGACATGGCCGCCTGTCTGGAGAGCCTGCAGCCGGCGCTGGCCGGCCGGAAGGGCCACTTCGTGCTGGTATCCATGGCCGCGGGGCTGGATACCGCCGCCATTCAGACCATGGCCGGCGGGGCCTACCCCGTGATCCGCCTGTGCCCCAACACCCCGGTGGGCATCGGCAAGGGCCTGGTGGCTTGGTGCGAGAGGGACACCGACCCCGACGACGCGCCCGCCCTCATCGCCGCCATGGCGGGAGCCGGCACCTGGGACGCCTGTCCGGAGAGTCTGATGGACGTGGCCAGCGTCATCGGCGGTTGCACCCCGGCGTTCACCTACATGTTTGTCGAGGCGCTGGCCGACGGCGCCGTCGCCTGCGGTATGCCCCGGGCCAAGGCCATGGCCTACGCCGCCGCGGCGGTGGAGGGGGCCGCGGCCCTGGCTCAGGCGGACGGCCGCCATCCCGGCGCGCTGAAGGACGCGGTCTGTTCCCCCGGCGGGTCCACCATCCGGGGCGTGCTGGCCCTGGAGGAGGGCGCCTTCCGGTCCGATGCCGCCCGGGCCGTCATCGCCGCGGTGGAGCGGACGAAAGAGATGGGAAAGTGATATGACCAAGACCAACGCCCTGCGCCAGCTGGAGTCCGCCGGGATCGGATACGCCCTGCGGGAGTATACCTATTCCGACGACGACCCCTGCGCCTGCGACGATCCGGCGCAGCGGGAGCGGATGTTCAAGACCCTGGTCACCCGGGGGGAGAAGCGGGGTATTTTGGTGTTCTGCATCCCGGTGGACCAGGAGCTGGATCTGAAAAAATGCGCCGCGGCCGCCGGGGACAAGCGGGTGGAGATGATCCATCTGAAGGAGCTGCTGCCCCTCACCGGCTACGTCCACGGGGGCTGCTCCCCGGTGGGGATGAAAAAGAAATTCCCCACCGTCTTCGACGAGACGGCCCTGCTGTATGAGCGGATCTACGTCAGCGCCGGCCAGCGGGGCCTGCAGATGGAACTGGCGCCGGAGGATCTGATCCGGTTCACGGACGGGGCGTGCGCCGACGTCACAAAGGCATAAAAAACCGACCCCCTCAGAGGGGGTCGGTTTTTTATCTCACTCTTCCTTCAGATCGGACCCGCAGTGGGCGCACTTGACGGCCTTGTAGGGGATCTCGCTCAGGCAGTAGGGGCAGATCTTGGTGGCGGGCTCGGCGGGCGCTTCCGGCTCCTCGGCCTTGTGGTGGGTGAGGGAGCTGGCCTTGTTCAGGGCCTTGATCATCAGGAAGATGACGAAGGCCATGATGAGAAAGTCGATCACCGCGGAGATGAACGCGCCGTAGTTGAAGGTGGTCACGCCCAGCTCCGTGGCGGTGGCCAGGCTGGTCACCTGCTCGGCGCTCACCCCCTCCGGCAGCCGGAGGATGAAGAAGGCGTCGTTGAAGTTGGAGTTGCCGGTGATGAGGCCCACCAGGGGCATCACCAGGTCGTTGACCGCGCTGGTGACGATCTTCTGGAAAGCGGCGCCGATGATGACGCCTACCGCCAGGTCCACCACGTTGCCCCGGGTGGCGAATTCCTTGAATTCCTGGAAGAACTTTTTCATTTGTGCGCACCTTTCTTTCGCCCCGGACCTCCGGGGCGTTTTTTCTGTCCCATATACTAACCCCTGGCGGGAAAAAAGGCAAGAAAAAACCGAAGCGCCCTCCGGCAGGGGCGCCCAGGACAGTGGAAAAGCGCTTGTAAAGCGGTCTTGCCCGTGATATACTAGCCTTGCCACGCAAGTTAATATTTATCACATACAGTGGATACGTTTACCCTCCGGTAAAAACGTATCTCCGCTTTGTGTTCACTGTATGTGTATTCAAAGACTTGCGTGGCAGCAATGGAGACTGCGTTTTTCGTGCGTGGCCTCCGGGCCGCGCACTTTTTTGTTGCACTGGAGGTGAAAGAAATGGCGATCCTAGACATCATCAAATATGAAGGCGACAACTCGACCTTCGTATGGAAACACCCCCGGGAGGACTTCAGCACGTCCTCCCAGCTGATCGTTCACGAGACCCAGGAGGCCGTCTTCTTTTTGAACGGCCAGCCGCTGGACCTGTTCGGCTCCGGGCGCTATACCCTGGAGACCCAGAACATCCCGCTGCTGCGAAAAATCGCCAACATCCCCACCGGCGGCGAGACGCCGTTCCACTGCGAGGTCTATTTCATAAACAAGACCGAGCAGATGGCCATCCGCTGGGGCACGGACAGCCGGGTCCAGTACGTGGAGCCGACCTACGGCTTCCCGCTTTCCATCGGGGCGAACGGCGAGATGAGCCTGCGGGCGGACGACTCCAAAAAGCTGCTGGTCAAGCTGGTGGGCACCGAGCGCGACCTCAGCCAGGCCAGGCTCACATCCTATTTCCGCGCGTTTCTGATGACGAAGATCAAGACCTATATAGCGCAGGTGCTGAAAGCCGACGCCGTCAACATCTTTGAGATCGACGAGAGGCTGCTGGACTTCTCCGAGGCGCTGCGGCAGAAGCTGATCCCGGACTTCGCCGATTACGGCATCGCCCTGGAGCGGTTTTTCGTGACCACCATATCCAAGCCCGACGGCGAGCCGCAGTACGAGAAGTTCAAAGAGCTGCACTTCCGCCGGTACGCGGACATCGCCGAGGCGAAGCTGCGCCAGCAGGTGGGCGTCATCGACAAGCAGACCGAGGCGCAGAAGATGGTCATCGAATCGGAGGCCCTGGCCACGAAGCGCCGGCAGGAGGGTTATACATACCAACAGGAGCGGGGCTTTGCCGTGGCGGAAAAGGTGGCGGAAAACGAGGCCGTGGGCCAGTTCACGAACATGGGCGTGGGCCTGGGCACCATGGCCGGCGTCGGCGGCGCGGTGGGCGGCGTCGTGGGCAGCGCCGTCACCGGGGCCTTCGCCGGCGCGGCGGCGCAGTCGGCGGAGACGGCCTTCTGCGACAACTGCGGCGCGAAGCTGCCGCCGGGGGCGGCGTTCTGCGACAACTGCGGCGCGCCGGTGGCCGCCCCCGCCCGCTGCGCCCAGTGCGGATACGTCTTTGAGCGGCCCGGAAAGTTCTGCCCCAAATGCGGCGCGAGAAGGGAGGGCTGACCGGTGAAAAGCAACAAGCTGTTGAGCGGCGCCCTCTGGGCCATCGGCCTGGCCGCGGAGTGTGGGCTGCTGCTCTGCCTGGCCCGGGCCTATACGGCCGCGGTCTGGATCACCCTGGGCTTCACCCTCTTCGCCTTCGTCTCCCAGCTGGTCCTGTGGCTGTATCTGTGGCGCGGCGCGGGGACGGCGGACGGCGTCTTTTTCCGGATGCCGGCGTTCATGCTGTCCGCGCTGTACATGCTGCTGCAGCTCATCCCCTGCCTGGTGTTCCCCTTCTGGCAGGCCTCGGCCCGGCTCGCCGTGCTGCTCAACGCGGCGCTGGCCGTCGTCATGTGGGTGCTGCTGCTGTTGTCCCTGCTGGCAAAAAACCACATCGCGCACGTGGACGGCAGACAAAAAGACCATCACAGGGAATTGTGAGGTATTGAAATGGACACACAATCGTGGCTAATGAAAGCAAAGCAGGAAATAGAAAAACTACCTATCGGCAAAGAATTTGAACTAAGAAATCTGTTCTATGAAATAGAGTGGGAAGGTCTCTCTAAAGGAGATCGAATTCGTTTTGGTATACATTTTAAAAACGAAGTTCTGGATGGGAGGATTCTAGGAATCAAGTATGTTGACAGGAAGAAAAATAACCACGCAAAATATATAAAAATAAAGGAGAGTCATTTATGAAACAGCTCACTTGCGAAATGTGCGGAAGCACGGACCTCATTAAAGATGGAGGCGTATTCGTATGCCAAACCTGCGGGTGCAAGTATTCCATCGAAGAAGCAAAAAAGATGATGATCGAGGGGACGGTCGAGGTAACAGGTACTGTTCGAGTCGATGATTCTGCTGTAAAAAAAGAACAGATTAACAACTATCTTGAAATGGCAAAGTCCGCCCTGGATGGTGAAGATATTGAGGGCGTAGTTAGCTATTGCGATCGAATTCTTGAAATCGATCGGGATAATTATGAAGCATGGGTGTTGAGAGCTAAGGCTGCTGGCTGGGGGTCAACTCTTAAGAATATCAAGGTACCCCAGGCACTTACCGCAGCAAAGCGAGCGGTTAATCTTGCCCCTGACTCACAAAAATATAAGGTTTCATCAGAGGTGTATTATGCAATTAAAGCGCAGATAGTGGGCTTGCTTATCATAGCACAGAAAATGCCTGGAACAAGTGGGTGTGAATACATTCAAAAAGTTATGCAGCAGTGGCAGTCTATTCTTGTGGGAATTCCGTTTCTAAGCAAGAGCTTAATGGAGGATGAGATTAAGGATTGTCAACAGCTTTGTGAAAATTCGAAAAATGCGTTTTCCCCTTCTGGCAGACTGATTTATGCTACATATTCCGTTCAAAATCATAGAGTCAGCTTTGATAAAATGTTCAGGGATGCGCTTGCAGATAAGATAAAGCTTGAAGAATCGAGAGAAGCGGAATTCAAAGCAAAAGCAGACGCTGAAGCGGAAGCCCGAAAGGTTTCATATTGGAATGCTCATGCTGCCGAAAAAACCGCGCTTGAGACAGAACGTGCAGCTTTGCAGGAACAAATCTCGTTGTTACAAGAAGAAATCAACAGTATTCCCGAAGGTTCAGAGAAAGAGAATATTCAGAAACGCATTGATGCATTATCTGCGGAAAAGAGTTCTCTCGGCCTTTTCAAGGGAAAAGAGAAAAAGGCTATCGAAGAAAAGATTGAAGAAGCCAGTCTTGAATTGAAAAAGGTTATTGACAGGCTGGTGAACGCCAAAAGTAAAATTGAAAAGGAAATTGAGCCTCTTCAGAATCGAGTTGACGAAATCAATTCCGAACTCACCAAAGAGCGCTGACACAACAAAAACCGAAGCGCGCCCTGATGGGGCGCGCTTCGCGCTGTCACTCGTATTTTCGTCCGGGCACGTAGATGGCCGCCAGCAGCCCCGCCAGGGATGCCATGGGCAGCCACTGGGCCGCCGGCCCCGGCCCCAGCAGCGCCTTCGCCAGCAGGCACACGGCCCCGCTCAGGGTCATGCTCAAAAGGCACCACACCCGCGTCCAGCGCAGGATGTGGGGCCAGTTGCGGTTGGTGAACCGCACCCCCGGCACGTTCATGCGCACCGGCCCGTCGTAGTAAAACCCCAGCTGCCCCACGTCGTGATACCAGGGCAGGCGTGTCTTGGCGAACAGGCAGAAGTAGAGCCCGAACCCGGCGGCCAGGGCCGCCAGCAGCGCCGCCGGGTGGTACACCGCCCAGTGCTCCGTGTCGGTCACCGTCATCAGCCGGATCAGCCAGGCCAGCTCCCCCGCCGTGGGGATGAGGCACAGAAAATACCGCGCCGCCCACTTTTTCCGGTCCGGTCCGCCCCGGGCCGCCTTTTCCCCCGACAGGTCGATGATCCGGCGCAGCAGCCGCTCCGCCTCCTGGGCGCTCACCGGCTCCGCCTGCTCCAGCCGCCGGCCATCCAGCAGCTCCGCCACCGTCACGCCCAGCGCCTCCGCCAGGGGCGTCAGCAGCGCCACGTCCGGCAGCGCCAGGCCCCGCTCCCACTTGGAGACGGCCTTGTCCGACACATACAGCTTTTGGGCCAGATCCCGCTGGGTCATGGCCTTTTCCTTGCGCAGCAGCGCCACGAAGGCGCCGAACTGCTCCTTGTCGATGGCATGCATGGCTCTCACCTCGGGGCCATTGTACCCCCGCGGGGCCGCTTTTGGCAACCGACCGGCGGTAGAATCGCCCCCGCGCCCGCAAAAAACGCCGCCGGACCCGAGGGTCCGGCGGCTGCCGTTATAAACTCAGTTTTTCTTCACGTAATCGGCGGAGATGTAGCCGGTCTGGCCGTTATAGGTGATCTTGTACCAGCCGCTCTCCTCGCCCAGGATGGAGACGGTGCTGCCGGAGTTCATGTAGCCCAGCACGTTGTAGCCGGTGCCCGGGCCGGAGCGGACGCGCACGCCGTTGCCGGTGACGGTGCCGCTCTCCCCGGAGGAGGTGCCGCCGGAGGAGGTGCCGCCGGAGGATGTGCCGCCGGAAGAGGTACCGCCGGAGGAGGAGTCGTCGGAGACCAGGCCGGTGGCGACGAACAGCTCCTTGCCGTTATACTGCACCCTGGTCCAGCTGCCGGAGGTGCCGGTACGGGTCAGCTGGGTGCCCGCCTGGGCCACGGAGTCCACGCTGTAATTCTGGCCGGGGCCGGTGCGCAGATTGGCGGCGCTGAGCACGGTGACGGTGCCGGAGGCCTCGGTGACGTTGAAATCGGTCTTCTCCTCGGGCTTGGTGGTGGAGATCAGCGTGTCGATCACGTAGGCCTCCGCGCCCTTGTAGTAAACCCGGCTCCAGCCGTTGTCGGTCTTGCCGGTGCGCTGCAGCTCATAGCCCGCGCTCTCGTTGCCCAGCACCTCGTAGTCGGTGCCCGGGCCGGAGCGGATGTTCACGCCGTTGCCGGCGATGTAGACCGTGTCGTTCATGCCCGTCACATTAAAGGGATTGGGGCTGGCGGAGGGAGAGGGAGAGGGCTCCTCGGGAGGAGGCGGGCTGGCCTGCTCGTCGCCGGTCTCCGGCAGAGACGCGGTGGGGATGGGGCTGGCCGAGGGCTCCGCGCTGGGCTCGGGACTGGGGGTGACGCTCTCGATCACATGGACGCCCTCAAAGGGCTCGGACGGCTGGATGTTGGCGTCCTCCGCGGGCTTGTTCAGCTTGATGACCAGCACGATGGCGATGATGATGATCACCAGGATCACCGCCAGCACCGCGATGATCTGCCACAGGTTCCGGTCGGAGCGGCGGCCGGGGCCGCCGGGCTGGCTGCCGCCCTTGGCGGTCTGGCCGGGACGGCTGTCAGGGACCGCGCTCTTGGCGGCGTACTGCTCCGGCTCCTCCGCCTGGCCGGGGGTGAAAAAGCCGTCTCCCCGGGAAACAGGCTGCTCGGGCTGCTCCTCCGCCGGCCGCACGGGCCGGGGCAGGTTCCGCAGCGCGTCCTCATCCTCCCGGTTCCGCCGGGAAGGACGGCTGCCCAGCACCTCCACCCGGCCGGTGTCCAGCCTGGCGTGGCACTTGCGGCAGTATTTCATGTCCGCGGATACGGATGCCCCGCAGTTGGGGCACTTGCGCGATTTCTTGTTCATCATATCTTGACCCCTCTCGCCAGATAAATAGACAGATTAAAAACGGACGCTACGGCTCATTTCCGCTGGCCGGCGATGTGGACCACGTCCTCCTCCACCGACAGCAGGCCCTGGCAGTACATGGCCACCGCCTGGGGGAGCAGCTTCCACTCCGCCTCCTCCATGATCCGCCGCTGGAGGGTCTTGGGGGTGTCCCCCTCCCAGACCTCCACCGCCTGCTGGAGGATGATGGGCCCGCCGGCGCCCGCCGTGACGAAGTAGGCCGTGGCGCCGGACAGCTTCACCCCCGCCCGGATGGCCCGCTCGTAGGGCTCCAGGGTGTTCATGTTGCTGTCCCCGAAGGCGGGCAGCAGCACCGGGCACACGTTCACGATCCGCCCCTCGTAGCTGCGGAGCACCCCGTGGCCCAGGGGCTGGACGTATCCGGCCAGAACCACCAGCTCCGCGTCCAGATCCTGGAGCTTCTGCTCCACGGCGGTGTTGAAGCTCTGCACGTTGGGGAACAGGGACCGGTCCACCACGTAGGTGGGCAGATTCGCGCTCTTGGCCCGGATCAGGGCGTACGCCTCCGGGTCGGAGGAGATGACCGCCGTCAGCTCGCAGTTGGGGATCTCGCCGAACAGGTGGGCGTCGATCACCGCCTGCAGGTTCGTTCCGCCGCCGGAGACCAGGATCACTGTTTTCACCATATACCGCGGCACCTCCTTGCGCCAGAGCCCAATTAGCAATTTTAACTATTTGTTACCGTATTGTAACATACCTTTTCGCAAAGTGCAACCCATTTTCGTCTGTTTCGGGAAGAAATTCGTGCCGGTTTCTCCGCTTGCCGGGAAGTTTTGCCGCCATCCGCCCTTTTTGCCGGAAAAAGGGCGGATGGGGGCGGGGGAGGGCGGCGCAAAAGCAAAGGGCCGGGACCTGCCGGTCCCGGCCCTTATAATATTATGTAAACTTACTGTTCTCCGGTGATGTAGGCCTGCCGCTCCTTTTGGAACTGCTCGGTCTTGTCGAAGCCGCAGCCGAACATCTCCGGGCAGAAGCCCCGGTAGACGCACTCCCGGACCATGCAGCTGGCCAGCTCCGGCTCCACCTGGGCCACGGCGTCCTTCACCATCTGCCAGGCGGCCCGGGTCTCCGGGCTGGCGGAGGAGCACAGGCGCTTGCGGCTGATGGTGATGAGGGCCTGGGCGTCGGCCTCGCACTCGTGGCTCACCGGCGCGCCCTGGGGCAGCTCGGTGCGGTCCACGCCGGTGCGGTCGGAGCGCTGGGTCTTGACGAAGTGCTCGATGCCGATCTTGTGGCGGACGAAGTGGACGCTGACCCAGTAGGGCAGATCCGCCCACCGCCAGGCGAACTTCATCTTCCGGATGGGGGAGTGCTCGGCCATGATGAGCCGGCGCTTCCAGGCGGAGTCGGGGTATTTTCCCTTCTCCTTGCCCACGGTGTTCATGGTGGCGTTTTTGATGTCCTGCCAGTTGTCCTCGTGCTGGAAAAACGCGAGATGGGTGTTCAGCTCGCTCATATCGTTCCCTCCCCGTAGGTTTCTCCGCCCAGTATACCACACAGCCTGTCCCCCTTCAAGGAGAAAAATCCATACGGAGATATCGGGAGATATCCGGAGAAAAAAAGAGATATTTTGAGTAAACGGAGAATTATTAAAAAATCATGTTGACACCGCCCGCCGGTTGTGCTATAAAGAGAAAGCGCCTTCCCGGAGGCGCGGTATGAATTTGCAAATACAATTTGTGATATGCGGAGGAAAACGAATGAGCACGACAATGGTGAAGCCTGCCGATGTCGTCCGCAAGTGGTACGTGATCGACGCCGCCGGCAAGCCCATGGGCAAGACCGCGGTGATCGCCGCCGACCTGCTGCGGGGCAAGCGGAAGGTGGATTACACCCCCCATGTGGACTGCGGCGACTATGTCATCATCATCAACGCCGAGCAGGCGGTCCTGACCGGCAAGAAGCTGGAGCAGAAGTATTACCGGACCCACTCCGGCTACCCCGGCGGACTGCATGAGACCCAGTACTCCCGCCTGATGGCGTCCAAGCCCGAGCTGGCCATGCGGCTGGCGGTGCGGGGCATGCTGCAGAAGAACGCCATGGCGAAGAACCAGCTGACCCGGCTGCGCGTGTTCCGCGGCAGCGAGCACACCCACCAGGCCCAGAAGCCTGAAGTGTATGTGGAAGGAGGCAACAACTAATGGCTACCTATCAGTCCAAGCGTCCGTACCTTTACGGCACCGGCCGGCGTAAGAGCTCCGTTGCCCGCGTCCACCTGATCCCCGGCGGCACCGGCGTCATCACCGTCAACGGCCGCAGCATCGACGACTACTTCGGTCTGGAGACCCTGAAGCTGATCGTCCGTCAGCCCCTGGTGACCACCGGCACCACCGACAAGGTGGACATCGAGGCCACCGTGTCCGGCGGCGGCGTCACCGGCCAGGCCGGCGCCATCCGCCACGGCATCGCCCGCGCCCTGCTGCTGGTGAACGAGGAGTACCGCGCGCCCCTGAAGGCCGCCGGCTTCCTCACCCGCGACCCGCGCATGAAGGAGCGCAAGAAGTACGGCCTGAAGGCCGCCCGCCGCGCCCCCCAGTTCAGCAAGCGCTGATCGAGACTTCAAATGCGAAAAAGCCCGGAAATACACTATTTTCCGGGCTTTTCTCATACCCAGGACCCTGAGATCATTTTGCGGAGGAGGATACGATGGATGAAGCGGAACGGGCGGCACAGAAGGCAAAGGAGCTCTTTGCCAAGCAGACATCCTTTGCCACGCACAATTACCGCAAGATCGTGAAGCTGCTGCAGCCATATATAGAACAGTACAAAAAACAAAGGGATTACGAGGCGCTTTACATATACGGCGAGTGCAGCGCGAGGCTGGAGGACTATCCCCATACATCCCCGGAGGCCTATCGCGCTCTCGGCGAAGCGGCCTTCGGCGGCATCATGGAAGCCCAGGTGCGCGAGGCGCGCAAGAACTTTTTCACGGCGGTGCGGGGCATTCCCCTGACACGGGAAAAGGCGAAGTATACCACGGACAAGGATCATGTGACCTACTGGCGGATCGCCTTGAAGGAAGCAAAAGAGTATTATGACAAGGCTTTCGCTCAGGGCTGGGACGACCCGGAGGACCGGGCATACTACAAGGAGCTTTTGAAGGCCATCGAGGCCGACAAGGCCGAGCACCCGGAGCATTACACCCGTGACCTGAATAAGATCATGGAGATCGCGAGGCAGCGGGCGGCGGAGCACCGCCAGCTGGTGAAAAAGCTCAGCGCGGAGGGCGACAGCGCCTATGAACGGAGAGAGTATGACGCGGCGGCGGAGAAATTCTTCCAGATAGATGACCTTGCAAAGAGCGAGCAGGCTCTGAAGGACTGCAACCCCTATTACGGCCACGCCCTGTGCATGATCGGCAGGATGCTGCACGAGGGACATCTCCACAGGCCGGAGCTGTTTGAGTACGGCTTTTTCTATGGGGCTGCCGATCGATATAAGGACGCCTACGCCATGGGGATGGTGGGAGATTATAAGCAGACCCAGGACGCGAACCTCCCCGTGGCGATCCGCTGGTACGCGGAGGGCGCCAGGCTGGGAGACCCCCGCTGCCAGATGTTTTACGCGGTCGCCCTGATGAAGGGCCTGACGCGCGAGCACGACGACGAGCCCCTCTATCCGCACGTGGCCAGGCTGCTCACAAGCGCCGCCAAGGCCGGAGAGCCCCGGGCCATCTACCTGTTGGGGTGTCTGTACGAGCTGGGCAAGGGCGTGCCCGAGGATACCAAGCTGGCCCAGCAGCTGTTCGACGTGGCGGCAAAGGCGGGGTGGACCGAAGAGATCAACAAAGAATATGAGCGGGTGGCCGAGGAAAACCGCGCCGCCATACGGTACAACGAGATCGCGAGCTTTTCGGCGCCCTCGCCGCTGAAAGCGGAGGGCACCGCGTACAGCACTTGGTGCATTTGACAGCGCCGGACGCCGCTGCAACATCGAATTCCCCGGGGCAGATGCCCCGGGGAGGTTTTTCTTGCCCGGACCGCCGGGACGTGTTATCATGAGACCAAGAGAGGAGGCGCCGCCATGAGACGGATATTGCCGCCGGAGCTGACCGAGGAGGACATGCTGGCCGGCCGGTGCCCGGACGCGGACGTCTCCGTGACCCGGGGCAGGCGCAGCGGCTCCTTCACCGATGCCGGCCACGGGGCCCTGAAGGACCTGCTCCAGGACTGGGCCCTGCCGGACGGGGTCTCGTGACGGGCCCGCGCCCGCGAAATAACCACACGATACGCCAAAGGAGGCACTGCCATGCATCCCATCGCCGCGGTCCGGGACTGGTCCCGGGCGGAACACCACTTCACCCGCTGGGAGAAGTTCGTGATCCTCATGTTCCTGTGCACCTGCGGGGGCATATTCGGCTTTCTCTACGAGACCCTTTTCTACCGGATCGACCTGGGCTATTTCGTCAAGCGGGGCACCACCCTGGGCCCCTGGATCCCCATCTATGCCTACGGCTCGTTCTTCATCCTGCTGTTTGCCTACCGCTTCCGCCGCCATCCCCTGGCGGTGTTCCTGCTGGGCACGGTGTCCTCCGGCGTGCTGGAATACGCCGTGGGCTGGTTTTTGTGGACCTGGCTGCACACCCGGCTGTGGGACTACAACACGGAGATCTGGAACTGGGGCAACATCAACGGCTATATCTGCGCCCGGTCGGTGCTGTTTTTCGGCCTGTCGGGGCTGTTTCTGGTGTATCTGCTGGTGCCCCTGGCCACCCATCTGGCCGCCAGCATGAAAAAGCGCACCTTCGCCCTGATGACCCTGATTCCCGCGGGGCTGTTCGCCCTGGATATCCTTTACAGCTTCATCCGCTGAAAGCGGACAAAAAACCTCCCCTGTCCGGACGGACAGGGGAGGTTTTGCGTTTATTGGGGATTAGTACATCCCGCCCATGTCGGGGCTGGGAGCGGCCGCGGGCGCGGGGGGCTCCTTGATGTCGGTGACCAGGCTCTCGGTGGTCAGCACCATGCCCGCCACGGAGGCGGCGTTCTCCAGCGCGCTGCGGCAGACCTTGGTGGGATCCACGATGCCCGCGGCGATCATGTCGCAGAAGACCTCGGCGGCCGCGTCGAAGCCGAAGGTGGGCACGTCGCTGGACATGATCTTGTCCAGGATCACGGCGCCCTGCAGCCCCGCGTTGGCGGCGATCTGCATCACAGGGGCCTCCAGAGCCTTGGCAACGGCCTTGGCGCCGGTCTTCTCGTCGCCGTCCATGCCCTCGGCCACCTTGGCCGCGGCCTTGGCGCCCAGGATGTAGGCGGTGCCGCCGCCGGCCACGATGCCCTCCTCCACCGCCGCGCGGGTGGCGTTCAGGGCGTCCTCAATGCGCAGTTTCTTCTCCTTCATCTCGGTCTCGGTGGCCGCGCCTACCTTGATGACCGCCACGCCGCCGGCCAGCTTGGCCAGGCGCTCGTTGAGCTTCTCCTTGTCGTACTCGCTCTCGGTGACCTCGACCTGGGCCTTGATCTGATGGATGCGGTCGGCGATGGCCTTGGCGTCGCCGGCGCCGTCCACGATGATGGTGTTCTCCTTGGAGACCTTCACCTGGCGGGCATGGCCCAGCTGCTCCACGGTGGCGTCCTTCAGCTCCATGCCCAGATCGCTGCTGATGACCTGGCCGCCGGTGAGGATGGCGATATCCTGGAGCATCTCTTTGCGCCGGTCGCCGAAGCCGGGGGCCTTCACGCACACGCAGGTGAAGGTGCCGCGCAGCTTGTTGAGGATGATGGTGGCCAGGGCCTCGCCCTCCACGTCCTCGGCGATGATGAGCAGCTTCTTGCCGGCCTGCACCACCTGCTCCAGGCAGGGCAGGATGTCCTGGATGTTGGAGATCTTCTTATCGGTGATGAAGATGCAGGGGTCGTCCAGCACGGCCTCCATCTTCTCGGTGTCGGTGGCCATGTAGGGGGTGATGTAGCCCCGGTCGAACTGCATGCCCTCCACGACCTCGGAGTAGGTCTCGGCGGTCTTGGACTCCTCCACGGTGATGACGCCGTTCTGGCTGACCTTCTCCATGGCCTCGGCGATCAGCTTGCCGATGGTCTCGTCGCCGGAGGACACGGCGCCCACGCGGGTGATGTCGCCGGTGCCGGACACGGGCTGGGAGTTGGCCTTGATGGCCTCCACGGCGGCCTCGGCGGCCTTGGCGATGCCCCGCTTCATGACCATGGGGTTGGCCCCGGCGGCCAGGTTCTTCAGGCCCTCGCGGATGATGGCCTGGGCCAGGATGGTGGCGGAGGTGGTGCCGTCGCCGGCCACGTCGTTGGTCTTGGTGGAGACCTCCTTGATCATCTGGGCGCCCATGTTCTCAAAGGGGTCGTCCAGCTCGATCTCCTTGGCGATGGTCACGCCGTCGTTGGTGATGAGGGGGGAGCCGTATTTCTTGTCCAGGACCACGTTGCGGCCCTTGGGGCCCACGGTGATCTTGACGGTGTCCGCCAGCTTGTCAACGCCCCGCTGCAGAGCGGCGCGGGCCTCTTCTCCGTAAATGATCTGCTTTGCCATAATTCAAAATGCCTCCTGTTACTGCACGATGGCCAGGATGTCGCCCTGGCGCACGATGGTGTATTCCTGGTCCTCCACCTTCACGGTGGTGCCGCTGTACTTGCCCGTGATGACCCGGTCGCCGGCCTTGACTTCCATCTTGATCTCGTTGCCGTCCACAACGCCGCCGGGGCCCACGGCCACGACTTCAAAGATCTCCGGCTTCTCCTGGGCGGAAGGGGCGAGGATGATGCCGCTCTTGGTCTTCTCCTCGGCCTCCAGGCGCTTGACGACCACTTTGTCGGCCAACGGTTTGAGTGTCATTGTATATGCCTCCTAATCATGTAGATACAAAATTCAAGGTGTTAGCACTCTTTGTCAAGGAGTGCTAACACCGTTATAATACCCCATATACCCATTTTCTTCAACTGGCAATCTGCACAAATATAGATGTGGAAGCTTGTCCATTCTGCCCGCCAAGCATTCTCACCGGTCGTTGTTCTTGAACACGTCCGCCACGTCGCTGATGGTCATGAACGCCCTCGGGTCGATCTGGCGGACGATGTTGCGCATCCGGGCGATCTGGAAGCGGTTGACCACGAAATAGATGACGGTCTTGTTCGCGTTGGAGTAGCCGCCCACGGCGGCGATCTTGGTGGTGCCGCAGCCGAAGGCGTCAATGAGCGCGTCGCTGATGGGCTTGGGTTTATCGGTGACGATGAGCACTTCCTTGGACCGGTCGAAGCCCTCCACGATGAAGTCCACGGTCTTCAGCCCCGCCGCGTAGGTGACGATGGAGTAAAGCGGCAATATCCAGCTGTGGACGACGCAGCCGCACACGATGTACAAAAGCACGTTGTAGACCATCACGAAGGTGCCCACAGTGATGTTCAGCCCCTTGGCGAAGATCACCGCCAGCACGTCTATCCCGTCGATGGCTCCGCCGCTACGGATGGTGAGGCCGCTGCCCGCGCCGGATATGACCCCGCCGAACAGGGCGCACAGCAGCAGGTCCTGCCCCGCCAGGGGAGAGGCCATGGTCACGTCGATGGGCAGCACGTCGGTGATGAGCCAGGCCGCGCCCGCGTACACCGCCACCGCGAACAGGGAGTAGACGGTGAAGGCCGCGCCCAGCTTTTTGGCCCCGAACAGAAAAAGGGGGATGTTCAAAAGCAGCAGGAACAGGGAAAGGCTCAGCTTCTCCGGGGTGATCTGGCTAAGCAGGATGGACGTGCCGGAGATGCCGCTGTCATACAGCTTCACTGGCGCCAAAAAGATCGTCACGCCGAAGGCGTTGACGCACCCGGCCAGAAACAGCAGCGGGAAGTTTTTCCACCGCAGCGTCCGTACTACCTGCATGAGCCTTTTTTTCACAAACATCTCCCCTCTCCTTTCCGATCAAGCCTCTATCGTTCCCGCCTTGCCCCGAGAAATGGGAATTTGTCGCTGAAAGCGACACAATATTGAAAGGCCCACTTGTGTAAAGGGGGCTGTCAGCGAGGCTGACTGAGGGATTGTTTTACCACACCATCTATGTATTCGCAAACGCCGTCAAAGTTCTTACCTATCTCATTATTTGGTATTCTTATGACCGTCAGGCCATATCCAGCCAAAAAGCTCGTTCTATCAGCATCTTTCACCATAGCATCCGGCTCAAAATGCTGGGAGCCATCCAATTCGATGACCAGCTTTGCTTGGGCGCAGTAAAAATCAACGATATATCTTCCCAGGACTTTTTGCCTTGAGAAGAGAATGGGATATCCCCGAAGGAAATCATACCAGAGGCGTCGCTCCTCTTTCGTCATGTTCCGGCGCAGTTCTCTGGCCCTTGACACGAGGGCTTTGTTGTACTTTCGCTCCATAACAACCCCTCCGCCTCGCTTCGCTCGGCACCTCCCCTTGCACAGGGGAGGCTTTAGCCTAGCGGTGACTTTTACAACTCCTGATCTGTCGTGCCGCCGGTCACAGCGCCGTTTTGCAGCACATGTACTCCCCCACGCACCGGAAGCCCAGGGCCAGGGGCGCGGCCGCTCTTCACCGGGCCGGGACCGGTCCCCGTGTCTCCCCGGCCAGCAGGCCGTACGTCTCCGGACGGCGGTATTTGTCCCCCATGATCTCCCGCTCCCGATACCGGCGCAGCTGGTCCAGGTCCAGTTCGGCGATGTAGACCCCTTCCTCCTCCGGCGCCTCAAAGGCGCACATATCCCGCGTCCAGGGCTCCTCCTGCAGCCACGCGATACCGTCGAACAGGGTGGAGCGGCCGTTGCAGTCCGGCTGGCCCGCCGGATAGTTGCAGGTGGCGATGGCCATCATGTTTTCGTAGGCCCTGGTGCGCAGCGCCGCCAGCCGGTTGATCTCCATGGGGCAGGCGTTGGGGGCCAGGACCAGCTCGGCGCCCTTCAGCATCAGCAGCCGGGCGCTCTCGGGGAATTCCCGGTCGAAGCAGATCATGCAGCCCACCTTCACCGTGGCGGGCCCCACGTCCAGATCGGCCACGAAAAAATCCTCCCCGGGGGACAGCACCCGCTCCAGATCGAAGGCGCAGGTGTGGACCTTGGCATAGTGCAGCAGCCGCCGGCCATGGCGGTCGAAGAGGACCGCCGCGTTCCGGGGCTTTGGCTCGCAGCTCTCCAGGAAGGTGACCGCGATGGCCATCTCAAGCTCCCGGGCCAGGGCGCCGAAGGCGTTGACGAAGGGGCTGTCGGCGGCCACCGCCAGCGCCCGGAGGGTCTGCTCGTCCTGGGGCAGGGCGTAGCCGTCGCTCCACATCTCCGGGAACAGGGCGATATCCGCCCCCAGCGCCTTCGCCTTTTTGCAGGCGTCGAGGCCCTTTTCCAGCTGCTCCTGCAGACCGCCGCAGGGCAGCAGCTGCAGCAGCGCGATCCGAATGTCCATTGTTCCGCTCCTCTCCGGTCAGATCCTGATACTTTGCCCCGCCGCGCTCACCAGTACATGTTCAGCCAGCACTGGATCATGCCGTTGTAGAGCTTGCGGCGCTTGGCGGCCTTTCGGCCGTAATACCGCTCAAAGTCCGGCTCGGAGGAGATGACGTACTGCTTCCAGTCCGCCATCGCGCCCAGCGTCCGGCCCATGTCCCGGTAAAGGGCCTGGGCTTCCTGCCGCTCGCCCATCCGCTCCCCGTAGGGCGGGTTGCACACGATCACGCCCCTTTCCCAGGGGGCGGGGGCGGTGCAGGCGTCGGCCAGTGCAAAGGTGATGTCGCCGGCCACGCCGGCCCGCCGGGCGTTCTCCCGGGACAGGGACACGGCCCGGGGGTCGATGTCGGAGGCGAAGATGTGGTACTCCCCGCGGTATTCCAGGCTCCGGGCCTCCTCCGCGGCGTCGGACCAGGCGGCCCGGGGGATGAAGCCCCACTTCTGGGCGGCGAAGGTCCGGTTCAGCCCCGGGGCCCGGTTCCGGGCGATGAGGGCCGCCTCAATGGGGATGGTGCCGCTGCCGCAGAAGGGGTCCCACAGGGCGTCCCGGCCCCGGTAGCGGGCGAGGCCCACCATGGCCGCCGCCAGCGTCTCCCGCAGGGGCGCGGCCACGTGGCCCGGCCGGTAGCCCCGCTTGTAGAGGGGGGCGCCGGAGGTGTCCAGATAGATCTCCGCCCGATCCCGGACCAGGGAGAACTGCAGCTGGTACATGGCCCCGTCCTCCGGCAGCCACTCGGCCCGGTACGCCCCGCCTAGACGGGTGGCGGCGGCCTTTTTGATGATCCGCTGGCAGTCCGGCACCGAGTGCAGCGCCGAGTCCAGGCAGTAGCCCTTCACGGGGAACTGGCCGCCCTTGGGGATGTAGTCCTCCAGGGGCAGGGCCCGCACGCCCTCAAAGAGGGCGTCGAAGGTGGCGGCCTCAAAGCTGCCCAGGGAGAGCAGCACCCGCTCCCCGGTGCGGAGGCGGAGATTGGCCTTGGCGCAGCACGCCCCGTCCCCGGAAAAGCGGACGCGCCCGTTCTCCGCCCGGACATCCTCCAGGCCCATCCGCCGCAGCTCGTCGGCGCAGGGCCCCTCCAGTCCGAACAGACAGGGTACCACAAATGCATACATGATTATGCTCCTTATATGGCCCTTGTGCAAAGGGGGCTGGCAGCGCGGAGCGCTGCCTGAGGGATTGTTCTCTCGGGTACGACAACCCCTCCGCCTTACTCCGCTCGGCACCTCCCCTTGCACAGGGGAGGCTTTCAAGGCGGTGTTCTTACCGCCGCGCTCACAGGCTGATCTTTCTCACATCGCCGTCGCCGGCGAAGTACGCCGCCTCCCGCTCGTGGCAGGAGAACAGCAGCACCTGCCGGGCGGCGGACTGCTCCTTCAAAAGGGCCAGCGCCCGCTCCATCCGCTCCTGGTCGAAGGCGGTGAGGGCGTCGTCCAGGATGAGGGGGCAGCCCTGCTCCGGCGGCAGCGCCAGCTCGCACACCGCCAGCCGCAGCGCCAGATACAGCTGATCCCGCGCCCCCTGGGACAGGTAATCCGACTCCCGGCCCACCGCGTCCCCGGCCCGCCGGGTCTTGGCGGACAGGTCCCGGGCCAGGGTGATCTCGTCGTAGCGGCCGCCGGTGAGCCGGGCGAACAGCGCCGCCGCCCGGTCCGCCACCATGGGGGAGAATTTCTCCCGCAGGCCCATATCCGCCCGCTCCATGCTCTCCACCGCCAGAAGCAGGGCCTGCTCCTGGCGCTCCAGCTCCTCCCGCCGGGCGCTCTGGCGCTCCAGCTCCGAGCGCAGCACCATCTCGTCCCCCAGGGCCCGGACCCGGCCCTCGGCCATGGCCCGCCGCTCCCGCAGGGAATCGATCCGGGCCTGTCCCTCGGTCACCGCCCGGGAGGCCCGGGCCGCCTCGCTGTCCCCGCGGACGAAGTCCAGCCCGTTCAGGACGGGCTCCTCCGCCGCCTTCTGGCGGACCTGCGCCGCCTCCAGGGCCTTTTCCGCCCGGACCTGGGCCCGGGCCGCGTCATGGGCGTCCGCCCACAGGGTCTCATATTCCTCCAGCCGGTCCCGGATGTCCTCCGGGCCCGCCGCGTCATAGCCGTCCAGGATCTGCCGCTCCGCCGCCTCCAGGGCCTGCCGCCGGTCCAGAATGCGCCGCCGCCACAGCCAGGCTCCCACGGCCGCCGCCGCAAACACCGCCCCGCCGGCGGCGATGGCGACGGGGTCCGGCCAAAACGCCGACGCCGCCCCCAGCCACAGCGCCCCGGCGGCGGCCGGAAGGAGGGCGGGCGTCCAATTTTTGGGCAGGGCCGCGATGGCGGCCGCCGTATCCTCCAGCGCGTCCAGGTCCTGCCGGACCTGATCGGCTGCCTTCTCCGGACCCATGGCGCCGAACACGGTCCCCTTCACCGCCTCCACCGCCCGGATCTTCTCCTCCTGGGCGGCGGCCAGGGCCGCGGCGCAGTCGGCCGTCTCCGCCTTGGCGGCCCCATAGTCCGCCAGGGCTTTTTTCCGGGCCGCCTCCCGGGCGGCCTCCATCCGGCGGGTCAGCTCCGTCTGCCGCTCCAGGGCGGCGGCTAGCTCCCGGTCCAGGGCGTCCACCTCCCGGCCGGCGGCGCCGATCCGGTCCAGCTCCTGGCGCACCCGCGCCATCTCTCCCTCCAGCTCCGGGATGGCGCCCCGGCGGCCGGAACGGCGCCGGCGCAGCCAGGCGCGCAGCCGCCCGTCCGTCTCGGAGAAGGACTGCTCCTCGTCCCCGGCGGACACGATGGCGGCGAACCGCTTTTCCAGCTCCGGGTCGGGGGTCACCCCCAGGCCCGCCTGGTGGATGAAGGCGCTGCGCTCGAACACCTCCCGGGGCGCGCCGGTGAGTACGTCCCCGGCGTTTTCCGCCGTGAGTCCCGGCGCGGGGTCGTCCGTGCCGGTGACGGAGGCGGAGAAGGCCTGCATGGGCTGGCCCGCCCGCTCTGTCCATCGGCGCAGCGTCACGGGCCCGTCCGCCGTGAGCACGTCCATGCTCCCGGACATGGGCGCGCCGCTCCAGGGCAGATATTTCTTTTTGTCCGGCTGCTGGCCCTGCCGGGCCCGCTGGCCGGTGTCCACGCCGTAGAGCATGGCCCGCAGGAAGGCGCACCAGGTGGATTTGCCGCTCTCGTTGGGGGCGTAGATGACGTTCAGTCCCTCGCCCAGCTCCAGACTGGCCCCCTCCAGCGTGCCGAACCACGCGGTCATTTTCTTGATGATCATAGGGTCTCCTTTATCCGTCCTCAGGCCAGAGGCGGCTCTTCGCTTCCCTCCAGCGCCGCCAGGCCGTATCGGGCCGCCAGTTCGATCTGCGCGCGCTCTTCGTCCGTTTGGGCGGCGTTGTACCGCTCCCACAGGCCGGCCAGAAACAGCCCCCGCAGGCTCAGCACCTCCCGGCCCTCCCACACGTCCCGGCGCAGGCGGGTCCCGTCCCGCAGCTGCAGGGCAAAGAAGCTTCCCTCCAGGGCGCTCTGCAGCCCCGCCAGATCCGGTGCCGTGTCCGGCTCGCCGGTGAGGATGACGCGGTAGATGTCCCGGCCGGCGTCCCGGCCCACCGCCTCCATCACCGTCCGGCCGTGGTCGGCGCTGTCCGTCAGATCTACGCTCAGCACCTCATACCGCCGCCCGCCCAGGGGCAGGAAGGAGGCGCGGCAGCCGTCCGGCTCCACCTCCGCCAGGATCACGCCCTTCTCGCCGGTCTCGTCGAAGCCCCGGCCCTCCGGGCACCCCGGCCAGGCGTAATAGGTGTCTCCCGCCCGGCGCAGGCCGCTGAAGGCGTGGTTGTGGCCCAGGGCCACATAGTCCATGCCGCTGCGGGCCAGCTCCGCCTCGGAGACGGCCCCGTAGGGCGAGCCGGGCACCCCCACCTCCCCGTGCAGGACCATGATGTCCACCGTGTCGGCGTCCTTGACGGCCTCGAAGTCCGTCAGGGGAGGGGAGCGGTGTCTGGCGGTGAAGGCGGAGCCCCATATCCGCGCGTGCAGCTGCGGCAGGGCCACGCAGTCGATGGCCTCCCGGCTGAACACGTGTACGTTCTTTCCCAGATCCAGCCGCGCCCAGGGGGAGCGGGGACCGTACCAGTCGTGGTTGCCCGGGGCCAGGAACACGGGGATGCCCATCCCGGGCAGCACCTGCTCCAAAAGACGGGCCGTCTCGGAATAGGGACTGTCCGCGTCGAACAGGTCCCCCGCGAACACGGCGATGTCCGCCTCATGTTCCCTGGCCAGTTCCGCGATGCGGCCCAGCAGCGCGCGCTGCTCGCTCCGGCGCAGGGCGGCCTTCTCCCGGCCCAGGGCCTGGAAGGGCGAATCCAGATGCAGATCCGCCGCGTGCAGGATCTTTATCATGATATCCGCAGGGCCTCCGCCCGGACGCAGCGGCCGGTCTCGGTGTCGATGTCGAACTGGCAGCACTCCATCTTTCCGTCTCCGTCGCCGGATTTGTACCGCATGGGGGGATCGCCCAGGAACTTGTTGATGGACTGGGTCACGTCGATGCCCAGTACGCTGTGCTCCGCCCCGGTCATGCCCAGGTCGCTGATATACCCCGTGCCCCCGGGCAGCACCGCCGCGTCGGAGGTCTGCACGTGGGTGTGGGTGCCCCATACGGCGCTGGCCCGGCCCTCCAGAAAGTAGCCCATGGCCAGCCGCTCGCTGGTGGCCTCGGCGTGCATGTCCACCAGGATGATCTTCGGCAGCGGGTCCAGCTCCGTCAGCAGCCGGTCCACCTCCACGAAGGGGTTGTCGGTGTTGTTGTCCAGGGTGAACCGGCCCAGGGCGTTGACCACCATGATCTCCCCGTAGGGGGTCTCATAGATGCCATAGCCCCGGCCCGGGCACTGGGGGGCGTAGTTGATGGGCCGCAGGATGTTGGCCCGCTCCGCCAGATAGGGCTTCAGCTCCCAGCGCACCCAGGTGTGGTTGCCCAGGGTGATCACGTCCGCCCCGGCGTTGAAGATGCGGTCGCACTGGTCCGGGGTCACGCCCACCACGTTGGCGTTCTCCCCGTTCACCACCACGAAGGATATGCCCCGCTCCTTCCGCACCGCCTTCAGCCGCTGCTCCAATATCTTCAGTCCCGGCGCGCCGCACACGTCGCCTACCGCAAGTACGCTGATGATCATATCGGTCTCCTTAAAAATTTCACAATTACATTAAATATAACACATGTTGCCGGGAAATACTAGCCGTGAAAGAGCCAGGAAAGAGGGGTAAAGCATGAATAACATGTCGTTTGTCAAGGGCATGGGGCTGGGCATCATGGTCGGCTCCGTGGTGGGCATGGTGGCCGCGCCGAAGAAAAAGAAGTTCAACATCGGCAAGGCCCTCAAGTCCATGGGCGACGTCGTGGACGAGGTCGCCGGCACGCTGGGCCTGTAAAGGGAAGAAACCGGAAAATAATCCTTGCAATCTGTCCGTGCCTGTGCTATTATGTTCGGGCACGAGCGGCATTAGCTCAGCTGGATAGAGCGTCTGGCTACGGACCAGAAGGCCGGGGGTTCGAATCCCTCATGCCGTGCCAGAACGCCCCCGGGATGCAGATCCCGGGGGCGTTTTTTTGCGTTTGTCGGCCGCGGAGGCCGGAGGATCATCCGGCGGCGGACTTATTTGTCTTCGTGGCGGAGGGTGAAGCGGGGTTCCTCGCCGCGGATGAGCCGGCGGATGTTCTGCCGGTGCTGGAAGATCACCAGCAGGCACATGGCCGTGCCCAGGGCCAGAGCTGCGTCCGCGCCGTGGACGAGCCAGTAGATCGGCGGAAACAGGGCCACCGCCACCACCGAGCCCAGGGATACCCGCCCCCACAGGAGCACGCACACCGCGAACAGCGCCACGATGACAAAAAACATCCGCCAGTCCAGCACCAGCAGCGTTCCGGCGGCCACGGCCACGCCCTTTCCGCCCCGGAACTGGAAAAACAGCGGCCAGCAGTGGCCGATCAGGCATCCCAGCCCCGCGGTCATCAGGCCCGTCCGGCCCATGGCCGCCCAGCCGATGAGGGAGGCGACGACGGCCTTCGCCACGTCGCAGGCCAGGGTGAGCACCCCGATGGGCATGCCGTAGACCCGGGCCACGTTGGTGGCTCCGGCGTTGCCGCTGCCACTGGAGCGCACGTCCCGTTTGAACTTGCTGCGCACCAGCAAAATGGCGCTGTTCACCGAGCCGATCAGATAGCCCGCCAGGATCAAGATCACGTACCAGCCCATGTATTCCTCCGCGTTTTCCGCCGGCGCGGCCGGGTGGCCCGCCGGGAGAGTGAGTGTATTCTATCTCTTTTCCGATCCCAAGTCAAGCCTGGTCCCGCCGGGGCCGGGGACAGGGAAGGCGGCGCCCGCTTGGGACGCCGCCGCTTTTCCTGTCCGCCGCCGGAGAGGCGGGCGGGAGCGTCAGAAGCGGATCACATTGTCCGGGCCGATGTCGGCCAGGGTGGGGGTGCCGCACATGGTCATGGTGTCCCGCAACTCCGCGATGAGCTTGTCCAGATAGACCGTCAGTCCCTCAGCGCCGGCGGCGTAGACGAAGGGCACCACCGGCCGGCCGATCAGCACCGCGTCCGCGCCCAGGGCCAGGGCCCGGAACACGTCCACGCCGGAGCGGATGCCGCCGTCCACGAACACGGGGATCCGGCCGTCCACCGCCTTGGCGATGGCGGGCAGCACCTCCGCCGTGGAGGGCACGCCGCCCTGGACCCGGCCGCCGTGGTTGGACACCACGATGGCCGCCGCGCCGCCCTCAATGGCCTTCTCGGCCCCCTTCGGCGTCATGATGCCCTTGACGATGAAGGGCATTTTGGCGTGGGCGGTGATCTGGCGCAGCTCGTCCACGGACTTGCTGCCGGCGTTGGGGTTGAAGGCCTTCAGGAAGGGCAGGCCCGCCCCGTCCACGTCCATGGCGGCGGCGAAGATGCCGTTGGCGTTGAGGATGTCCAGCTTCTCAAACACCGCCTCCAGGTTCCAGGGCTTGATGGTGGGGATGCCCATGCCCTTCACCTTGAGCATGTCCTGGACGGAGCTTTTCATGATCTCCGGGTCCATGCCGTCGCCGGTGAAGGCGGCCACGCCGTACTCCGCCGCGGCGGGGACCAGGATGGAGTTGTAGGTGAAATCGGTGTGCTTGTCGCCGTAGTGCAGGGGCAGCCCGCCCAGGGGGGCGATGAAAATGGGGGCCTTGAAATCGTGGCCGAACAGCCGGAAGGCGGTGTCGATGGGCTTGCTGGGGCAGAGGGTGTCCATGTTCACGAAGACCTCCTGCCACTTGGCATAGTTGCGGGCGGCGACGTTGTTGGGCGCCTTGCAGCCGGGGCCGGGGACGGCGTTGCCGCAGGCGCGGCCGTCGCACACGGGGCAGGCCTTGCAGATGGGGCCTACCTGGCCGCGGGCGGCCTCGAGGATCTCGTTGTAGGTCATGGTCGAGCGCTCCTTTATGTATAAAGTAAAAAAAGATAGCTTCATTATATCTTGACGGCGGGAAATGTCAATCGCGGGGGGCGGGGAAGGTGACAAAATTGTTAGGCGGGAGGGGTGGAAACCGCCCGGGCCGTCTGGTAAACTGGAGGGAAGGAGGTGGGCCGGATGTATAAGGTGTTCCTGGTGGAGGACGACGAGCTGATCGCCTCCCGGCTGGAGGCGATCCTGTCCAGCTGGGGCTTTCAGGTCCGCCGGGCGGAGGATCTGCGCCGGGTGATGGAGGCGTTTCGCGCCTTCGCCCCGCAGCTGGTGCTGATGGACATCGGGCTGCCCTATTATAACGGCTACCACTGGTGCCGGCAGATGCGGGCGGAGTCGCGGGTGCCCATCGTGTTTCTGTCCTCGGCCTCGGACAAGATGAACATCGTCATGGCCATGGACATGGGCGGGGACGATTTCATCGCCAAGCCCTTCGACCGGGAGGTGCTGATGGCGAAGGTGCAGGCGGTGCTCCGCCGGGCATACGACTTCCAGGCGCCGCTGACGGTGCTCCAGGCCCGGGGCGCGGTGCTGAACACCGCCGACGCCAGTCTCGCCTTCGGCGGCGAGCGGATCGAACTGACGAAAAACGACTACCGCATCCTGGAGACCCTCATGGCCAACAAGGGCCGGATCGTCACGCGGGAGGCGCTGATGGAGAAGCTGTGGCAGACGGACAGCTTTGTGGACGAGAACACCCTGACGGTGAACGTGGCCCGGCTCCGGCGGCGGCTGGAGGCGGCGGGCCTGGAGGGGTTCATCGTGACGAAAAAGGGCGTGGGCTATATGGTGGAGGAGCGATGACGATGGTGGGTTCCTATCTGCGGCAAAATGCCGTGCCGGCGGCGCTGACGGCGCTGTTCGCGGGGATATTCGCCCTGGTGGCCTATCTGGCGGGGACGCCGGCGCCGGCGGTGGGATACGCGGCGGTGCTGTGCGGGGCGGCGGGGCTCGTCTGCCTGGGGATCGGGTACGGCCGTTACGCGGCCCGGCGCCGGGCCCTGGACCGGGCGCTGCGGGACGTGTCGCTGCCGGCGGAGCTGCCGGAGCCGGGGGACGGGCTGGAGGCGGCGTATCAGCGCCTGGTGGTCGCCATGCGCGCCGAGATGGACCGCCGGGCGGCGGAGGACAGCCGGGCCGTGACCGACCGGCTGGACTGGTTCACCGCCTGGGTCCACCAGATCAAGACCCCCATCGCCGGGATGGCCCTGCTGCTGGACGAGCAGACGCCGGACCGGGGGGAGATGAAAAACCAGCTGTTCCGGGTGGAGCAGTACGCGGAGATGGCCCTGGGCTATCTGCGGCTGGACGGGGGAAGGGATCTGGTGCTGGCCCGGTACGACCTGGATGCCATCGTGCGCCGGGCGGTGCGCAAATACGCCGGATGGTTCATCCGCCGTGGGGTGGCGCTGGACTATCGGCCCCTGGCGGCGCAGGCGATCACCGACGAGAAGTGGCTGGGCTTCGTCATTGAGCAGGTCCTCTCCAACGCCCTGAAGTACACCCCCAAGGGCAGCGTGCGCGTATACGCCGAGCCGGGGCCGGTGCTGGTGATCCGGGACACGGGCGTGGGCATCGCGCCGGAGGATCTGCCCATGGTGTTCGAAAAGGGCTACACCGGCTTCAACGGCCGGCGGGAGGAGCGGTCCACGGGGATCGGGCTGTATCTGTGCCGGCGGGTGTGCCGCATGCTGGGCCACCGCATCTGCATCCGGTCCCGGCCGGGGGAGGGGACCCAGGTCCGGATCGATCTGACGGAGCGGGACGTGGGCGTGGAGTGAGAAACATGACAGGAATGTAAGCCAGGGGCGGGAAAGTGTAAGCCAAAGCGATGGCACCGCTTTCCCGCCCAGGTCATAATAGGGCCGAAGGAGGTCGATGACTATGGCGCTTTTGGAAGTGGAAGATCTGAAAAAGACATACACCGCCCGCTACGGCGGACAGGCGGTGCACGCCCTCACCGGCGTGAGCTTTTCCCTGGAGGAGGGCCAGTTCGCGGCGGTGATGGGGGAGTCCGGCTCCGGCAAGACCACGCTGCTCAACGTGGTGGCGACGCTGGACCGGCCCACCGCGGGCACGGTCCGTCTGGACGGACGGGACACCGCCGCCGTGCCGGAGCGGGAGCTGGCGGCCTTCCGCCGGGAGAACCTGGGGTTCGTGTTCCAGGAGTTCAACCTGCTGGACACCTTTAACCTCCGGGACAACATTCTCCTGCCCATGGTGCTGGCGGGGAAGAGCCGGGAGGAGATGGAGGCCGCCCTGCCGCCCCTGGCGAAAAAGCTGGGCATCGGGGATATCCTGTCCAAATACCCCTACGAGGTCTCCGGGGGCCAGAAGCAGCGCGCCGCCGTGGCCCGGGCGCTGATCCTCTCGCCCCGGCTGGTGCTGGCGGACGAGCCCACCGGGGCGCTGGACTCCGTCAGCTCCGACGCCCTGCTGGCGCTGCTGGACGCCGTCAATACCGCCGGCCAGACCGTGCTCATGGCGACCCACTCGGTGAAGGCCGCCAGCCACGCGGGGCGGGTGCTGTTCATCAAGGACGGGACGCTCTATCATCAGCTGTTCCGGGGCGCCGACGACCGGGTCCGGTTCTACGGCCGGATCTCCGATGCCCTCACGGCGATGGCGGGAGGACGGGACGATGGATAAGAGGTTCTTTCCCCGGCTGGCCTGGGACTGCATCCGGAAAAACCGGCGGCTGTACGTGCCCTATCTGCTCACCGTGGCCGGGGCCGCGGCGGGGTTTTATATCCTGGCCACCACCGGCGACCCGGCGGGCATGGCCGACCCCGGGGACGTGCGGCTGATCATGCAGCTGTGCACGGCGGTGCTGGCCCTGGTGTGCGGCGGATTTTTGTTTTACACCAACGGCTTTCTTATGAAGCAGCGGGGCCGGGAGTTCGGCCTGTACGCGGTGCTGGGCCTGGACCGGTCCAACATGACCCGGCTGCTGGCCTGGGAGACGGCCTTCACCGCCGCCATGGGCGTGGGGGCTGGCCTGGCCATGGGGGTGCTGCTGGACCGGCTGCTGCTGATGATCCTGGCGAAGCTGTCGGGCATGCCCTACGCGGGGCCGGTGATCTACGGCCGGTGCCTGGCCCTGACGGCGGGGGTGTTCGCCCTCATCCTGGGGCTGATCTTCGCCGCCAATGCGGTGCGGGTGGGGCATACAAAGCCATCTGAGCTGCTGATAAAGAGCAATGTGGGGGATAGAGAACCAAAATCCCGTTGGTTCATCGCCTTGGTGGGGATCATTCTGCTGGGGGCGGGCTACGGCATCGCCATCGGCCGGCCGGCGCTGATGCAGTCCGTGACGCCGGAGGACATCCTGTGGTTTTTCGCGGCGGTGCTGCTGGTGATCGGGGGTACCTTCGCCCTGTTCCTGGCCGGGACGGTGACGGCGCTGAAGCTGCTGCGCCGGTGGAAGGGTTATTACTACAAGGCCCGGCACTTCGTGTCCGTGTCCGGCCTGATCCACCGCATGGGCCGCAACGCCGCGGGCCTGGCCATCATCTGCATATTGTCCACGGCGGTGCTGGTGATGGTGTCCAGCACGGTGTGCCTGCGCATGGGGCTGGAGAGCAACCTGGGCAGGTATTTCATCCGGGACGTGATGTGCGAATTCGGCAGCACTGTGGAGAACGACTGGGACGGGCTCCTGGACGGAGCGCTGGAGGAGGCCCGGGCGGCGGGCTACCACCCGGAGGAGACGGTCCGCTATACCTGGTGGCAGTACGGCTGGGACGACGACAGAGTGGTCAACGCCGTCAATCTGTACTTTCTGGACGGGGACAGCTACGAGGCCATCACCGGCCGGCCGGTGGATCTGGCGCCGGGGCAGGTGCTGACCACCGCCGGTTCGGACACGCTGCAGGTCATGGACACCGCCTTCGACGTGGCGGGGCATCTGGAGCGGGACGATCCGGCGGCGGCGTATCTGACCCAGGCGCTCGGGCTGGAGGAACCGATGCTCCGGTGGGAGGGCCAGCAGCTGGTGGTGGCGGCGGACGCCGACGCCATCGCGGCGCTGCGGCTCGAGGCCGAGGACTATCGGGCGGGCGATCCCCACTACAGCTGCGGCTTCGGCACCTTCGTCTACAACTGCCTGGACTTCGACCTGCCTGCGGGGGAGGACACCCAAGCGTGTCTGGACGTCATCCGCCGGTATGTTTTGGACCATCACACCCACGAGGGGTCCTTCGCCGACAACAGCCGGAACGTGGGGGAAGCCAGAGGCGGTCTGCTGGCGGAATACGGCTCGCTGCTGTTTTTGGGCCTGTTTTTGGGGGTGCTGTTCCTGGGCGGGGCGGCGCTGCTGATCTATTACAAGCAGGTGTCCGAGGGCTATGAGGACCGGGAGCGGTTCGCCGTCATGCGGAAGGTGGGCATGGACGACGCCCTGGTCCGCCGGTCCATCCGCAGCCAGATCCTGCTGGTGTTCTTCCTGCCGCTGGTCACCGCCTTCTGCCATACGGCGGCGGCCTTCCCCCTGGTGGACCGGCTGCTGGAGCTGTGGGACATGCACGACACGGGCCTGTTTCTCGTCTGCACCCTGGGCGCGGCGGCGGCCTTCGCGGCGCTGTACGCGGCGGTATACCTGCTGACGGAGCGGGTCTATGCCCGGCTGGTGGGCCGGTAAAAGGAAGAATGACCCAGGCGCCCCGGGGGTGAGAGCCCCGGGGCGCCGTCAACTGTACCAAAAATCGGCGCGCGGCCGGGACGGGGTTGGGCAGAATGGATAATTTGCAGGATGTGAACAGGGAAAATTTCATTTTTCCCTTGAAATATCGAAACGCGGGGCATATAATGGGCGTACATTGCAGAATCGGAAACGAAAAGCTGCATAAACCCGAAAAACATTGGGAGGATATACAACATGAAAAAGCTTCTTGCACTCTTGCTCGCCCTGCTGATGGTCCTGTCTCTGGCGGCCTGCGGCGGCTCCGGCAGCGACGCCGGCGACTCCGCCGACAAGGGCGATGACGCGTCCGTCTCCGGCACCAGCCTGTCCATCGGTACCGGCGGCTCCAGCGGCACCTATTACGCCTTCTCCGGCGTGCTGTCCACCTTCCTGGAGGATAAGACCGGAGTGAAGATGGTCGTCAACGAGAGCGGCGGCTCCGCCGCCAACATCGCCGGCATCGACTCCGGCCTGTACGACCTGGGCCTGATCCAGTCCGACGTGATGTATTACGCCTATAACGGCGAGAACACCTACGAGGAGTCCGGGGCTGTCACCAGCTTCGTCACCCTGGGCGCGCTGTATCCCGAGGCGGTGCAGATCGTCACCTGCGACCCGAGCATCAAGTCCGTGGCCGACCTGAAGGGCAAGGACGTCTGCGTGGGCGACACCGGCTCCGGCACCAACTTCAACACCATCGATATCCTGGCCGCCTATGACATGACCATCGACGACATCAACCCCGTGTACCAGTCCTTCCAGGACTCCGTGGACAGCCTGAAGGATAACAAGATCGCCGCCGCCGTCATCTCCGCCGGCCCTCCCACCGGGGCGATTACCGACCTGGCCGCCACCAAGGATATGTACCTCATCTCCATCGACGATGAGCACATGGCCAAGTTGCTGGAGGCCAACCCCTGGTACAACTCCTACACCGTGCCCGCGGGCACCTACAGCGGCTTTGACGAGGACGCCACCACCATCTGCGTGAAGGCCACCCTCATCGCCCGCGCCGACATCGACGACGATCTGGCCTACGCCATCGTGTCCACCATTCTGGACCCGGCCAACAAGGACGCCATCGCCGAGCTGCACAGCATGGGCAACCTGCTTGACCTGACCTTCGCCACCGAGGGCCTGGCCGCTCCCTTCTCCCCCGGCGCCGCCAAGTTCTACGCCGAGCATGGCATCGAGGTCGACGTAGCCGAGTAACTCCAGCCTGTGAAAAAATGAAGCGGATGCCGCGGCGGGCCTGCCCGCCGCGGCACCCATGAAATAAGACCGTTTGCGGGACAGATGGCCGCGCACCGCGCCCTATGGCGCGCGACCATGTATCCCGCGCAAGAAAGGAGCGCCCTATGGCAGAGGAGAAGAAGACCATGATACCTCCCGAACCGGAGGAGGACACCGCCACCGGTTCCGCCGCCGATGTGGAGGCGGTGATGAAAAAATACGACCGAGAGTCCAACACCCGCCTCTGGGAGGGATGGCAGAAGTGGGCCGTGGCCGCGGCGCTGGCCGCCTTCTCCCTGTTCTCCATCTATGTGACCCTGTTCGCCACCTGGCTGGATCTGATCCGCTATCCCTCCTTCCTGGGGTGCATCATCGTCATCGGCTATCTCACCTTCCCGGTGAAGAAGGGGCCCCAGAAGGTCAACTCCATGCCCTGGTACGACTGGATCATCATGCTCGCCGGGGCGGCGGCGTTCTTCTACGTGGTGGTCAACGCCAAGGACCTGACCATGCGGGTGGGCGTCATGAACATCAAGACCTACGAGATCGCCATCGGCATCGTGGGCCTGCTGGCGGTGGTAGAGCTGTGCCGCCGGAGCGTGGGTCTGCCCATCCTGTGCGTGGCGGGCGTGTTTCTCATCTATGCGCTGTACTATTACTGGTTCGGCCGGGGCTTCGGCCCGGTCCGGGCGGTGCGGCAGGTGACCATCGGGCTGTTTTATCAGACCACCGGCGTGCTCACCACGCCCATCCAGGTGTGCGCCAAGTTCATCGTGGTGTTCATCATTTTCGGCGCGTTTTTGGAGCGCACCGGCATCAGCGACTTCTTCATCAACCTGGCCAACTGCGTGGCGGGCTCCTCCTCCGGCGGCCCGGCCAAGGTGGCGGTGATCTCCTCCGCTCTGTGCGGCATGGTGTCCGGCTCCTCCGTGGGCAACACGGTCACCACCGGCTCCGTCACCATCCCCATGATGAAGAAGACCGGCTACAAGGGAGAGTTCGCCGGGGCTGTGGAGGCGGCCGCCTCCACCGGCGGACAGATCATGCCCCCCATCATGGGCGCGGCGGCCTTCCTCATGGCGGAATATGTGGGCGTGCCCTACTCCAACATCATCGTCCGGGCCATATTGCCGGCGGTGCTGTATTTTCTGGGCATCTTCATCTGCGTGCATCTGGAGGCGCAGAGGCAGGGGCTGAAGGGCATCCCCCGGGAGGAGCTGCCCAAGTTCGGCCACCTGATCGGCAAGATCTATCTGCTGCTGCCCCTGGTGATCCTGGTGTGGCTGGTGTCCAGCGGCACCCGGACCATGGCCTTCTCCGCGGCGGTGTCCATCGTGGCGGCCGTGGTGGTGAGCCTGTTCAACAAGGACGCCCGCATGACCCCGGCCGTCTTCTTCGACGCGCTGGCCGCCGGGGCCAAGAGCTGCATCACCGTGGCCGCGGCCTGCGGCATGGCCGGCGTCATCTCCGGGTGCATCAACATGACGGGCCTGGCCTCCAAGCTCATCTCCGCCATCGTATCCGTGTCCGGCGGACACCTGATCGTCGCCCTGTTTCTCACCATGCTGTGCTGCATCGTGCTGGGCATGGGCGTGCCCACCACCGCCAACTACTGCATCATGGCCTCCACCTGCGCCCCCATCCTCATGAGCGACGCCATCGGCATCGCCCCCGTGGCGGCCCACTTCTTCGTGTTCTACTTCGGCATCGTGGCGGACATCACCCCGCCGGTGGCCCTGGCGGCCTACGCCGGCTCCGCCATCGCCAAGGCCCCGCCCATGAAGACCGCCTTCAACGCCACCAAGCTGGCCATCGCCGCCTTCGTGGTGCCCTACATCCTGGCCATGAACCCGGCCATGGTGCTGGTGGACACCACCGCCTTTGAGGTGGTGCAGGTGGCGATCACCTCCGTGCTGGGCATCCTGGCCCTGGGCGTGGGGCTGGAGGGCTATCTGAAGGGCGTCGTGCCCTGGCCGCTGCGGATCATCGCCCTGGCGGCGGGCCTGTTCCTGATCTATCCGGGAACGGTCAGCGACGTGGTGGGCTTCGCGGTGGTGGCCGGCATCTTCCTCTACCAGACCTTTATCCACAAAAAAGGCGCCCCTGCGGCGGCCTGAAATCCGTTTTTGCACCGGCGGCCGGGGGCCATCCCCCGGCCGCCGCGCTGTGTCCGGCAGGGCGCTCCGGCCCGCCGGAGAGATCGGCCTGCCGGCACTTGACACTGCCGGACGGCAGGGTGTATTGTAGGGACAGACAGAGAGCGCCGCGGGCGCAGAAACGACAAAAAGAGAGGGAACGGATATGAGAAGATGGTTTGCATTGCTGCTGGCGCTGGCAATGCTGGCGGGGCTGACCGCCTGCGGGTCCGGCGACGACGGCGGACAGACGGCCTCCGCCCCCGCTGGGAAGACGGAGCCTGCCTCCGAGGCCGAGGCGGCGCCCATCGATGCCGTGGTGGGCCTGGACGGAACGGGGTACATCCCCCGGATGGACGGCACGGTCATCGAGATCGACGGGGACGTGGAATCCGCGGTACTGACCGTGGACCGGAGCCGCGTGGTGGTGCTGGAGACGGACGGGGACCTCTACTGGGCGCCGGCCGACGACCCGGCGGCCTCCACGCGGATCGGCACCGACGTGCAGGGCGTGTACCTGCGCTCCTCGGGGGTGGTGTATATCACCGGGGACGAGGGCTATGAGCACGTGAGCGTGCGGCGCTACTCCTTTGAGACCGGCACGTCCGTGGAGGTCATGGACGAGGAGGCGACCGGAGAGGTGGAGAGCTTCGCCATGAGCGAGAACTCCCTGAATATGCTGCTGGCGGACGGACAGGGGAACGTGCGGCTGTACCGTGAGGACGGGGACGGCTCCGAGCACCTGGCCAGCTATACCGACGAGCCCTGGATGACCTACGTCTCCGACGACGGTTCCGAAGCGGTGTGGGTCACCGTCTCGGAGCAGTACAACGACTACACCGAGAGCTACGACAGCGAGAGCACCTATTACCGCTTCTATAACGGCGAGCGGGAAAAGCTGGGCAGCACGGACAGTTACTCCTACGGCCCCACGTTGTTCCACACCCTGGACAAGGAATTTTTCGTCATGACCGACTCCCAGTCGGACACCCTCTATTTCTGGCACGCCGGCCAGCCGACGGTGAGCGCCCGGATGGGCAGCCAGATGGCCTACAACGCCGAAGTGTACACCGCCGACGGTCCCCTCCGGCAGGCCCAGAGCGCGCCGGAGGACGGGCTGTATGTGCTGGTGAGCACCGCCCCGGACAACTATTCGTCCAACAGCGTCTACTTTGTGGACGCCAACGGCGACCGGGAGCGGGTGGTCTCCGACGTTTATAACTACCAGATCTGCCAGGGCAGGATGTTCTACCTCACGTCGGACGATGACCTTTACACGGCGACGGTGGAGGGCAGCATGCTGGGAGAGAGCGTGAAGATCGCCAGCGGCGTGCAGGCGTACAACGTCTCCTGGGACGCGAAGACCATCTGCTACACCAAGGACCCGGACGACGAGTACACGTGCTCGCTGTACTGGTACGACGTGGAAAACGACTCCAACGAGCGGCTGGCCACCGGGGTGCCGACCTACAGCGTGTACATGAGCCGGGACGGCCAGAGCGTGTTCTATATGCAGGATATGGACGACGGCTGGACGGGCAGCCTCATGCGGGCGCAGCGGGCCAAGAGCCCCAGCGGATCGGCACCGACGTGGCGTCGGGCATGCTGGACAGCGGCTATAAGGACGGCATCGACGCCGACTCCTTTGTGTTTTGGAAATATATGGGAACAGACAAGACCAGCGAGGGCTATGACGCCAGTCTGTATAATATGATGTATTATAACGGCACCGAGGCCGTCACTCTGGCCAGAGAGGTGTTCGCCACCTACGGCATCGAGTACGATTGATCCCGGACGGCGCCGCCGCGGACGAGAGTCCGCGGCGGCTTTTTTTGCGCAAAAATTGCCACCGTATCTTTCCGCGGCGGCCGGATACGATAATATCGGTGATGACGGCCGGCGCGGCATGACGCCAGACGCCGGCCGCGCCGCCGCGCGGGAAGCTCGATTTGAAACAATTTCCATCGCCCGGAGATGGCCCGGCGGCGGGCCGGACAGGCCAGGTGGAAGCAATGTGATTTTTTAGCGCGGTTTGCGCGCCCGCTTTCTCGCATACTGAATGGGCCGGCAGAAAGACGGGAGGACAGAACGATGGGTAAGCGATGGCTTTTGCGGCTGCGGGTGCCAGCCGCTGTGTGGCTAATAACGGCCGTGTGTACGGTCACGGCCTTTGCGGACGGGGCGCTGATCCCCGTGGGAGAGACGGTAGGGATACAGATCAGGACCGAGGGCGTGCTGGTGGCGGGCGTGTCCGAGGTGGAGACGGACCAGGGCGCGGTGAGCCCGGCCCGGGACGCGGGCGTCCGCTCCGGGGACATGATCACGGCGGTGGACGGCCAAACGGTGTCGGAGGCGGCGGATGTGCTGGAAGCGGTGGAGCACAGAGAGGGCGGCGCCGTACAGGTGACGCTGCGCCGCAACGGCGAGGAGCGGAGCGTCGCCGTCACCCCCGCCCGGGAGAATGGCGGCGGCCTGCGGCTGGGGCTGTGGCTCCGGGACGGGGTGGCCGGCATCGGCACGGTGACCTATATCGACCCGGACACCGGTTCCTTCGGCGCCCTGGGCCACGGGGTCAACGACCTGGATACGGGGGTGCTGCTGCCCGTGGCGGACGGGGACGTGTACCAGGCCCGGATCGTGGATGTGAAGCGGGGCGCGGCGGGCGCGCCCGGAGAGCTGGCCGGCGCCTTTGACGGCGGGGCCGTGATCGGCCGGGTGGACGCCAACACCCCCTGCGGCGTCTTCGGCGTCATCACCGGGGATCTGGGGCCCCTGCGGGGAGCGGTGCCCGTGGGAGAGCCGTCGGAGGTGCACAAGGGCGAGGCCACCATCCTGGCCTGCGTGGACGGCCAGGACATCCGGGAATATACGGTGGAGATATCCCGCACGGGCATGGCGTCGGGCGGCGGCCGGGATCTGATGGTCCGGGTGACGGACCCGGAACTGCTGGCCCGGACCGGGGGCATCGTCCAGGGCATGAGCGGCAGCCCCATCCTCCAGGACGGCAAGCTGGTGGGCGCGGTGACACACGTGCTGGTCAACGATCCCACCAGGGGGTACGGGATCTTCATCCGGACCATGCTGGACGCCGCGGCGTAGAGAGGACCGGAGACGGCTGTCTCCGGTCCTTTTTTGCCGCCTGACGGCCCGGCGGCGGGACCGCCGTATCTTTTTTTCCAACACGATGTTTTTTTCGGTGGGTTGTGTTATAATGGCAGCGAGGAAGCGAATGTTTGCAAAGGAGGGATCCGCCAATGGTCAGCCAGCCGGCCATCAGCCACGACATCAAGGTCATCGGGCACCGCAATCCGGATACCGACTCCATCTGCGCGGCCATCGCGTACAGCCGCCTGAAAAACCAGGTCGATACCGAGCGCTCCTATAAGCCCTGCCGGGCGGGCTCCCTGAACCGGGAGACCGAATTCGTCCTGCAGCACTTTCAGACCCCCGTTCCCCAGCTGTATACCGACGTCAGCCCCCAGGTCCGGGACGTGGACTTCCGCCGCCGGGCCGGCGTGGACGGGGAGACCAGCATCCGCAAGGCCTGGATCGCCATGCGGGACGAGCAGCTGGACACGCTTTGTATCGTGGACGGGGACGAGCTGAAGGGCCTGATCACGGTGAAGGATATCGCCACCGTCAACATGGACACGCTGGACACCCACATCCTGGAAAAGGCCGGGACCAGCTACCAGAACATCGTGGAGACCCTGAACGCCGAGGTGCTGGTGGGCAACATCGACGGCCGGACGGTCCAGGGCCGGGTGATCATCGGCGCCGGCAGCCCCGAGCAGATGGAAAAGGCCATCTCCAAGGGGGATATCGTCATCCTGGCCAACCGGGCGGAGGGGCAGCTGGCGGCCATCGAGATGAACGCGGGCTGCATCGTGGTGTGCGTCGGCTCCCAGGTCTCCCGCTCCATCTGCATGCTGGCGCAGGAAAAGGACTGCATCATCCTGCGCACCGATTACGACACCTATGCCGCCGGGCAGCTGATCACCCAGGCCGCCCCGATCCGCCACTACATGGTGTCGAAGGATCTGCTCACCTTCCGGCTGAACAGCCCGGTGGAGGACGCCACCAAGATCATGGCCTCCGTCCGCCACCGCTATTTCCCTGTGCTGGACAACGACGGGGCGTATCTGGGGGTGGTCTCCCGCCGGAATTTGCTGAACCTACATAAAAAACAGCTGATCCTGGTGGACCACAACGAGCGGTCCCAGGCCGTGGAGGGCCTGGACAAGGCCGAGGTGCTGGAGATCATCGACCACCACCGCATCAATCCCCTGGTGACCGACGGACCCGTATACTTCCGCAACGTCCCGGTGGGCTGCACCTGCACCATCGTCTATCAGATGTACCGGGAGTACGGCGTGGACATCGACCCCTCCACGGCGGGGCTGATGCTCTCCGCCATCCTGTCGGACACCCTCATGTTCCGCAGCCCCACCTGCACCGCCGCCGACCAGCGGGCGGCCCGGGATCTGGCCGGCATCGCCGGGGTGGATCTGGAGGAGTATGCCGACGCCATGTTTGAGGCGGGGGGCGACGTGAGCGGAAAGACCGCCGAGGAGATCTTCAACAGCGACTACAAGATCTTCACCTGCGGGGACACCCGCTTCGGCGTGGGGCAGGGCAGCTATATGTCCGAGCGCAACCGCAAGGCCAGCGAGGCGCTGGTGGGGCCGTACCTGGAGATCGCGCTGGACAAGCAGCAGCTGGACTATGCGTTTTATATGTTCACCGACGTGCGCACCTCCACCACCGAGCTGCTCATGGCCGGTCCCGGCGCGGAGCAGGTGGCGGAGCGGGCCTTCGACGCGCAGCCCCGGGACGGCATGGCGGTGCTCCCCGGCGTGGTCAGCCGGAAGAAGCAGCTGATCCCCGCCCTGATGACGGCCATCAAGGACATGGAGACGGAAAAGACGAACGCCGCGGATTTCGGACGGTTCCTCGACAATTAAAATAATTAAAAAAAGAAGACCGGAGACGGCTGTCTCCGGTCTTTTTTTGTTTTTTACCTCAGAACAGGCCGCAGACCAGCTCCGTGTAGGCGGCGGGGTCGTCCAGGGGCAGGCCCGCGATCAGCTGGGCCTGGGCCAGCAGCACCATAGCCAGGCGGGCGGCTCTGGGCTTGTCCTCATTATACGCCTTTTCCAGGGCGGCGAAGGCGGGGTGGGCGCCGTTCAGCTCCAGGACCCGCTTGGCCTTGATGCGGTCCGCGTCGGGCACGCCGGGCAGGCTCTGGAAATACTTCTCCATCTCCAGGGTCACCTCACCCTCGGTGGTGAGAAACACCGGCTGGCTCTTCAGCTTGTGGCTGATGCGCACCGTCTCCACCGCGCCGCCCAGGCTCTCCTTCACGAAGTCCAGAAGCTCCTTGGAGGCCTCCGCCTTTTCCTCGGCCTGCTTTTTCTCGTCCTCGCTCTCCAGGCCCAGATCGTCGTTGGTGACGTTGCAGAATTCCCTCTCCGCGTAGGTGGCCAGCATCTGCATCACGAACTCGTCCACGCTGTCGGTCAGGCACAGCATGTCGTACCCGGCGGCCTTCACCGTCTCCGCCTGGGGCAGGGCGGCGGCCCGTTTATTGGTCTCGGCGCAGGCGTAGTAGATCTTTTTCTGCTCCGCGCCCATGGCGTCCACGTATTCCTTGAGGCTGATGAGCTTGTCCTCCCTCACGCTGTAAAACAGCAGCAGGTCCTTCAGCTGGTCCTTGTGCATGCCGTACTGACCAACCACGCCGTACTTCAGCTGGGGGGCGAAGGCGTTGTAGAAGGTGAGGTACTTGTCCCGGTCCTCGTCCATGAGGCGCTTCAGCTCCGCCTGGATCTTCTTCTCCAGGTTGCCGGCGATGACCTTCAGCTGCCGGTCGTGCTGCAAAAGCTCCCGGGAGATGTTCAGGCTCAGGTCGGGGGAGTCCACCACGCCCCGGACGAACCGGAAGTGCTCCGGCACCAGGTCCGGGCACTTGTCCATGATCATCACCCCGGCGGAATACAGCTGCAGCCCCGGCTGGTAGTCCCGGGTGTAGTAGTCGTAAGGGGCCTGGGCGGGGATGAACAGCATGGCCTTGTAGCTGGTCAGACCCTCCGCGTTGACGCGGATCACCCCCACCGGGTCGGAGGCGTCGTGGAAGTGCTCCTTGTAATACGCCTTGCAGTCGTCGTCGCTGACCTCCGCCTTGGGCCGCTGCCAGATGGGCACCATGGTGTTCACCACCTGGTCCTCGGAGACGGTGTTGTAGGCGCCCTTGCCGTCCTCGCCGCCCTTTTCGTCCCACTCCCGGCGCTCCACGGTCATGTGGATGGGCCAGCGGACGTAGTCGGAATACTTCTTGACCAGCTCTTTCAGCTTCCAGCTCTCCAGATAGGCGCTGTAGTCCTCCTCGTCGGCGTCGGGCTTCAGGTGCATGATCACGTCCGTGCCCACGGTGTCCTTCTCGCAGGCCGTGACGGTGTAGCCATCCGCGCCGGCGGATTCCCACTTCCACGCCTGCTCCTCGCCGAAGGCCTTCGTGATCACCGTCACCTTGTCGGAGACCATGAAGGCGCTGTAGAAGCCCACGCCGAACTGGCCGATCACGTCCACGTCCGCAGCGGCCTCGTCCTCGGAGAGGCTGTCCCGGAACATGCGGGTGCCGCTGGAGGCGATGACGCCCAGGTTGTTCTCCAGCTCCTCCTTTGTCATGCCGATGCCGTTGTCCCGCACGGTGAGGGTCCGCCCGTCCTTGTCCACGTCCAGCCGGATGCAGAAATCCTCCCGGGCCATGCCCACGCTCTCGTCCGTCAGGGACTTGTAGCACAGTTTGTCGATGGCGTCGGAGGCGTTGGAGATGATCTCCCGCAGGAAGATCTCCTTGTGGGTGTAGATGGAGTTGATCATCAGGTCCAGCAGCCGCTTGGACTCGGCCTTGAACTGTTTCTTTGCCATGTATATCCGCTTCCTTTCAGAGTTTAGCACTCTTATTTGCCGAGTGCTAATCTACCACGTTTTCCGGCCCGTGTCAAGCCCTGGGGCGGGAAATTACAAGTTATTACAGTTTGACCGTTCACCTTTACATTTTTTTCGGGCTTCCTTATAATAAGGGCGACAGATTTACATAATACTTGCTGGGGGTTGGAGTATGAGACGGCTGACGGCGATTTTGATGACGGTGATACTGACCAGCGGGCTTCTGTGCGCCTGCGGGGCCACGGCGGAGCGGTCCGAGCCGGCCGAGTCGCCTTCCGCCGCGCCGGCTGTGCTCACCGCCGTGCCCACCGCCACCGCGGAGCCGGAACCCACCGGGGTGCCGGGGACGCTGACGATCCCCCAGGCCCGGGAGGGCTGGGCGGAGGCGTATCTGGCGTTTCTGGACAACAACGCCGATATTTTCGCCGCGCTGTGGCCCGAGGGGCTCAGCGGCGCGGGATTCATCGATCTGGACCTGGACGGCACGCCGGAGATGGTCCTGTTCGACCAGGGCGCCGCGGCGGCCATGGGGGCACACCTGTTCGATCTGGACGACGAGGGCGTGTGGTGCGTGTCCAGCGGGCTGGACAGCGCCGTCGGCGCCTTCGGGGACAAGCACTTCACGCCGGTGAGCGCCTGCGCCGTGTTTTTCGAGTCCTTCCGCCTCAGCCGGACGGAGGAGGGCTGGGGCTTTTGGATCAACAGCGCCAACGGGACGCTGGAGACCGCCTGGAACGAGATCATCCGCTTCGACAGCCGGGACGGCATCCTCACGCCGGTGAGCGTGTGCGCCCAGTATCTGGAGAACGACCCCGAGACCGGGCTGGTGCTGACGGAGAGCTACACCCTGGGCGGGGAGGAGACCAACAAGGCCGGCTATGAGGCGGCAGCCAGCGTGTATCTGGACGGAGAGGACGTGGGCTACGAGGCCAAGGGGCTGTTCCTGTGGAACGACATGGACGCCTACGGCGGCGGCTGGGACGGGTTCATGGCCATGGCCCGGGACGCGGCGGAGGCGTATACGCCCATCCCGGAGACGGTGACGCTGGTGTCCCAGGAGGGATAATCGGGCATAGCAAAGCGCCCTGGCCGGAGCCAGGGCGCTTTTTTTGCCGGGCCGCTTACGAGCCGAAATCGTACTCCCGCAGCTCGTCGAAGCTCATCATGCTGTCGAAGGGGGTGGTGTCGTCCCCCGGGGCGGCGAAGGCGCCGCCGAACCAGTTGAGCACCACCCGGAGGGTGAACTGGCCCTCCTCCTCGCTGAAGTCGTCCGCGGATACCTCTTCGCCGTTGATGTAGTATTCGTCATGGCCGCTGTCCGGGGAAACGGAATCCAGGACCAGAGCCTCGTCGAAGAGGAGCTCGCCCTCGTCCTCACTCAGGGGGATATACTCGGCGTGGGAGATATAGTTGGCTTGGTCGTCATGGGTGCCGACCCACTTGCACAGGTAATCCACGCCGTCCCGCTCGTAGAGGAAGACGGTGCCCATGCTGGCGCCGGTGTCCGCGTACAGTCTGCCCTCGTCCAGCAGCTGGGCGCCGCCCTCCCGGATGGACCAGACGTCGTACATCACGTACATATCGCCGCCGTCCAGGCACTCGTATACGGCCAGAAATTCCATCCGGCCGTCCCCGTTCACGTCGGTGACGCTGCCGCGGGGCTGGGGATAACCGGAGGCCTCGAAGCCGTCCAGCCCCTCGATCCGGTCCAGAATGGCGGCCACGCTCTTGTTCACCTTCACGTTGTCGCCGCCGCCGAAGCGCGCAGACAGCAGCACGTCGCTCATGGTGGACATCACCGCCTCCAGGTGGTCCTCGTCGGAGGTGCCGATCATGGACCACCAGCCGTCGTCGCTGCCGATGTAGACGTGGACGGTGTAGACGGTGGCGCCCCGATCGGTGTAAGAGGCGAGGTAGATGCCGGCCGGGTTGCGGCCGATGAGCTGCTCCGTGTCGGGCTCGGAGACCACCTCCGCGTCCTCCTTGCTGGAGAGGATGAAATCCAGGGACTCGTTCATGATGTCCTCGATGTCCTCCTCCGGGCCGTAGGTCAGCTTATCCATGAGGACGGAGCCCTGGGACAGGGAGGTGCCGGCGGGCTGCAGGCGCAGGGACTGGCCAATGGGATCGTTGGTGTACTCGATGTCGGACAGGTTCATGTCCTGGACCATGAACTCCAGCTCCCAGTCGGGCACCTCGTAGACGGTCATGCCCTCGGTCTGATAGGCGTCGGTGACCTGGAAGGAGGCGGCCACGTGGTCGAACTGGGCCCAGCGGGCCTCGGCGTCATCGTCGTCCCGGATCAGGGCCTGCAGGCAGTAGCAGCCGAATTCTCCCAGGCCGTCGAAGACGAGCAGGCACCCGGACCAGGACTGGTCGTCCACATAGCAGGTGTAGTCCACGCGGTAGCATTCGCTGTCGCCGGAGCCCATCTTTCCGGTCTCAACGATGTCCAGATCCTCCGCGCCGGTCCATGCCTCCAGCAGCTCTTCGCTATTGAACAGTTGCGAGGCCATGTCCGCGGCGGAGTAGACGAACACCTCATCGTTCAGAGAGTATACGAACTGGGCGCCGATGATGAAATTGCCGGACGCGAAGTACACCGCGCCGTCCTCCTGGCTGACCTCGCTGCCCGCCGGGTACTCCAGGCGGAAGCAGGCCGTGTCGCTGGTGTAGAGCTCATATTCCGTGTCGTCGCTGTCGCCGCCGCCCAGGGTGACCCGGCCCCGGGCCGGGGCGAAGCCGGCGGTGAGCAGCATCACGCCCGCCATCGCCAGGGCCAGCAGCGCGGCAGGCCGATTTTTCTTGCTGTGGGACATGGAGATCCTCCCTTTCCGATCCGTCGATTGATGGCAAAATAATAGCACATCCCGCCCAGGGTCGTCAACCGGTCCCGCCGGTCCCGGGGACCGCTGCGATTTTTTGACGTTTCGGCGGGATAATACTTGTTTTCTGTAATTTTTGTAATATAATAAGACTGTTACAGTATGCCGTGCGGCATGGACGGCGGAAGGGGGCGGCGGGCTTTGCCTACCCAGTGGAAGCGCTCTCCGGAGCAGCTGCATAAGACCTATATCGCCAACACGGAGGCATTTTACCGGGTGGCAGGCCGGGGCCTGGCGGAGCAGATGGACGACTTCTGCGTCGACTGCGCCATGGGACTGCTGGCCCGCAGCGCCTGTCTCACCGAGGAGCACGCCGAGGCGGTGAACCAGCTTTACTCCAAGGGCCGGCCCAAGCCCACGTGGCTGCTGTGGGCGCTGACGGCGGAGGTGGGGAAGAAGACCGCCTTTCTGCCGCCGCTGTTTTTCTGGTCCCTGACGGAGCAGGACGCCCGCCGGGGCACCGACTGCTCCCGGGTGTTCATCCGGATGCTCACCAACATTCTGCTGTGCCTGGCGGCGGTGGACGACGACGTCACCTACGCCGAGGCGGAGTATATCACCGAGTGCGCGGACAAGCTGAGCGCCCTGTGCGACAGCGCGGGGGTGAAGAAGGGCCGGCCCGGGCTCCGGGCGGCGGACTTCGTCACCAGCGCCCAGCCCTCCTTTATGGACAAAGCCCCCGCCCAGGCCGGGTCGGGCGCCGCCGGGACCGGGGCGGAAAAGATCGCCGGCCAGCCGGAGGCGGAGGCGGAAAAGCCGGATCTGGACGCGCTGCTGGCCCAGCTGGACGAGCTGGTGGGGCTGGAGCAGGTAAAAAAGGAAGTCAAGAGCATGATGAACCTGGTGAAGGTCCGTCAGCTGCGGAAGGAAGCGGGACTGCCCGTGCCGCCTCTGAGCCTGCATGCGGTATTTCTGGGCAATCCCGGCACCGGCAAGACCACCGTGGCCCGGCTGGTGGGCGGGCTGTACGCCGCCATCGGCGCCCTCAGCAAGGGACAGCTCGTGGAGGTGGACCGGTCCGGCCTGGTGGCGGGCTATGTGGGCCAGACGGCCATCAAGACCCAGGAGGTCATCACCTCCGCCCTGGGCGGGGTTCTGTTCATCGACGAGGCCTATTCTCTGGCCAGCGGCGGGGAGAACGACTTCGGCCGGGAGGCCATCGAGACCATCCTCAAGGCCATGGAGGACCACCGGGACGACCTGGTGGTGATCGTGGCGGGCTACACCGGGCCCATGGAGAAGTTCCTCTCCTCCAACCCGGGGCTGGAGAGCCGGTTCAACAAGTATATCTTTTTCAGAGACTACAACGGCGCGGAGCTCAACGCCATCTTCCACGGCCAGTGCAGGAAAAACGGCTATGAGCTGGACGACGAGGCGGAGGCCTATTCCCAGCAGTTCTTCGACGCCCTCTATGCCGGCCGGGACGAGAATTTCGGCAACGGCCGGGACGTGCGCAACCAGTTTGAGGACATGGTGATCCGCCAGGCCAACCGGGTGACGGCCATGGAGGCCCCCTCCAAGGAGGATCTGGTGCGGTTCACCAAGGCGGATTTTTTGCCGGAGGCGGAGCAGCCGGCGGAAACAAAGGATTTGGGATGAACGTCTATGGAAGAAAAGGAAGATAAACACCTGGGGATATACATCCACATCCCCTTCTGCGCGTCCAAGTGCGGATACTGCGACTTCTATTCCCTGGAGCACTGCGACAAGAGCATCGGCAAGTACCAGGACGCCCTGCTCAAGCACATCCGGGAGGCGTCCAGCACCATGGCGCCCTATTACATAGACACGCTGTACTTCGGCGGCGGCACCCCCAGCTATTACGGCGGCAAGCGCATCGCGGAGATCTTCAACACCCTTAAGCGGGCGGGCAAGGTGCTCAAAAGCGCCGAGGTCACCGTGGAGTGCAACCCGGACAGCGTCACCCGGCACGATCTGAAGATCATGAAGAAGGAGGGCGTCAACCGCATCTCCCTGGGGGTCCAGTCCGCCAGCGACGACCTTCTCAAGATCATCGGCCGGCGGCACAACTTCACCCAGGTAAAAAAGGCGGTGAAGCTCATCCGGGCGGAGGGCTACGACAATCTGAGCATCGATCTCATTTACGGCCTGCCCAACCAGACCAAGGGGGATTGGGCCGAGACATTGGCCAAGGTGCTGGATCTGGAGCCGGACCATCTGAGCTGCTACGGGCTGAAGCTGGAGGAGGGCACGCCCATGTACGACGAGTACAAGGACAGCCCCGTGGTCCCCTCCGACGACGAGCAGGCGGACATGTACCTTTACACCGTGGAGACCCTGACCCACTACGGCTATCAGCAGTATGAGGTGTCCAACTTCGCCCGGCGGGGGAAGGCCTGCCGGCACAACATGAAGTACTGGGACATGGAGGATTATTTGGGCTTCGGCCCCGGGGCCCACTCCTGCATGGGCAACACCCGCTTCAGCTTCGTGCGGGATCTGTACGCCTACATCAAGGGCGTGAACGGCGACGGGGAGATTCTGGACGAGTACGAGAAGCTGGAGGAGCTGGACCGGGCGTCGGAGTATCTGATGCTGGGCATGCGCCGCAGCCGGGGCATCTCGGCGGAGGAATATCACAGAGTTTACCGCAGCGATTTCGCCCCCATCGAGGCGCTGCTGCAGGAATATGAGAAGGATGGCTGGACCAGGCAGTTCGACGGCCGGTGGTGCTTTACCCCCCAGGGATTTTTGCTGTCGAACATCCTGATCGGCTCCCTTTGGGAGGCCCAGGCGGAACACCGCATCAGCGGCAACCCCTGGATCGAGGAGAATCTGGAGGTGGGGCTGGACCAGCTCACCGCCTCCAAGGACAGGCCCTCGGGGATAGGAGGCTGACGATATGGCGGAAAACAATCCGATGAGTTTTGAGGAGTGGCTGGAAAAAGAGAGCCAGGCCATGAACGAGTTATACAGCGGCATGGAGAGCATCCAGGCCGCGCCCGGTGGCAGCGGGACGCAGGCAGAGCCTGCGCCGGCGCCTGCGGAGGCCGCGCCCGCCGGGGAGAGCGGCGATCAGGTCCCCGCCGGGGCGGATAAGGCCGCGCCCGGAGGCGGGGAGGCATTCGCGCTGGAGGACGCCTTCCCCCCGGAGGAGGAGCTGTCCGCGCCGGCGGAGGACATGGATTTTGAAAAGGAGCCCGCCCCGGAGGCGGATCGGTGGGCGGAGAGCGCCCCGGCCCGGCCCCGGAGCCGGGAACCGGAGCCCCTGCAGCCCCAGACGCCGGTCCGCCGGCCCGTGCGCTACAGCGGCGAGGAGAGAGCGCCCCAGGCCCAGCGGCCCCGCCAGGAGCCCTACGGCCGGCAGGAGCCCCGCCGCCGCCCCCCCGTCCAGCCGGTGCAGCCCGACCGGGCCCGCCGGCTGGGAGGATCGGACCGGCCGCCCGCCGGAGGAGACGACGGCCCCCGGGGGAACCGGTGGCTGTACTGGCTGATCCCGCTGGCGGCGGTGCTGATGGTGCTGGTGATCCTGCTGGCGGTGGGCTTTTCCCAGGCGCGGAAGGTGGCGGCGCTGGATACGATCTATCCCAACGTGTCCGTCAACGGCGTGAACGTGGGCGGCATGACCGTGGAGGAGGCCGCCGGCCTGCTGGGGGAGGACGCCGGACTGTATGAAAACGCGGCGGTGACGGTAAACTTTCCTACGGGGGACAGCGTCACCGTCCGGGCGGAAGAGGTGGGGCTGAAGCCCGCCGACGGCGCGGCCTGCGCCCAGGCGGCGTATGATTACGGCCGGGGCGGCACGCTGCTGACCAACTGGAAGACCTATCGGGCCTGCAAGTCCAAGCCGGTGGATCTGGCGGTGGATCTGGCCCGGACGGAGCTGGACGAGGAGGCCCTGCGCGGCATCATCGGCCCGGCGGTGCTTCAGGCCAATGAAAAGCTGGGCACCGTCAAGGCGGAGGTGGGCGAGGACGAGATCAAGCTGGTGAAGAGCGTGGGCACGGCCCGCCTGGACACGAGCGAGGTCTGCCAGCTGGTGAAGGAGGCCTTCGCCCAGGAGAATTACGAGCCCATCGAATGCCAGCTCTCCCAGGACGAGAGCCAGCAGGACGACGGCTCCGCGGTGCTCCAGGAGCTCTATGACCAGGTGTTCCGGGAGCCGGTGAGCGCGCAGTATGACGAGACCACCGGCGGCGCCACCGAGGCCGTCCAGGGCGTGCGGTTCGACATGGAGGAGGCCAAGCGCCTCTGGCAGGAGGCCAAGCCCGGCGACACCATCATCATCCCCCTGATCCGGGAGGATCCGGAGGTGACCGAGGAGGAGCTGGAGGGCGACCTGTTCGCGGACGTGCTCAGCGAGAAGAGCACCACCCTGGCCGGGTCCAGCTACGCCCGGATCAACAACATCACCCTGGCGGCCCAGGCCATGAACGGCACGGTGCTCCAGCCGGGGGAGGAGTTCGGCTACAACGCCTGTCTGGGCGAGCGCACCGCCGCCAAGGGCTATCAGTCCGCGGGCGTCTACTCCAACGGCAAGCATGAGACCGCCATCGGCGGCGGCATCTGCCAGGGCAGCTCCACGCTGTACTACTGCGCCATGGTGGCCAATCTGAAGATCACCCTGCGCTACGACCACTACTTCACCGTCAATTACCTGCCCCTGGGCATGGACGCCACGGTCAGCTGGGGCGGACCGGACTTCAAGTTCGTCAACAGCCGCAACTATCCCATCAAGATCGAGGCCTTCGTGGCCAACGGATATCTCACCGTGCGCATCCTGGGCACGGATGAGGACGGCAGCTATGTGAAGATCACCTCCGATACGTGGCAGGACGCGGATTTCTATTACGCCCAGACCTATCGGAATGTGTACGACAAGAACGGCAATCTGCTCAGCACCACCAAGGAGGCATCCAGCCGCTATCATAAGGAGTCCGCCGCGGCGACGGCCACCCCGGCCCCCACGCCCTCGGCGAGCCCCGCTCCCACGGAGGAGCCCGTCCAGTCGGCGCCCCCGGCGGAGAGCGTCCCGCCGGCGCCCACCGAAGCGCCGCCGGCACCCACCGAGGCACCACCCTCGCCCACGGAGGCGCCGCCGGCACCCACCGAGGCCCCGTCCACGCCCACCGAAGCGCCCGCTGTCCCCACGGACGGCCCTCAGGAGCCGCCTCCTGAGAGCAGCGGCGACGCCTGACCATACACAGCAGCAGAAAGAAGGAGGAGACCCCATTGCGCAAAGGAACGTTTTACATCACCACGCCCATCTATTACCCGTCCGACCGGCTGCACATTGGCCACGCCTACTGCACCGTGGCCACCGACGCCATGGCCCGCTACAAGCGGCTTTGCGGCTATGACGTGATGTTCCTCACCGGCACCGACGAGCACGGCCAGAAGATCGAGGACAAGGCCAAGGAGGCCGGCGTCACCCCCCAGCAGTATGTGGACAACATCGTGGAGGGGCCCCGGGGCGTCAAGGATCTGTGGAAGCTGATGAACATCTCCAACGACCGGTTCATCCGCACCACCGACGATTACCACGTCGCCGCCATCCAGCGCATCTTCCGCCGGATGTACGACAACGGCGATATCTACAAGGGCGTCTATAAGGGCAAGTACTGCAAGCCCTGCGAGAGCTTCTGGACCGAGAGTCAGCTGAAAGACGGCAAGTGTCCCGACTGCGGCCGGGAGGTGGTGGACGCCGAGGAGGAGGCATATTTCTTCCGGCTGAGCAAGTACGCCGGCCGGGTGCAGGATCTGCTGGAAAACACCGACTTTCTCCAGCCCCGCAGCCGGGTCAACGAGATGGTGAACAACTTCATCAAGCCCGGCCTGGAGGACCTGTGCGTCAGCCGGACCAGCTTCACCTGGGGCATCCCCGTGGACTTTGACCCCGGCCATGTGGTGTACGTGTGGATCGACGCGCTGTCCAACTACATCACCGCCCTGGGCTTTGACAACGATGCGTACGACGACTACGAAAAATACTGGCCCGCAGATGTGCACTTCGTGGGCAAGGAGATCGTCCGGTTCCACTCCATCATCTGGCCGGCCATGCTCATGAGCATGGGCCTGCCCCTGCCCAAGAAGGTGTACGGCCACGGCTGGCTCAACTTCGGCGGAGAGAAGATGAGCAAGAGCCGGGGCAACGTGGTGGACCCCTACATCCTGGCGGAGAAGTTCGGCGTGGACGCGCTGCGGTTTTTCATGCTGCGCACCTTCCCCTTCGGCTCCGACGGCAACTTCACCAACGAGCTGCTCATCCAGACCATCAATACCGACCTCGCCAACGACCTGGGCAACCTGGTCAGCCGCACCACCGCCATGGCGGAGAAGTATTTCGGCGGCAAGCTGCCCGCCGGGGGCGAGCTGGCGGAGCTGGACGGGGAGATGAAGGCTCTGGCGGACGAGGTGACGGAAAATTACCGGACCCAGATGGACGCCTTCCAGTTCTCCGCGGCCCTGGGCGAGGTGTGGCGGCTCATCAGCCGGGCGAATAAGTATATCGACGAGACCATGCCTTGGGCCCTGGCCAAGGACGAGGCAAAAAAGCCCCGGCTGCTGGCGGTGATGAAGAACCTCTGCGAGGCCATCCGGGTCTCCGCCATCCTCATCAGCCCGGTGATGCCCGATACCGCCGAGGCCATCTTCCAGCGCCTGGGCGTGCCGGCCGACGGCCGGAACTGGGACGCCGTGGGCTTCGATCTGGAGACAGAGGGGTACTGGGATACGGCCACCGGCGAGCCCCTGTTCCCCCGCATCGACATGGAGGCGGCCATCAAGGAGCTGGAGGCCGCGGCCGCCGAGGCCAAAAAGGCCGCCCTGCCCGCCGTGGAGGTGGAGCCCCAGGCCACGGAGTATGTGGACTTCGACACCTTCTGCAAGAGCGATTTCCGGGCGGTGAAGGTGAAGGCCTGCGAGCATGTGAAAAAGAGCGAGAAGCTGCTGCGCTTCACCCTGGACGACGGCACCGGCGTCGACCGGCAGATCCTCTCCGGCATCGCCAAGTGGTATGAGCCGGAGCAGCTGGTGGGCAAGACCCTGGTGGCCATCGTGAACCTGCCGCCGCGGAAGATGATGGGCCTGGCGTCCAACGGCATGCTCATCTCCGCCGTACACAAGGAGAAGGGCGAGGAGAAGCTGAACCTGCTGATGGTCTCCGACGATATTCCCGCAGGAGCGAAAATGTGTTAATAGCATAATATAGTCGTCCCTCCCATATCTTTGTGATAAAAGACTATGGGAGGGTTTTTCATGGCCTATGAGGAAAACAAGCAGATCTCCCGGGCGCCCCACAAACTGACCATGGAGGAGCGCGGCCGCCTGTGGATGACCGGGGTGGAGGAGGTGGAGAGCTTCGACGAGGGCGAGGTGGCCGTGCGCACCAGCATGGGGCTGCTGTGCGTGCGGGGCGAGGGCCTGCGGGTGGATAAGCTGGAGAAGACCAGCGGCGAGCTGACCGTGTCCGGAAAGGTGACGGGGCTGGACTATGCCGACGACGGGCCGAAGGGCGGATTCTGGGCGAGGCTGCTGCATTGATGGAGCTGCCGGCGCTGGCCCAGCTGCTCCAGGCGGGCTGGGCGCTGCTCGCGGGAGCGGGACTGGGGGCGCTGTATGATCTGCTGGGGGGCGCCCGGGACCGGGCAGGGCTGCCCGCCTGGGTGGGGGACGGGCTGTTCGCGCTGGCGGCCGTCGCGGCCCTCTTCGCGGGAGGACTGGCCGGGGTCGAGGGGCGGCCGCGGCTGTATATGGCGCTGTTCGGCCTGCTGGGCGGGGGCCTCTGGATGGGCTGCGTGTCGCCGGTGACCAGGCCCCTGGCGGGGAAAATCTGGGCGAAGGCGGCCCGGCAGATGGGCCGGATGACCGCGCCGGCGCGCCGGGGCATGAAACTTTTGCGCCGCCAAGCAAAAAAACTCTTTTCAAATGGCCGGAAATGGTTTACAATAATAGCTACAAAATGGAAACAAAACCTCCGGGAACGGAAAGGAGACAAGGGCCGTGAGATTTCGCAGGGCAAACTGGCTGACGCTGATCGTGGTGATCGGCCTGATCGCATACGCCTGTATCGCGCTGCTGAATATGCGGACGAAGGTGGCCAACGCCACGGAAACGGAGTCGGAGCTGCGCCAGAAGGTGGAGGAGATCCAGGAGGAAAACGCCTCCCTCCAGTACGCCATCGATCACCGGGACGACGAAAAGACCATCGAGGACATCGCCCGGGATAAGCTGGGACTGGTGCTGCCGGACGAGAAGATCTTTTACGACAGCGGACAGTGACGTCGAAACGCTCCTGAGGACGATGGGGACCCGCGAGCGGGTCCCCATCCGTCGGTCAGGGGCGTTTCTCCTTCTCCCCGAAGGGCAGGGGTGCCCTTCGGGGGCCCCGGGACAAGGTGCCGCCAGAGGCGGCGATCGGATTGGTCAGGGGCGTTTCTCCTTCTCCCCGAAGGGCAGGCGTGCCCTTCGGGGGCCCCGGGACATAACAAGGGCTGAAGAAAAGAGCGGAGAGATAAACGGCAGTTGAGGGGAAAAGATTTTGATGAAACACTTTTGCCTCTGGATAGCGATGTTATTGTCTGTGTTCACCTTATGTGGTTGCCAAAACAAAGAAAGCCCGAATCTTTATGATGTCGTTTATAATGGAAAGACCTACACCGTGAACCAGGAACAAGGAACCATCATCTGCGACGGGGTTGTCTACCAGTTTGAGATTTCCAGCAGAGGCGGAAACTCTGTTGATTTGGATATCACTTACCCAGACAGTTCCAGATACTATTGGACAATGGATGGAAGCTTCGGCGGCCATGGCGGATGGAGCGATGACTATGACCCGGAGACTTCAGGCTATGTTCCGGGAGATGTTCTGTGGAATGTGTTATCTCTGGAATCAGTCGGTCAGGAGCATTCCGGTCCAAGTCCTATACTGGCAGTCTTTCTGCTGGCATTAGGCGCGTTCCAGACGATTTCGCCTCGGACGGCGTGGATGCTGGGATATGGCTGGCGCTTTAAAGACGCCGAGCCCTCTGAACTGGCTTTAACTGTGAATCGAGCCGTGGGCGTTTTACTGGTTTTCGTTGGTATTATCTGCCTGCTGGCATCACTTTGACTTCCCGTTGATCAGGCCGAAGGCGATCCTTTTGGAGCCTCCCCTTGCACAGGGGAGGCTTTGGGCTGTCACACGGGGAGCGGGGATCCTTTATGAAGCGGCCGTCCCCTGCCGGAAGGGCAGGGGACGTGCTTTTCGCGGTGCTCACTCCCGGCGGATGTTGGAGGAGATGTCCCCCAGGGCGGCGGCCGCCTCCATGCAGAAGATCTCCCGGCGGGCCACGTCGGCCAGGGAGACCATGCCCACCAGCCGGCCGCCGTCGGTGACGGGCAGGCGGCGCAGCTGCTCCCGGCCCATGGCGTCGGCGGCCTTGCCCACGTCGTCGCCGGCCTTGCAGGTGAGCACGCCCCGGGTCATGATCTCCCGGAGCATGGTGTCCGCCGGGTCCAGGTCCAGGGCCACGCACCGGGTCACGATGTCCCGGTCCGTCACCATCCCCCGCAGGGCGCCGCGCTCGTCGCACACCGGCAGCGCCCCCAGGTTGTGGCGCTTCATCAGCCGCGCGGCGGCGGCCACCGGCTCCTTCTGGCCCACGGAGATCACATGGGCCGACATGATATCTTCTACTTTCATTTTTCGCCCCCGTATTGTATAATGGTGAAGCTATGGTTCATAGCTATGTACCGCCGGGAGATAGGTTGTCCGGAAAGGGGCCGTTTCATGCGCCCACCCGGGCGGCCAGGGCGGGACCCACCGCGTCCGCGAACTGCTCCACGGCGGTGATGGCCTCCCGGAGGGTGTTGCCGGTGGTGCCCACCTCCAGGATCAGACTGCCGGCGGTGAGCTGCTGGTTGTACCGGTAGGCGCTCAGCAGCGTGGGCCGGGTCAGGTGGGGGTATTTGGCCTCCGCGAGACCCTGCAGGCTCATGGCCAGGGCCAGGTTGTCCCGCCAGTTGGGATGGGACAGGTTCGCGTCCGTGCCCACCACGAACATGATCTGGGCCGCGGCGGGGTCCGCCTCCCGGTCGGCCACGGTGCGGTAGACCGTCTCCTCCGTGCCCAGGGCGTCCCGGTGCAGGTCGATGACCATGGCGATGCCGGGCTCCTCCTCCAGGTGGGCGCGGATGGCCGCCTCGCTCTGGGCGTAGGAGCCGTTGTAGCTGGGCCAGTCGTAGATCCCCTCGTCGTGGATCACGTTCAGCCCCCAGGCGCGCAGCGCCTGGGCCAGCGCCTCCCCCACCCGGACTACACTCTGGCCGGTGTCCATGGTCCGATAGCCCCCGTCCGAGGGATAGCGGTCCGCCCCGTCGGGGGTGTAGGCCTCCGTGGCGTGGGTATGTATGATGAGGATCTGAGCGCCCTCCGCCGGCAGGGATATGGCCGGGTCCGCCGTCAGAAGGGACTGGCCGTCCGCGGAGAGGGACGTGCTGTTTTTGATGGGGTCGGTCCAGGTGATGGTGGTGGTGACCACCTCCGCATCCGGCGTCCAGTAGTCTGCCTCCGTGTCCGCCGCGGGGGCCGCGGGTTCGGGCTCGGCGGTGGGCTCCGGCGAGGGCACGGATGTGAGCTCCGCCGTGGGTACGGGCGTCGGTTCCGCCGTTGGCGCGGGCGACGGGGCGTCCGACGGCGCGGGCGAGGGAGCGCCGGTGGGGAGAGAGACGATCTCCGCCGCGGGGACGTCCGCCCCCAGCACGGGCACGGCGCCGGAGGCCAGCCCCAGCAGGGTGAAGCTGGCGGTGAGCAGTACCACGGAAAGGATCTTGAATCGCATTTTTCGGCCTCCTTGGCATAACGGAAAGCTTGCGGCATATTTTTGATAACAATGAAGTATATGCCGGTCCCGGGAAAATCATACACCTCCCGGACCGTAAAATTTAACAAATGAAGGAGAAAACATAAAATGCAGATCACTTATACCCCCAAGGGCGTTTGCTCCAGACTGATGCGGATCGAGGCCGAGGACGGCGTCATCAAGAGTGTGGAAGTTGTGGGGGGATGCAACGGAAATCTCCAGGGAATCTCCCGCCTGGTGGTGGGTATGACCGTGGAGGACGCCATTTCCCGCATGGAGGGTATCAACTGCGGCGGCAAGGGTACTTCCTGCCCCGATCAGCTGGCGCAGGCGCTGAAACAATTGACATAATTGCCCCCCAAAATGCCGGGATCCGTAGACATAAAGTTTATTATGGCAAGTGCCTGACGGACGATTTTTTGGAAGTTTCTGTCGAAATTTTGGACAAAACCAGATTTTTCCAATTATTTGACACAAGATGTTGAAACTCCGTCCCGGCGATAAGGACAAAAAAATACAAGGTATTGTGGCTTTGGTACAACGCCCAATTTGAAAAGCCGTCGTTTTGCCACAATGCCGATTGTTTTCAACGTTTTCCTTTCGATATAATTAAAGTGCCAGAACTGAAGGCTTTGAAGCCAGCGCCTGGGTTTTGGCGATTTTCGAAAGGGAGGCGGTCCGAATGAAATATCGCTGGTTGCCCAGAATAGCCGCGATCGTTTGCGCGGCCTGCCTTGCCGTGGGCGTGATGAGCCAGACCGTGTTCGCCGGGGACGACTCCCAGGCGGCCGACGAATATACCGCCGAGCTGCCCCAGGCCACCTTCGTGGTGCTGGGCGGCGAGACCGACGAGGCCACGCCCTCCCCGGAGGTCACCGACAACCGGACAAGCCTGCCGCTGTATATCGGCGAGGATTATGCCGGCGAGTGTACGCTGATCGGCACGCAGCCCTACGTGAGCGTGGCATCGTTTTTGAAGGCGCTGGGCGTGACGGGGGATGTGAACGATCAGGGCAGCGCCCTGTCCCTGGCCGCAGGGGGCGTGGTGCTCACCGCCCGGACGGGACAAGCCTGGTTTGAGTGCAACGAGCGGTATCTGTACCTGGAAAACGGCGCCCAGGATCTGGGCGGCACGCTGGCCCTGCCGCTGGAGCAGCTGGTGAAGTGCTTCGGCATCACGGCGGCCTGGGACCGGGTGCAGTGGCGGGTCACGGTGGAGAATACCCAGATCGTGCCCCTCCAGTCCGGGAGCGAGTTTTACGACGAGTCGGACGTGTATTGGCTGAGCCGGATGATCTGCGCCATGGCGGCGGAGGAGCCCTTTGAGACCAAGGTGGCCGTGGGCAGCGTGTGCGTCAACCGGATGGAGGATGGCGGCTTCGGTCACCCGGAGAACATCTATCAGGTGATCTTTGCCAAGAACCAGTTCGATATCGTCACCAACGGCATGATCTATTCTGATCCCACCGGGGACGATGTCCTGGCGGCCAAGCTGGCTCTGGACGGATGGGATCCCACGGGCGGCGCCACCTACATCTCCGGCAGAGACATGGGCGGCGGATACCAGTGCCTGGCGCTGCTGGGCGGGCTGGGGTTCTACACGGCCGCTTGAACCGGGACCGGCGGTGTGGTATACTGCCGGCAGGGCGAAAACAGGAAAGGATGAAAAGGCGCGCCTCGGCGCGCCTTTTTCTGTGTGAGCGGCGATGAAGGATATTCTGAGAGCGGGGCTGGCGTCCCTGGACCTGACGGCGGACGAGGGGCAGATCGAGACCCTGGCCCGGTACGGCGAACGGCTCATGGAGACCAACCGGGTGACGAATCTGACGGCTATCCGGGATGAGGCGGACGCGGCCAGGCTGCATTTTCTGGACAGCGCCGCCCTGCTCACCCTGGCAGACTTCGCCGGCAAAAGCGTTATCGACGTGGGCTCCGGGGCGGGCTTTCCCGGGGTGCCCCTGCGGGTGCTGGGAAGGGACGTGCGTCTGACCGTCATCGACAGCGTGGGGAAAAAGGTGGATTTCGTGCAGGACGCCTGCCGGGCCGTGGGACTGGAGGATGTGACGTGCCTCTGGGGCCGGGCGGAGGAGATGGGCCAGCTGCGGGAGCGGTTCGACATCGCCGTGAGCCGGGCGGTGGCGGAGCTGGATATGCTGGCGGAGCTGTGTCTGCCGCTGGTGAAGCCGGGCGGACTGTTCCTGGCCATGAAAAAGCCGGACTGCGACGAGGAGGCGGCCCGGGGGGAGTTCGCGGTGAAGGCCCTGGGCGGCCGCATCCGGCAGATCCGGCGCTATACCGTGCCGGGGACGGAGACGGTCCACGCGGTGGTGGAGATCGAGAAGGTGAGGCCCACGCCGGGGCAGTATCCCCGCCGGTGGGCCCAGATCAGCAAAAAGCCCCTGCGGGGCTAACATGGCGCGAAAAAGCGGGAGACCTGAGGGTCTCCCGCTTTTTGCGTCAGCTCTCCAGTCCGCCGTACAGGGCCAGGGTGAAGCGCCGCAGCGCCCGGTCCCGGCGGCGGTAGACCTGGGCCTTCTCCCGGTCCAGCTCCTCGCACAGCCGCTCGCAGGCGCCCTTGTGCCGGTGGACGTAGAACCGGTCCAGCACCAGCCGGTCCTCCTCGTCCAGCGCCGCCAGGCCCTCGTCCGCCAGTGCCACCCACGCCCGGGCCGATTCCAGCTGCCGGGCCAGCTCCTCCCGGCGGACGATGTTGGTGAGCATGGCATCCTCCCGCCGGCTGCCGGATCCCCGGGCGGGGATGGCGTCCGGCACGGAGGAGCGCAGGGCTGTGTAGTCCAGCTCCAGCCGCTTGATCTCCGCGGGGATGCTCTCCAGCGACTGCCGCCGGACCTCATACTGCATCAGTTTGTCCGCCGCCTCCTGCTTCCAATCCATCTCTATGGCCTCCTTTTCAGGTGATATACGAATGAGCGTCCCGAAAAAGGGATATCGTAATTGCATGATAATCCCGAAAAAGGGATTTGTCAAGAGAAAATATCCCGAAAAGTAGATTATTTTATTGACAGAAGGGGAGAATTCGGGTAGAATGAGGGCAGACAGGAGGGATGTGCCGTGGAGCTGGGCGAGAGGATCACCGCCTATCGGAAGCAGGCGGGACTGACCATAGCGGAGCTGGCCGGACGGGCAGGGGTGTCCGTGGGGGCGCTGAACAAGGTCATCGGCGGGAAGACGGCCAGTCCGTCCTTCGCCATGATGCAGGCGCTGGCCCGGGCGCTGGGGCGGCCGCTGGCCGACTTTGAGGACGGCCCGGTCCCGGCGCAGCGGGGCCCGTCGGAGGAGGCCATGGGTCTGGCCCGGGATTTCGACGGGCTGGACGACCACGGCAGACGGGTGGTCCGGTCCGTGATGGGGGAGGAGAAGCGGCGTCTGGCGGCGGCCGCGGCGCCGGCGGAGCGACCGATGAAGGTGATCCCCCTGTTCGGCAACTCCTTTGCCGCCGGCCGGGGGGACCCGGACTTCGGCAATCCCTGGGAGGACTATGAGGCGCCGGCGGACAGCGGGGCGGATTTCGCCGTGCGCATCAACGGCAACTCCATGGAGCCGTGGCTGCCGGACGGGTCCATCGCCCTGGCCGTCAAGCGGGCACCCCGGGACGGGGAGGTGGCGGCGCTGCTGCTGGACGGGGAGTTTCTGTGCAAGCAGGTGTGCCAGGACTTCGTGGGGAACCTGTATCTGTTCGCCCTGAACCGGGCCAGGAAGGACGCGGACATGACCGTGCCCCGGGACGCGGACAGGAGCCTGACCTGCTTCGGGACCATCCTGATGGAGCGGGTGCCCCTGCCCACGGATATATAAAAAAACAGGCCCTGCCGGGGCAGGGTCTGCGACGGTTTGTTTGCAAGCAGGAGACCCGGCCGGCGGCCGGGTCTCCTTTTCTGTTTCACAGGCCCAGATGGGCCAGGAGATTGGCGATGTCCTGCCGGAGGATGGCCCAGTTCATGGCCAGACGCTGGCCGTATTCGGCCAGATGGCCGTGGGCCTGGATGGCGGTGGGGGAGCTGCCGGTGAAAAAGCCCACGCCGATGGCCAGCGCGCCCAGCAGAAAGCAGGCGAAGGCCAGCGTGCTGACGATGCGCCAGAATTTACGCACGGCGGATCACCTTCCTTCCCAACAGCAGATGCTTCAAGCCCCTCAAAAGGCGGATGTACAGCTTCACCAGAGCGATGTCCAGCCACAGGCCCAGAAACAGGATCATCAGGGCCAGGCCCAGAATGAAAAAGGCAGCGCCGAACAGCATCACCGCGTCGGCGATGTAGCTGACGCACCAGAGGCCTCCCACCGCCGTCAGCCACGCGCCGGCCAGGACGGCCAGGCCCGGGGCCAGGAGGATGGGCAGCAGCGCCAGCAGCAGCGCGCCCAGCGGCACGGCCACCAGGAGAATGGCGAGGATGAACAGCGGCACCCCCGCCCAGAGGGGCAGGGAGCGCTCCACCGTTACGACGGGCTCCGGGGCGGGGAGGGGTTCATGGTGATGGTCCAGGGGGACGGAGACGAACCGGGGCGCGGTCCTCTCCGGCGGGAGAGCGGACGCCGGCCTCTCCGGCGCCGGGGCGGCAGGTCTTTCCGGTTCCGGGACGGGGCGGTCCGGTCCGGGCTCCGGGGCGGGGACGGCAGCGTCCTCCGGCGCGGGGGGCTCCGGCCCGGGAGCGGGTTCCGGCGCGGGGGGATCGGGCAGATCCGGCACGCCCAGATCCGGCATCTCCAGATCCGGCAGCTCCTCCTCCACCAGAGAGTGGTCGTAGACGGGGACGCGGTCCTCCGGCGGGGAGACGGGCTCCGTCTCCGGCTCCGGGGCGGGACTGTCCGCCGGGGAGGGGGGCATCTCCGGCCCGGGCTGGGACGCCGGGGCGGAGGATGGGGCGGGCGCGCCGTCGGGGAAGAATTCGTCCCGGATGTTGCCGGGCTCGTAGGAATGGCTTAGACGGATGGCCACGGCGGTGGGAGAGCCTACGCGGCGCGTCAGCTCCGCCTCGCCGTCCGGCCCGCAATTGTCGAACAGCTCCCCGTAGCGGCGGACGGTCTCATCCCGGTCGGCGGAGGTCATGAAGATCAGGAGCCGCTGCAGTTCAGCCAAGTATCGCTGTTTGCTCATGTCGTGTTCCTTTCGGAAAGAGAGAAGCGGATTTTATTTTATCATTATAATCTACAAGGGCGGGAACGGTCAAGTCTTGGCTTGACAAGGGGCGGACATATATATAAAATAGACGGGCAATCCATACCAGGAAAAAGAGGTCGAAGAAACTATGGCGAACAACAAGCAGGTGGAGAGCATCACCTCCATGAACGAGAATTTCGCCCAGTGGTACACCGACGTGTGCACCAAGGCGGAGCTGATCGATTACTCCGGCGTGAAGGGCCTGTTCGTGCTGCGGCCTTACGGCTACGCCATCTGGGAGAACATCCAGGCGTGGCTGGACGGGGAGTTCAAGCGCACGGGACACGAGAACGTGTCCATGCCCATGCTCATCCCTGAGAGCCTGCTGCAGCGGGAGAAGGACCACGTGGAGGGCTTCGCCCCCGAGTGCGCCTGGGTCACCATGGGCGGCAGCGAGCAGCTGCCCGAGCGGCTGTGCGTGCGGCCCACCAGCGAGACGCTGTTCTGCGACCATTGGAAAAACGTGCTCCACTCCTGGCGGGACCTGCCCATGAAGTATAACCAGTGGTGCAGCGTCATGCGCTGGGAGAAGACCACCCGGCCGTTTTTGCGGGGACGGGAGTTCCTGTGGCAGGAGGGACATACCCTCCACGCCACCGAGGAAGAGGCCCGGGAGGAGACGCTGCAGATGCTGGACATCTACGCCCGGTGCTATGAGGAGCTGCTGGCCATGCCCGTGATCAAGGGGGACAAGACCGAAAAGGAGAAGTTCGCCGGGGCCGTGAACACCTATACGGTGGAGTGCATGATGCACGACCACAAGGCCCTCCAGTCCGCCACCAGCCACTACTTCGGCGACGGCTTTGCCAGGGCCTTCGACATCACCTTCCAGGATAAAAACAATCAGGCTGTGTACCCCCACCAGACCAGCTGGGGCTTCACCACCCGGTCCATCGGCGGGCTCATCATGACCCACGGGGACGACCGGGGTTTGGTGCTGCCGCCCCATGTGGCCCCCACCCAGGTCATCGTGCTGCCCATCGCCGCCCACAAACCGGGCGTCACCGAGGCGGCGGAGCAAATCGTCCAGCGGCTGAAGGCCGCCGGCATCCGGGCCAAGGGCGACTTCTCCGACAACAGCGCCGGGTGGAAGTACGCCGAGTATGAGATGAAGGGCGTGCCCCTGCGGCTGGAGGTGGGTCCCCGGGATCTGGAGAAGGGACAGGCCGTGGCCGCCCGGCGGGACAACGGCGAGAAGGTGTTCCTGCCCCTGGACGGGCTGGAGGAGCAGGTCCCCGCGCTGCTGGAGGCGGTGCAGAAGGGCCTTTTCGACAAGGCCAAGGCCAATCTGGATAGCCACACCTGGCCCGCGACCACCGTGGAGGAGGTCAAAGAGAAGGCCATGGACGGCTTCGTCAAGACCATGTGGTGCGGCGACGCGGCCTGCGAGGAGAAGATGAAGGAGCTGGCGGGCGTGTCCAGCCGGTGCATCCCCTTTAAGCAGGAGAAGCTGGCCGACGTGTGCCCCTGCTGCGGCCGGCCGGCCAAGCAGATGATCATCTGGGGCGTCGCCTATTAAGAGAGCATCGGGGCACGGCCTGCGCCGTGCCCCGTATCCCATTGGAGAGGAGGCAGACCCATGCGCTGCAAGCTGACAAAACGGCCGGACGATAAATTCGTGCGGACGGAAAGGCTGGTCACCTGGGAGGGGCCGGCGGGGGTGCGGGAGCCGCGACCGGAGGAAAAGGAATATAAACGCCCCCTGCCCTTCAAGGCGGGCACCTTCCCCTATCTCCATCCCCGGCAGCTGCTGGCTATCCCCGTGGGGGAAAAGGGGGTATACCGGGACGGATACGGACAGAAGGTGTTTACCTGCAAGGAGCGGTACCCCTGCTTCGACAGCGCCGACTTTCTCCATGAGAAGCGGTATTACCACTGGGTATATCTCACCGGCGGGGGGAAGCTGGTGTGCGTATACTACGACGATGATGACAGGCTCGTCACTGTGACGGAGGACGTGGCCAAGGTGCCGGGAGAGCACTTCAAGGCCATGGAAGAGGCGGGTCTGGTGGACGAGAACGGATATCTTGACCTATAAGGAGCGGAGGCCGCTGCGGGACAGCGGCCTCCGTTTTTTTTATGTCCGAAAATGATAATCCGGGGAGACGACTTTTTCCGTTTCCGGTGGTATGATAGGCACAACGAAAAAAGCGCAGGGCTCCGGCGGGTCACACCGCCGGGGCTCTCTCTATGAAGGGAGGGATGGGCCGGTGGGCGCGGATCGGTGGCTGGAAGAGGAAGGGATGACCCTCCTGGAGGGTTGGGCCCGGGACGATCTGACAAAGGACGAGATCGCCGCCCGAATGGGCATCGGACGCAGTACGTTTTACAAGTGGCAGAAGCGGTATCCCCAGATGGCCCAGGCGCTGCGAAAGGGCCGGGAACTGGTGGATTACCAGGTGGAACAGGCGTTGCTGGACAAGGCCCTGGGGGGCGACCTGCGGGCGCAGATGTACTGGCTGAACAACCGGCGGGGAGACAAGTGGCAGGAGCACCCCCGGGAGAAGGCGGAGGACGGCTGCGAGCCGGTAACGGTGATCGTGGATGGGTGAGGTGCGGCTGGACGGAGACAACCCCTCCGCCGCGGCTCGCGCCGCGCCACCTCCCCTTGCACAGGGGAGGCTTTGGCCCGGTGATGGGCGCGATAAGGACGGTGTTTGATGGTACGACTGAGCGACGTGTTGGGCCCCGCCTTCCGGGAGCTGGAGCGGGACGTGTTCCGCCACGGACACACCCACTATGACCTGGCCGGGGGACGGGGGAGTCTGAAGAGCTCGGCGGTAAGTCTGATGGTGCCGGTGCTGCTGATGGGCCATCCGGGCACCCACGCGCTGGTGCTGCGCAAGGTGGCCGCCACGCTGCGGGACAGCGTGTTCGCCCAGTACCGGTGGGCGCTGGAGAAGCTGGGGGTGGCCGGGCGGTGGACGGCGCGGCCGTCGGATATGGAGCTGGTGTACCGGCCCACGGGACAGAGGATCCTGTTCCGGGGAGCGGACGATCCGGTGAAGCTCCGGTCCGTCAAGGTTCCCTTCGGGTACATCGCCGTCACCCACTTTGAGGAGAAGGATCAGTTCGCCGGGCGGGAGGAGATCCGCGCCATCCTCCAGGGGACCATGCGGGGCGGGGAGCGGTTCTGGAATTTCGAGACCTATAACCCGCCGGCCAGCCGGGAGCACTGGGCCAATCTGGACGCGGCGGAGGATTGGCCCGACCGGCTGCGGCACAAAAGCTGTTATCTGGACGCGCCCCGGGCGTGGCTGGGGGAGGCCTTCTTCGCGGAGGCGGAGCGGCTGTGCGCGGCGGATGAACGGGCCTGGCGGCACGAGTATCTGGGGGAGGCGGTGGGTACCGGGGACAATGTGTTCCGTAACATCCAGTGCCGTACCATCACTGACGAGGAGATTGCCTCCTTCGACCGGATCTATCAGGGGGCGGACTGGGGCTGGTACCCGGACCCCTTCGCGTTCCTGCGGGTGTATCACGACAGCGCGCGGGAGCGGATATATCTGCTGGATGAATATTATGTAAACTATAAGAGCAATAGAGAAACGGCGATGTGGGTTTTGGAGAAGGGATATTATGACTACCCGATCCTGTGCGACAGCGCCGAGCCCAAGAGCATCCGGGACTGGCGGGAGATGGGCCTGCCCGCCCGGGGCGCGGCCAAGGGGCCGGGAAGTCTGGAGTACGGGTTCAAGTGGCTGCAGAGCCGCACCATCGTCATCGACCGGGCCAGGACCCCCTGCGCCTGGCGGGAGATCAGCGGTTACGCGTATCTGAAGGACAGGGCCGGACGGCCGGTGAGCGGTTATCCGGACAGGGACGACCACGCCATATCGGCGCTGCGCTACGCCCTGGAGCCGGTGATCATGGCCAGGGGCCGCGGGGCCTGACAGGAGGAGAGGAGAGAACGATATGGATCTGAAGGAGAGGGCCAGGGAGCTTTACGGCCTGGAGGCCGGGCCGGGCGGCGAGCTGGAGAGGGTGCTGCGCCGGTGCGCCGACGCCTATCGGGGCACGCCGGACTGGCTGGACGGCGAGGCGGGCATCAGGACGGTGAATTACGCCAAGGCCATCTGCTCCGAGGCGGCGAGGCTGACGACCCTGGCGGTGCGGATCGGCATCGGCGGCGGCCAGCGGGCCCGGTGGCTGCAGGGGCAGATCGACCGGCTGTACTACCAGCTGCGCCACTGGGTGGAGCTGGGCTGCGCCTGGGGCACCGTGATCTTCAAGGCGCGGGAGGACGGCGTGGATCTGGTGGGACCGGACCGGTTCCTCATCACCGCTGCCGAGGGAGGCCGGGCCACGGGGGCGGTGTTCCAGGACCGGGTCTATGACCGGAAGCGGGAGCGGTATTACACCCGGCTGGAGTACCACCGGTTCCTGCCGGACGGGCAGTATGCCGTCAGCAACCGGTGCACCGAGGGCTGCAGCCCTTATGATCGGGGCAAGGAGGTGGCCATCGACGCGACGCCCTGGGCGGGGCTGGCGGAGGAGGTCCGCGTCCAGGGCCTGCGCCGGCCCCTGTTCGGGGTGTTCCGCACACCGGAGGGGAACAATGTGGAGCCCGGATCGGTGATGGGGCTGCCCCTGTTCGCCGGGGCCATGGGGGAGCTGCGGGATCTGGACGTGGCATACAGCCGCAACGCCGGGGAGATCTATGACAGCCAGCGGATCTCCCTGGTGGACGAGCGGCTCACCGAGCAGACCGGCGCGCCCCTGGGCCGGCGGCGGGAGATGAAGCTGCCCCGGTTCGTGCGGCGGGTGTTCGGCGCCGGGCCGGAGGAGTATTACCGGGAGATCGACCCGGCGCTGCACACCCAGGAGCGGCTGGCGGGGATCAACGCCCTGCTGGGGCAGATCGGGTACAAGTGCGGGTTCTCCAACGGGTACTTCGTGTTCGACCAGCGGTCCGGGCTCATGACCGCCACCCAGGTGGAGGCGGACGACCGGCGGACGGTGCAGCTGGTGAAGGATCTGCGGGACAAGCTGGAGGACGCCCTGGGGGATCTGATCTACGCGCTGGACGCCTTCGCCCAGGCGGGGCGGATCACGCCGCCGGGGGCGTACGAGACGGTGTTTGACTTTGGGGATGTGACCTATAACCGGGAGGAGGACCGGGCCCGGTGGTACGGATACGTGGCCGACGGGCGGGCGCCCTTCTGGGTGTATCTGAACCGGTTCGAGGGGTATTCCCAGCAGGAGGCAAAGGCTTTGGCGGGAGAAGGAGGAGAGGAACAATGACCCAGGAGCAGCTGCTGCAGCAGGGCCTGACAGAGGAGCAGGCGGCATACGTGATGGACGCGTGGGAGGATGGAGCCCGGCAGGAGGCCGTCCGGGCGGCCATGGAGAGATATTCGTTCTCCTCCCTGGCGGCCGCGGATTCGATCCGGCGGCGGATCATGGAGGCGGAACTGCCTCTGGCGGACGGAGAACTCCAGGGAGTGGAGGAGCTGATGGAGAGCATCCGGCAGGAGGACCCGGAGGCCTTCCGGACCGACGAGCCGCCGGTGCGGTTCACCGTGCCCCTGGGGCCCGACCAGGCTCCCACCCGGGAGCAGATCATCAAGATCCCCGACCGGGCCCGGCGGCGGGCCGCGATCGCGGAAAATATGAGACTTTTCAAAGGAGAGGATTGACATGGCAGAGAACATCATTACCAGCGAGGATCTGGCCCGGGCCAGAGAGATCGACTTTGTCACCACCTTCGGCGGGTCCATCAGCAAGCTGATGGAGGCCATGGGCGTGACGCGCAAGGTGCCCAAGCAGGCCGGCACCGTGCTGAAGGCCTATAAGGCCAGCGGCGAGCTGGGCAGCGGCGTGGTGGCCGAGGGCGCCGCCATCCCCCTGTCCAAGTACAAGACCGAGGCCATCCCCTGCAAGGAGATCACCCTGAAAAAGTGGCGCAAGGCCGCTTCCGCCGAGGCCATCATCGACCGGGGCTACGACCAGGCGGTGGATATGCTCACCGACGAGATGCTCCGGGACGTGCAGAAGAGCATCCGCAAGGACTTTTTCGCCTTCCTCGCCACCGGCACCGGAAGCGCCTCCGGCGCCACCTTCCAGGAGGCGCTGGCCAAATCCTGGGGCCAGCTGCAGGTGCTGTTCGACGACGACGGCGTCAGCTGCGTGTTTTTCATGAATCCCCTGGACGTGGCGGGGTATCTGGCCACCGCGCCCATCACCATGCAGACCGCCTTCGGCATGAGCTATGTGGCCAACTTCCTGGGCCTGGGCACTGTGGTGCTCAACGCCAGCGTGCCCCAGGGCAAGATCTACGCCACCGCGCCGGACAATCTGGTGCTGTACTACATCCCGGTGAACGGCGCCGATCTGAACGGAGCGTTCGACTTCACCGCCGACGATACCGGCTACATCGGCATCCATGAGGAGGCGGATTACACCACCATGACCGCGGCGGACACGGTGGTCTGCGGGATGGAGCTGTTCGCCGAGCGGCTGGACGGCGTGGTGGTGGCCACCATCGGGGCGGCGTGATGTACGCCTCCTACGAGGATTATAAGGCGCTGTACGGCGACGGGGTGACGGAGGCGGAGTTCGAGCGGCTGGCCTGGGAAGCGGGCCGGATCATGGACGCCGTCACCACCGGCGCCGACGGCGTGCGCAAGCTGGAGGCGGCCATGCCGGAGGACGCTTACGGCGCCAAGGCCGTGAAGCGGTGCTGCTGCGCGCTGGTGCGGCGGCTGTGGACGGCGGAGCGGACGGAAAGTTATGTAAACCGAGAGGACGGGACGGTGGCGGGCCGGGTGGTCACCGCCGTCACCGCCGGGGTGGAGAGCGTCACATACGCCCGGCCGGACAGCACGGCCGCCGGGGAGAGCCGGGGCGGGATGCTGCGGCGGACGGCGGAGGAGCTGCTGGCCGGGATCGGGGACAAAAACGGTGTGCCCCTGTTATACATGGGCATCTACCCCGGATGCATCGCGGAGGGGGAGTGAGCCATGTTCGCCGACGCGGTGACGGTATACAACCGGCTGGGGGATATCTGGTATCCGGCGGCGCTCCGCGGCGTCCAGGTCCGGCTCCGGCGGGGAAGCGGCCCCGCCCCCATCGGGACGGGGCGAAAGGACGAGCTGACGGTGCTGGTCCCCTTTGTCCCCGGCCCGGAGGGGCCCTGGATGGGCGGGCGGATATGGCTGCCGCCCAAGGCGTGGCGGGCCGCGGAGGATCCGGAGCGGTACGTGACCTTCGACCCGGGCCCGGGCGGGACGGTGATTCTGCTGGGAGAGCGGGAGGAGGCGCCGGCGGCGGAGGAGAGCTGGCCGGAGGGCTTTTACGCCCACGTCGACCGGACGGAGGACGGCGCCTTCGCCCTGACGGCGGCGGCGCGGTACGACGCGCTGCCCCATTTTGAGCTGACGGGACGGTGAGGAAGGATGGATGAGGTCTATTCCAGCGCGGCGGAAGCGGCGCTGGGGCTGGTGAACGGCTTTCCCGGCCTGGCGGAGGGAGAGCGGTTCCGGTTCGCCGACCCGGGAGAGGAGTGCGGGCTGGCCCTGGTGATCGGGAGCGGACCGGTGATCCGGGAGGAGCACCGGTCTGTTACCGGGCAGGTCCGGCGGCTTTATACGCTGCCGTTCACGGCGGTATGCCGCACCGGCGGGGCCGGCGAGCGGCAGCGGCTGGCCGCGGCGGCGTGGCTGGAGGCCCTCGGCCGCTGGCTGGAGGGGCAGACCGTCACCCTGGGAGGCCGGGATCACTGCCTGGCGGCATACCCGGCCCCGGCGGGGGCGGGGCCCTTCACGGCCGTGCGGCGGGCCGGGCCGCCCAGACTGGCGGACCGGCGGGAGGACCGGACGGAGACATGGGCCATGGAGCTGGCCGCGGAATATCAGGTCCGTATGGGACCGAAATCATTTGATCAGGAGGAGAGAAAATGAAGCTGAAGCGCGAGGCGCTGGCCACGTATCTGGACAGCAAATTCAACACCAAACTGGACCAGGCGGCGGAGGCGGAGTTCGAGATCATCGGCGACGACATCGAGGAGATGAGCGTGGAGCTCAACGCCGACACCGAGCAGATCAAGAACATCCTGGGCCAGACCAAGACCAAGGACAACGGCTATGAGGCCAGCATGGACGCCGATCCGTTTTACGCGGACCCGGACAAGAAGCTGTATCCCAAGCTGCGGGACATCGCCATGAACCGGCTGAAGGGGGACAAGTGCAAGACCCTGATGCTGGAGGTGATCGTGGAGGACACGGCCGCGGAGAACCACAAGGCGTGGCTGCGGGAGGTCATGGTGAAGCCCCAGAGCTATGGCGGCTCCACGGAGGGGTTCAACATCCCCTTCACCGTGAGCGAGGACGGCGCGTGCCAGGAGGGGTACGTGACCGCCGAGAGCATGAAGACGGGCAGCCCCACCTTTACGGCGGGCGCCATGCCGGAATAAGAAAGACGAGCGGCCCCGGGACATCCCCGGGGCCGCGGTGACAATCGGGACAGGAGAGAACGATGGAACCCATGAAGCTGAAGGTGGATACCGGCGCCGTCACCGTGGAGGTGGAGGATGAGCGGGGAGAGAGGATCGGGCAGTTCCAGCTCAATCCCGCCGACTCCAACATCCTCAAGCGGTACGGGGCGGTGGTGGACTTTTTCAATGGTATAAAACCGGAGGAGGGCGCCGACGGGGAGGAGCAGATCGAGGCGATGAACCGGCTGGCGGACAGCGTGGCGGAGCAGTTCGACTTTCTGCTGGGATATCCGGTGAGCGGGGAGCTTTTCTCCCGGTGCGGGCCGCTGACGGTCACCAGGAGCGGCGACTTCTTTTTTGAGCAGGTGCTCTCGGGGGTGGGAAAGCTCATCGAGAGCGTGACGAAAAAGCGGCTGGACAAGAAGATGGCCAGGATCCGCAGGGCCGTGGCCAACGCGCCCGGGATGGGGAAATGAGCCCGTGGACGCTGCCAGCGTCCCTGCCGGTGGGAGACAGGGAATACGCCATCCGGACGGATTACCGGGTGGCGCTGTATCTTTTGCAGATCCTGGCGGACGGTGAACTGGAGCCGGACGAGAAGGCGGAGGTGTGTCTGCGGGTGCTCTATGAGGACTGGGAGAGCATCCCCGCCGGCCGGCGCCGGGAGGCGCTGGAGCGGGCGGCGGAGTATCTGGACGGCGGTCTGCCCGCCCCGGGCGGGCGCAGCGGCGCCAGGGTTATGGACTGGGAGCAGGACGGTGGCATGATCCTGCCGGCGGTGAACCGGGTGTTGGGCCGGGACGTCCGCCGGGAGGAACAGACGCACTGGTGGACGTTCCTGGGGGCCTATATGGAGATCGGGGAGAGCCTCTTCTCCTCGGTGCTGGCCATCCGGCGGAAGAAAGCAAAAGGAAAAAAGCTGGAGAAGTACGAGCAGGAATTCTGCCGGGAAAACCGGGGACTGGTGGATCTGCGCCGGCGGGACGATCCGGCGGAGCAGGCCCGGCGGGAGGCGCTGCGGGAGTTGTTTGTTTGAGGAGGAGGTCACGATGGCGGAGGACAGGACGGCCGTCCGGTGGCGGATCGAGATCGGCCAGATCCAGGCGGCACGCCGGGAGGCGGACGCCTATGCCAGGGCCTGCCGGGGCGCGGCGGCCAGGGTGGAGAGCATGGCCCAGGCGCTGGCGCTGCTGGCGCGGGAAAACGACGAGGCCGGCGCGAGCGTCCGGGCGATGCGCAGGAGCATCACGGGACTGCGGGATGCGCTGGCGGGGGCGTTTTATCCGGTGGTGACGGCGGCGGCGCCGCTGCTGAGCGGGCTGTGCGATGCGCTGGCCACGGCAGTGGGCTATGTGTCGCTGTTTTTCGCGGTGCTCAGCGGCGGGGACAGCTATAAGCGGGTGGTCGCGGGACAGAACGGCTACAACAAGAGCCTCAAGTCCGGGTCCCGGGCGGCGAAAAAGCTGGTGAACAACCTGTCCGGGCTGGACGAGTTGCAGCTGTGGAAATCGCCCTCCGGCGGCTCGGGCTCCGGCGGCGGGTCCGGCAGCTCCGGCTCCGGCGGGCCGGTGCTGGAGGACGTGCCCATCGAAAACGCCGACGGGTTGCGCGGGCTTTTGGAAGATATCCTGTGGTACGCGGGGGCCATCGGAACGGCGCTGGCGGCCTGGCGGATCGCCCGGGCCTTCGGGGCCGATCTGCGCACGGCGGCGGGCCTCGCGGCGGCGCTGGGCGGCGCGGTGCTGGCGGTGAAGGGGTATCTGGACGCCTGGGGCAACGGGATCGGACTGAAAAATGCGCTGGAACTGCTGGGCGGCATCGCCGCGGCGGCGGCCGGGACCTTCGCCCTGTTCGGCCCGGCGGGCGCGGGTGTGACGCTGGCGGTGGGCGGCATCGGGTCCGTGGTGCTGGCACTGCGGGAGTGGTGCCGGACGGGCCGGCTCACCTGGGAGGCCATGGGAGCGCTGCAGGCGGGCCTGCTGGAACTGGGCGGCGCGGCGTCGCTGTTCACGGGCAGCTTCGTGCCGCTTGTGATCGGCGGGTTCGCGGCCGTGGCGGCGGGATGCTTAAAGTGCGCCCATGAGATGCCCGAGCAGGTGAACGAGGCGTTCCAGGCCACGGACAGCGAGGCGGCGGCCGGGGCCTTCGCCCTGGGCATGACCATCCGGGAGCACTGGGACGAGATCGTGGCCTGCACCCGGGACAAGTGGGAGGCCGTGCGGCAGTGGGTGACCGACCGGGCCACGGCGGCCCGGGACAGGGCGACGGAGATCTTCGAGTCCATGCGGCAGCGAATCGCGGAAAAGGTCACGGCCGCCTGGGAGACGGTGCGGGGCGTGTTCGAGAACATCAAGTCCACGATCCAGGAGAAGATCGAGGGGGCCAAGCAGAAGGTGTCGGACGCCATCGAGGCGATCAAGGGCTTTTTCGACTTTGAGTGGAGCCTGCCGCCGCTGAAGCTGCCCCACTTCACCATTACCGGGTCCTTCTCCCTGAATCCGCCCTCCATCCCCCACATCAGCGTCAGCTGGTACGCCCGGGGCGGCATCGTGGACGGCGCCACCCTCATCGGCGCGGGAGAGGCGGGCCGGGAGGCCATCGTGCCGCTGGAGCGGCACACCCAGTGGATCGACTCGGTGGCGGGCCGGCTGGCGCAGCTGCTGAGCGCGGGACGTCTGGCGCCGGCGCTGGAGGCCGTGGCGGAGCGGCTGGGGGACATCGCTGCGTCCCTGGAGGGACTGCGGATGCCCATGCCGGCGGTGGCCACGGGGACGGTGACGCCGCCCCAGGCGGAGCGGAGCGCCGCGGCGGCCGAGGATCTGGCAGAGACGGTCCGGGGACTGCGGCAGCTGCTGGCCGGCGACGGCGGCGGAGCCGGGGACCGGGGCGAGACGCGCTATACCTTCATCGGCCAGCTGGACGGAAAGGTGCTGTTCGAGAAGGTGCTGGCCCAGGGCCGGGCGGCGCGGAAGAGCACGGGTCGCAACCCGTTCACGGAGCTGTGAGGAGGCCGGGATGCAGGAATATGTGAAGATGAATGGCCAGCTCATCCGACAGCCGGACGAGGGGCTGGGCTATGATTTTGAGACCACCTATACGGAGGACACCACCCGGACCATGGACGGGACGCTGTACGCCGCGGCCATGTTCACGGTGGAGTCCTTCTCCTACAAGGCCAGCTGGCTGACCCGGGAGGAGATGAAGACCATCCTGCAGATCGTGGCGAAGGGTAAACCCTTCACGCTGCGGTACCTGTCGCCCTTCTACGGCGCGTGGCGGGACGGCCGGTTCTATGTGGGCAAGGGCTCCCTGTCCGTGGGCCGGTGGAACGAAGAAGAGGAGCGGTACGAGGAGCTGAGCTTCAACATGATTGGGGTGGATCCGATATGAAGACACACGCAGAGCGGGAATATAAGGTGACCGTGGGGGACATGGAGTACGGCATGGACCGGATCGAGGCGGCGGAGATCAGCCAGGAGCTGTTCTCCGTCCCCTCCGTGGGCGGGGCCGTGTGCGCCCAGTTCACCATGACCTTACGGCCGGAGGCGGAGCCGCCCCGGATGGCCGAGGTGCGGCCCTTCGCCCGGGACGCCGGCCAGACGGAATGGACGCCGCTGGGGATCTTCTGGATCGACCAGCGGTCGGAGAAAAACGGGAAGCTGGAGATCACCTGCTATGACGGGATGCTGAAGGCCGAGGCGGAGTGGATACCGGACGAAGCGCTGGAGTTTCCCATGAGCATGGAGGCCGCCGCCGGGGTCATCGCCGCCCTGATGGGCACGGAGCTGGACGAGCGGTGCGCGTTTCACGCCGGGTATACGGTGGACTATCCCGCCAACGGGTACACCCTGCGGGACGTGCTGCGGTATATCGCGGCGGCCCACGGGGGTAACTGGCTGATGACGGCGGCGGGGAAGCTGCTGCTGGCGCCGCTGTACGGGTCCATGCCGCCGGAGACCAGCCAGCTGATCACGGAGGAGGGAGACGCCATCACCTTCGGAGGCGTGAGGATAGGGATATGAACGGAAAGCAGTATGTGGGCCGGCGGGTGAGCCGGTTTGAGAGCTACGGCCCGGTCCGGGCGGTGACCGGCATCGCGCTGGCGGTGGATGAGGACAACGAATACCGGGCCGGAGACGATACGGGCTATGTGATGCAGATCGACTGTCCCTACGGCAGCCAGGCCATGGCGGAGGATCTGCTGGCGGCGCTGGGGGGCAAGAGCTATATCGGCTACACGGCGGAGAACGCCGTGATGGACCCGGAGGCGGAGCTGGGGGACGGGGTGACCGTGGGCGGGATCTACTCGCTGCTGGCCAGCCGGCGGCTTGCCTTCGGGGCGGGCCATGCCGCCCAGATCGGCGCGCCGGGGGAGAGCGACCTGGACCGGGAGTACGGCGCGGGGGAGAGTCTGGAGAAGACCATCCAGCGAAAGCTGGCGGCCACGCGCAGCTATATCGACAAGACGGCGGAGGAGATCCGCGTCGGCGTAGAGGGCCTGAGCGGCGACGTCTCGGAGCTGAGCGTCACGGTGGGGGGCATCACCGGCACGGTCCGGGGCCTGGAGGACGATGTGGCCGAGATCAAGCAGAGCGCGGGGAGCATCACCCTGCGGGTGACCGGCTCCCTGGGCGGACAGGCGTCCATTGAGCTCTCCAACGGCAGCAAGGGCAGCATCGACCTGAGCGGCGTGCGCAGCGCATTTGCCAATGACAAAACGTCCGTCACCATCTCCGGGGGGACGGTGACCTTCAACTCCAACACCTTTGTGGTGAACAGCACCAACTTCTCGGTGACCTCCACCGGCACCATCACCGCCTCGGCGGGGTCTGTCGCCGGATGGACCATCGGGTCCGGCGCGCTCTATAAAAATCTCAGCTCCTTCAGCGGCCGGGAGAACGGGGCCTACATCGGGACGGACGGGATCCGGTTCACCGATATAGAGGGTACCACCTCCATATCGGGTGGGATCGTCAGCAGCGTATCGGTGGAGGCGGACTATATCTCCGGCGAGAATATCTCCATCTATCACGTGGGCAACGGCCTGACCTGCAAAACGACCGGCGGGGACGATCTCTGGCTGGCCTACGCCAGCGACAACTACCGGGATATTTTCCCCGGGGCCACCTGCACGGTGCTGGGGTATAAGATCCCCACCCGAATCAACGGTTCGGCCATCAATATGCAGACCTCGCCCACCTACGGGTCGGACCGGGACGTGAAAAAGGCCATCGAGGTCCTGCCGGAGGAGTACGAGGGGATCTTCGCCCATCTGACGCCGAAGCGGTTCCGATATACATGGGAGGAGGACGACGCGCCGCTGCATCTGGGATACATCGCCCAGGAACTGGAGAGCGCGCTGTTTATGGCCGGACTGACCCGGAAGGATCTGGCGGCGCTGGTCGGGACGGACGGCACCGGCCAGATGGGCATCGGGTATGAGGAGCTCATACCCATTTTTCATCTCAAGATCAACGCGCTGGAGGCGCGGATCAGGAAACTGGAGGGCGCGGCATGAATGAACTGCAGAAGGAATTGGACCAGGTGTTCCGTATGGTGTCCTCCGTGCCCGTGAGTGGGGACGGGGTGGAGATCATGGCGGCGGCCCGGGAGGGGCTGCGCCGGGCGTATCGGCTGGCGGGAGAATACACGCCGCCGGCGAAGGAGGACAGCCATGGCAGATAAGAGGATCGGCGAGCTGCCGGTAGCGGAGGCGCTGGAGAGCGAATCGCTGCTGGTGGTGGAACAGCAGAACGAGGCCCGGAGCATCCGGGGCGAGCTGGTGGCGGACTTTGCCCGGGGCGCGGTCCGGGCGTATGTCCAGACGGCCCAAGACGCCGCGCAGGATGCCGGGATTGCCCGGAGCGCCGCGGAGAGCGCGGCCGCGCAGGCGGAGCAGACGCTGGCGGACAAGCAGGACAAGCTCCGCGGCGCGGCCGGACAGGTGGTGGGCTTCGACGGGGACGGGAACGCCGTTGCCCAGCCCGCCCCCGCCGGGGGCATCACCATGGACGCGGCCGACCGGCGGTATTTGATGCTGTCCGGCGGCATGCTGACCGGTCCGCTGATGATGGTTTCCTCCGCCATGTTTCTGAACGGGGCCTCGCTGAGCGGCAATCTGACGCTCCAGTCCGCCTATGGCGGGGAGAGCGTGCTCGTCATGGCGGAGAGCGAGCCCGGCGGCCCGGCCGCGGTGCATCTGCTGGCAACGGGGGCCGTGGCGCTGCGGGGCGTGGCGGCGCCGGAGGAAGATACCGACGCGGCCAACAAAGCCTATGTGGACGGTAGCCGCCCGATCTGGCGGACCGTCATTTTGACGAAGGGCGGATGGAGCGGCTCCGGCGCGGTCACGCAGACGGCGGCTGTGGCGGGCGCGGCGGCTGCCGGAATCGCCCAGGCGGTCCAGGTGGTGCCGGACGCTGCCAGCCAAACGGCCTGCCACAGTGCGGAGGTGCTGTGCACCGGCCGGGAGGAGGGAACGCTGACATTTTCCGCGGCGCAGGCGCCTCAGAGCGATCTGACGGTGTATGTGGCCCTGTGGCCGGTATGAGGAGGATGGGTATGGACAGAGGCCCGGACGGCTGCGGTGGCTGCCGGTTTGCGCTGCCGGTCTATATCGGCGACGGCGGGGAGCTGATGAGCGCGTGCGTGTATATTCTGCGCATGGGAAAGAAGCGCCCATGCCCGCCGGGAGCGGCCTGCGCGGTATATGAACCGGCAAATCCGGATGAAAATTCAGCGATTTGCACAGAAATGGATTTATATTCGTGATTTTTGAATATAAATTGAGTGTTATGTAACATACGGAAAAGGGGTGAATAGAGTGAAAACCACTGTATGCGCCGCCATCGGGGCGGCGGGGAGCTGCATCGCCTCCCTGCTGGGAGGATGGGACGGGGCCATGGTGACCCTGGCGATCTTCATGGCAGTGGACTATGCCGCCGGACTGATCGTGGCGGGGGTGTTCCACGCCTCCGGCAAATCGGCGGGCGGCGCGCTGGAGTCCCGGGCGGGGTTCAAGGGCCTGTGCCGCAAGGGCATGACGGTGCTGTTTGTGCTCGTCGCCAGCCGGCTGGACGCGCTGCTGGGCGTGGACTATATCCGCCAGGGCGTGATCATCGGCTTCGCGGCCAACGAGCTGCTGTCCATCGTGGAGAACGCGGGGCTGATGGGGCTGCCGCTGCCGGCGGCCGTCACGCGGGCGGTGGACGTGCTCAGCGCCAAGGGGGAGGCGCGCCATGAGTGACGCGGCGAAGGTGGTGTCCATTGCCCTGGCGGAGGTGGGCTACCGGGAAAAGTCCAGCAACGCCGCCCTGGACGATCCCGCCGCCAACGCGGGCGGCAAAAACTGGACCAAGTACGCCCGGGATCTGGCCGCGGCCGGCTATTACAACGGCAACAAAAACGGCTTTGCCTGGTGCGATGTGTTCGTGGACTGGTGCTTTTACAGGGCCTTCGGCGCGGACGCCCAGCGCATCCAGTGCCAGACCGGGCCGCTGGGAGCGGCTTGCCCTTATTCGGCGGGATATTACAAGGCCCAGGGACGGTACGACCAGACCCCCCGGGTGGGGGATCAGGTGTTCTTCCAGCAGGGCGGCGCCCTGGTGCACACCGGCATCGTGGCGGAGGTGACCGGCGACTCGATCGTCACCGTGGAGGGCAACAGCGCCGACCGGGTGGCCAAGCGATCATACAGCCGCTCCAGCGCCGGCATCGCCGGATACGGCCACCCCCGCTATGACGAGGCGCCGGCGGAGCCGGAGCCGGTGACCGTGGCGCTCAGCGCCCTGGCCGCCGGCAGCGCGGGGCCCCAGGTCAAGACCGTGCAGCGGGTGCTCTATGCCTACGGCATCAAGGGCGCGGACGGCCGCGCCATCGCCGTGGACGGGGCGTACGGCCCCAACACCGCCCACGCCGTGGGCATCCTGCAGACAAAGCTGGGCCTGGCGGCGGACGGCGCCGTGGGCGCGGACACCTGGCGCGCCATGTTGACAGAACTATCCTGAACCACCCATCGCGGGCCATCGGCCGCCGCGGGAGCGAACAGCTCCTGCGGCGGCCTTTTTTGCGTTCATACGCCAATATACCGCCAATATCCGCCCCAAACCCGGCTCTATGCATCCATATCCGCGATATTCGCATATCGCCGCAACGCCGCATGGTCCATTCAACCGTATACATCCCGCCGCCGCATTCGCATAATAAGTAGACATAACAACATTTTTACAAGGAGGATCTCACATGATAACCATAGGACCGGCGGAGCTGGACGCCTATCGCCGCCATCTGGCGGAGCGGGAGCGCGCGGCGGCCACGGTGACCAAATACATGCGCGTATTGGGCCGCCTGGCGCAATGGTGCGGCGGCGAATTACGGGAGCGGAGCCAGCTTCTGGCCTTCAAACAAACGCTGCAGCGCCAGCATGCGCCGGCGACGGTAAACGCCATGCTGGCGGCGGTGAACGGATATCTGCGCTGGGCGGGCGCGCCGGAGTGGACGCTGGGATTTTTGCGCCTGCAGCGCCGGGATTTTGCCCGCGAGGAGCGGGAGCTGACCCGCCGGGAGTACGAAAAACTGGTACGCGCCGCCGAAAAATCGTCCGATCGGCGCCTATCGCTGCTGCTGCAGACGATCTGCGCCACGGGCATCCGCGTGGGCGAGCTGCCGGCGGTGACGGTGGCGGCGCTGCGCAAGGGCCGGGCGGAGGTCCGCTCCAAGGGCAAGATCCGCCTGATCCTCCTGCCCAAGCGTCTATGCGCCGCGCTGCTGGCCTGGTGCCATGCCTGCGGCATCCGGCGCGGGCCGGTATTCGCCACATCCACGGGCCGCCCCCTGGACCGCAGCAACATCTGGCGGATGCTGAAATCCCTGTCCCGCGCGGCGGGCGTCTCGCCGGCGAAGGTCTTCCCCCACAACCTCCGCCACCTCTTCGCCCGCACCTATTATAAGATGTACCGCGACATCGTCCGCCTGGCGGACATCCTGGGCCACTCCAGCGTGGAGACGACGCGGATCTACACCGCCCATTCCTACCGGGAGCAGCGCCGCCAGATGGACGCCATGCCGTTATTGATCTAACGATCGTCGCTTACATTATGATAATTCCGTCTGACGCCCGCCATTGGGGGGCGCATTTGTGCTGTCCCGACAGGAAAAAACGGCGAATTTCCCATTTTCGACAGAGATTTCCATGCAAAAAGCTAAATTTTTTTGAAATTCCCCCTTGCTTTTAGTTGCGGGTGGCGTTATAATCTATCCATCGAATCGTGCCCGCAGAAGGTTTCTTCGTGCCATAACAACGGAATGTTAATTCTGTTGTAATGGACGGGTGCGAAGAAATCTTAAAAAAACATTAGGAGGACAACAAAAAATGGCAAAACGTGTACTTAGCCTGCTTCTGGCTTTGGTCATGGCTCTGTCACTGTGTGTCCCGGCCTTCGCGGCTGAGGCGCCGGTCGATGAGGCTGATGAAGTAGGCGCCGAGGCCGTCGAGGAAGTCGTCGACGAGGCCGCTGCCGAGCCCGAGGCGGAGCCCGAGGTGGCTTCTGTCGACGAGCCCGCAACGATTGCGACCGGCGAGATCAGCCCCTATGCGGTTGAGTGGCTGAACGATGTGCTGACCAAGGCCGCTCCCTTCAAGGCGCGGGTCGATGCCGGCGAGCTGTACGTTTACAGTGCTAGCGCAGCTTACGTTACTAAGGTAACCGCTGGTGACAAACGCGCCGATGCTTTTGACAAGGCTTACGCCGAGGCGGAGCGTTGCCAGAAGGCCATCAACGGCGAGGAGACCGGTGCTGACGTTACGGAGAAGAACGTCACGGATGCAGCTGACGCCCTGGAGAAGCTCCTGCCTGAAGATGTGACTAAGCAGGTAGAGGGCCAGCTGACCAGTAAAACCGTCGCTGCTATGGACACTGCTCTGAAGGCTTCGGAGACGACCAAGGGTCTGGCTGCGTTCATGGGTGTTACTGTTAGCGCTGCGCTCAAGGAGTCCGATATTGATGCGCTTGCCACCTCGAAGTCCGACGACTACGTGGCCGCTCTGAAGGCCGCCTTCAACGCCGCAGCCGACTACACCAAGAAGGTCGCGGCCGGCACTGCCACCTACGCCGACTTCACCGCCGTGGAGAAGCTGGTTCTCGCCGCCAAGGAACTGGCTGAGGATCCGGTCCTCACCGCTGCGGATGCCGCCGCTCTGAAGGCCGCTATGGACAAGGTCGACGCCGCAAAAAAGGCGTATGACAGTGAAACCCTCAAGGCGAAGTACAAACACTGGACCGATGATACAGATGAGGATGAGACAACTGTTCTCGGTGCCTATACGAAAGCTGGGGATATGTTCGCGGATCCTGGCACGACCGCTACCGGCCTGAAAACCAATGTGACCTATGCGAAGTACAAGGCGGCTCTCACCGGCATGGCTCTGGTGGAGATCGACTACTCCGTGACGGTTAAGCTGTCCGTGACCGCCGGAATGGGTATTACGGCCACGCTCACCAAGGACGCGGACAACAAGAATGCGGAAACCAAGTACTTCTATTCTTACACGATCGGCGGGAAGACCCTTTATGCAACCGATTCCGAAGATGTTCTCTGCGACGCGAATAAGCCTCTTGGCGGCAAATCGGGAGATACTGACTTCGGTAAATTTGGCGAGGCAAAGGACGGCAAGCAGTCTGCTACGGTTGTTCTGAAGAATGCTCCTACAGCCCCGAAGACTAAGCAAGCAGATGTTCCTGCCAAGTTCCCTGCCAATACCACGGTTGCGATCACAGTTTACGTTGAGAACGAGACGTATAAGGGCAAGTATGACGTGGTCGCCACCGACAGCATCACTACCCCCAAGGATAGCTACACCGGCGCCAAGATCGCGCTCGACGAGGAGACCGGCGATCCTGAGGTCAAGGTTACTTATCCCGCCGGCTCCTTCACGCGTGATGAGACCGACAACATGAAGCTTAATGGCGCCGTTTCTAAGGGCGACGCTATTTCGATTGAAGTTAGCTTTGATCCCAGTGTTACGTCCGCAGAGGAAGCTGTTCTGGCTCTGGTCGGTTCCAATAACAGCATCGTGAAGGACGCTGACGGGAAGGAAGCTAAATCTGCCGAGGCGATTAAAGACACGAGCACCGGTTCGCTCCCTCTTGCTGATGGTAAATGGGAAGAGAAGCTGACCGTTTCCGGCATGAAGATCCAGCTTCTCACCAAGGGTGAAAGCGGCAAAGAGCCCGTTGTCCACGACGGCGGCGAAGCTGCTGTTGAGTTCGATGCCCTGTCCAAGTGGGCCAGCTTCAAGGATGCGAAGAAGTACCTGGAGGACGCGCAGGATCTGTCCAAGGTCGATTATAAACTCAAACCGACCGGAAACGGTGGTTTTGCGACGATCGATGACGCCTGGGCACAGCTGCAGACCAATATCGACGAGTTGGCCGCGCTTATTGCCGCTGCTGATTCCAAGGTCAACAGCAAATACGAGCAGGATCTCGTTCTCGATGCCATCACGAAGGTTGCCACTGTCTACGGCTACTTCGATGTGAATACGGATCTGGATCTGGTTGGTATCATTGACGCCATCAGTGCCGCGCGCGAGGCTGGCAACTATACTGTCTCCGATATCCAGAACCAGGACGAAGATGGCAACTATGTTTACACCCACGCTTCTTGGGCAGCCTTTGATAAGGCTTATGACGCGGCAGTCGCAGTGTACAAGAACGGCAGCCCTGATGCAACAACAAAGCAGTCCGAGATCGACAAGGCTGCCGCTGATCTGGTCGCCGCCACCGAAGGTCTGGTGAAGTTCGGCGAGGCTGATCCCACCGAGCTGAAGGCTGCCATTGCGGAGGCCAAGGCTCTCAAGGAAGAGGACTACACTGAGGAGTCCTGGGCTGCTGCCGATCTTGATACTGTGATCGCCGCTGCCGAGGCTGTTGCCAACAACGAGAACGCCACCCAGGCGCAGTATGACGCCGCTCTGCGGTCCCTCGAGGCCGCTGTGGCTAAGCTGGTCGAGGCCGAGCCCGAAGAGCCCGAGCTGGAGGAAGGCTGGAACCTGATCGAGGGCGAGTACTACTACTGCAAGGACGGCAAGATGGTCAAGTCCGACTGGGTTAAGTCCAAGGGCCTGTGGTATCACATGGGCGCGGACGGCACCATGGACACCGGCTTCATCCACATCGTGGACGATTGGGGCGACGGCTGGTACTACCTGGAGCCCAGCAACGCGAAGGGCACCGAGGGCCGCATGCGCACCGGCTGGCAGGAGATCAACGACGCCACCGCCGGCCACTGGGGCTGGTTCGAGACTCGTTCCAATGGCCACCAGGGCATGTGCACCTACACCACCAACCAGGGTGACTACAAGGATTACAAGCCCGTCAAGTAATTGACCGCTGACAACTGAATCCCAAACGCAGAGGAGCAGGGCTTCGGCCCTGCTCCTTTTTTGTGCCGCCGTACGAAATATCGGCGGCTTTAGCCGAAATATCGGCGGGCGGACGGCGGATCGTACGAAAAAACGGCGGTTTTGCCGAAATATCGTACGATTTTCCGGCGCGCAGTACGAAATATCGGCGGGTTTTGGCGGGAAACGGCCGAAAGACCGGCCGAATAACCGGCCGGCCGTACGAAATATCGGCGCGCGGGAAAAAAGAAAGGGAGCAGGGTTTCCCCTGCTCCCAATTTGCGTTAGGTTGGAATTACTTCTTGGTGTAGCCGTCGAAGTCGCCCCAGGTGGAGGTGTAAGTGCACTGTCCCTGGTGACCGTTGGAGCGAGTCTCAAACCAGCCCCAATCGCCGGCGCCCTCGGCGTTCTCCAGCTCGACCCAGCCGGTCAGCATCCGGCCTTCGGTGCCGCGGGAGTTGTCGTCCTCGAAGAAGTACCAGGCCTTGCCGTACTTGTCGGAGATCTCGTTCAGACCGGTGAGCAGCTTGCCCTCGGCATCCATGTAGTACCACAGGCCCTTGGACTTGACCCAGTCGGACTTGACAACCGCGTTGTTCTTGTAGTAGTAGTACGTGCCGTCCTCAGCCTGGACCCAGCCGGTGCCGCCAGTGGGGGCCGCGGGGATCTCGGGCTCCTCGGGCTCGGTCAGACCCTTCACCGCAGATTCAAGAGCCTCGATAGCGGCGCCGATCTCTGCATCAGTAGCGGTCTCATCGGCGGCAACCTTCTCGGCCTCGGCGATCGCGTCCTCAACAGCCTTCACAGACTCTTCGGTGTACTTATCGGGATCAGCGATAGCATCCTCAGCAGCGTCGATAGCGGCCTGCAGATCTTCCTTGGTGGCGGGCTTCTTCTCCATGCCCTCAAGAGCAGCCTGCAGAGTGGCCAGAGCGCCGTTGACCTCAGCCTGGGTGGCCTCTTCGTCGGCCAGAACGGCCTCGGCAGCGGTCAGTTGGTTCTGGAGAGCAGTCCAGCTGTCCTCGGTGTAATCGTCCTCGTTCAGAGCCTTCGCCTGGGCAACAGCAGCCTCCAGCTCGCTCTTATCCACTTCGCCTTCCTCGGTCAGAGCAGCCAGCGCGGCCTTCAGAGCGGCCACAGCGTCGTCGACTTCGGACTGCAGGGAGGCAGCGGTGATCCCGGTCTTATACTTGTTAAACAGCTCCTTCAGCTTGCCGATGGAGTCGTAGGTGTAGCCACCTTCGCCCTCGTTCACCTTGTCCTTCTTGATCTTCTCGTTGGCCTCGGCCAGCAGATCCTTGAACTCGTTCTGGTCAGAAGTCTTCACCTTCAGATAGCCACAGACCTTGATCAACTCGTTCAGAAGCCCACCGGTGGCGTTGTGGTTGGTCACAGTGTCGGCCAGAGTCGTGCTGGTGATGTTCGCCTTGATCAGAGCAATGTCTTTCCGGATAAGACCGAAAGCCTCAGCGACAGTGTCCTCTTTCAGCTCATCAACATCATCTTCCGCCAGCTCATAGTCGCCCTCGTCCAGCGCCTCGGCAGCTTTCAGGACTTTCGCAATGGTTGCGACCGGCGTCCATTTCTCGCTCAGGGCATCGACCTCCAACTTCGCGGTGGCACGAGTGGTCCAAGCGGGATTGGTTGTAGCAGTGTTATTGTCTGTGGACTGGAGTTCAATCACGGCAGAATCACCAGCAGCCAGATACTTATCAATGATCTTCTCGGCGTTGTCGTCCGTGATGGTAATGGTTTCAGAATCGAGTTCGGTAATGTCGGCATCTTTCACAGTAGCCACAATGTTCTTGCCGACCTTCACGACAACCTGCCAGTCAAACTTAGAAGCGAGCTCGCCTTCTGTAACCTTCTTATCAAGCTTAATGGTAATGGTCGTGAGACTTGCATCATCACCCTGCGCAGTCCAAGGAGCACCAGACTTGCTCCAACGGCTGTCACCAACCAGAACGTCAGTATTGGCGAACGCTGCGATAGAGCCAGCAGTCACACTAATCGAGGTCTCATCGATCTCGGGCCAATCCACCGCATTGTCGGCCACGGTGATGGTAACACTCTTCAGCTCTTTCCAGGAGGTCACCTCGCCCGTGCCGATCTTCTCATAGAAGTGGATGATAACCTTATCGCCAGTCACAAAGGGTTCGGAAGCGGAATTGCCGATATTATCGATCGTGCAGAGCGCTGTATACTTGCCAGGATAGTCAGTACCGCCGGCAGTCCATTTAGTCTGATAACCACCAGGCTCAGCCTTAACGACATCTTTCACCATATCCTGGGAAAAAGCTTCCACGCCCTTGGTTGATCCACCAGCGGGGAACCACAGAGCCTCATCGGAGTCCTTCTTCTGCACCTGATAGGCAATGCCGTAGGTGTGGCCGTCGCAGTTAGCCTTATTCGCTTTGCTGCCCTCATAAGCTTTGACGGAAACAGTCACGTCCAGCTTCTTGGTGTCAGAATTGCGCAAATAAGTCTCAAAAGCGATGGAAACAGCGCCCTTCGGTTCCAAAGCGTTGTTGATGTTATCAACCGCTTTATTGAAGCCCCAGTAGGTAGCATCGTGGTCAAAGTCGTTGGTGCTGCTGGTGCCAGTGGCTTTGAGGGCCTCGGCAGCTTTAAGATAACCCTCGATGGTAACCTTATCTTCGCCAAGAGCATAGGCATCCGGATCGTAACCTTCCAGGGCATTCTCCGCCTTGGCAATAGCGGCGTTCAGCGCTGCCATGTCGCTGGAAGCGGGCTTTGCAGCAGCGTCGCGCAGAACCAGAGCGTCCAGAATGGTCTGAGTAACAGCTTTGAAGTCAGCGAAAGTCGCGGTGTTTTGATCATAAGCGACCACAGCACTGATGGCCTTCTGCAGGGCCGTCAGGTAATTAGCCTGGAATGCCTTCTGCCATGTCGGATCCTTTGTCACGTCCGTTTTCTTGCTGATAGAAGAAAGAGACAGGCTAGCTAAAGGGTCCGCACCAGTCGTTGCATTGTCAGTGATAAATCCTTCGAGCACAGTCTTCTGCAGGTAGGAAATAGCGGAAGCAGTTCCTCCCTCCTCGCATCCCTCTGTCAGCTTAGAGGCATCCGTAGAAACATATTTATCCAGATTCCTAGCGCACGTCTCCACTTTAGTGGTGGTCACATCGAAGCCCACGTCGATGCCGTCCACGCCCTGCAGGCACTTCTGCGCTTCCTCAAGATCCTTCTCAAAGTCCCCGGCAGCACCCTTGAAGGGATCATTCTCCACGGGATCTTTGATGTAATCCGCAACATTAATGGTGATAGCCTTGCTGGGCCAATTTCCCATCCGGACCGTGCCGGCCTGGACGGCAGCAAGCAGCGCCTCGGCGGCATCAACAGCCGTCTTCAACTTGTAGTGGGAGTCCTTGGTGACGACGCCCAGAGCAACCAGCATGGGCTCGTCAACAGAGACGGTCTCAGGCTCGTCAACAGGCTCCTCCGCAGGCTCCTCGGCGGGCTCCGCCTCGGGCTCGGCAGCGGCCTCGTCGACGACTTCCTCGACGGCCTCGGCGCCTACTTCATCAGCCTCATCGACCGGCGCCTCAGCCGCGAAGGCCGGGACACACAGTGACAGAGCCATGACCAAAGCCAGAAGCAGGCTAAGTACACGTTTTGCCATTTTTTGTTGTCCTCCTAATGTTTTTTTAAGATTTCTTCGCACCCGTCCATTACAACAGAATTAACATTCCGTTGTAATTCCCGCCGCGTACGGCGCGCTTGCGCCGGGGCGGAGGGCATGATACAATGAGAAAAACGGGAAAAACGCCGTCAGGAGGGAATGTGATGGAACCGATGCTGGAGGTTTGCTGCGGGTCCGCCGGCGACGCCATCGCCGCGTGGCAGGGCGGGGCAACACGGGTAGAACTGAATTCCGACCTTTTCCACGGCGGGCTCACGCCCAGCCTGGGGTCGCTGCGCACCGTGCGGGAGCGGGCGCCCGGGCTGCGGGTGATGTGCATGGTCCGGCCGCGGGAGGGCGGATTTTGCTATTCGGAGGTGGAATTCGCCACGATGCTGGAGGATGCGCGGCTGTTTTTGGAAAACGGCGCGGACGGCATCGTGTTCGGGGTGCTGCTGGCCGACGGGCAGGTGGACGTGCCCCGGTGCCGGCGGATGATGGAGGTCATCGGCGGGCATGAGGCGGTGTTCCACCGGGCCGTGGATGTGACGGCGGATTGGCGCGCCGCGCTGGACGCGCTGATGGCGCTGGGCGTGACGCGGGTGCTCACCAGCGGCCAGCGGCCCACGGTGCCCGAAGGGGCCATGACCATACGGGCCATGCGGGAATACTGCGCCGGGCGGATGGAGATCCTGCCCGGGGGCGGCGTCACGGCGGAAAATGCCGCCTGGTGCCGGGAGGTCACCGGCTGCCAGTGGCTGCACGCGGCCATGCACCGCACGGAATATGACCGCAGCTGCGCCGCCAACCCCGCCATCACCTTCGGCGGCGCGATCTATCCGCCGGAGGATCGGTTCAGCCTCACCCACGCCGCGGATGTGGCCGCGTTCATCGGGAGCGGGCGATGAGGACCCTGTCGGAGAGGACGGAGCATCTGGCGGAGGCGGCGTGGCGGGCGGCCCGGCCGGCCTACGGGCCGCTGGCGGAGCAGATCGACCGGCGGCTGGCGGATCTGGCGGGGGATGAGCGGACGCTGATGACGCTCGCTTACGGCACGCTGCCCCTGGGCGACGGGGCCGGGACGCCGTTCGATACGCTGGCTGCCTTCGCGCGCCATGGGCTGGCGGTGCGCCGGAGCATTCCCTGGTGCCGGGCGTTGCCGGAGGAGATGTTTTTGCACTTCGTGTGGTACCCGCGGGTGAACGATGAATCGCTGGCGGACTGCCGGGAGCTGTTCCGGCGGCAGATCTGGCCCCGGGTGGCGGAGCTGCCCCTGCCGAAGGCGGCGCTGGAGGTGAACCGCTGGTGCGCGGAGTATATGACCTATCGGCTCACCGACGAGCGGACCATGAGCCCCCTGACCGCTTGGCGGACCGGCACGGGCCGGTGCGGGGAGGAGTCGGTGATGTGCGTCACCGCCCTGCGGAGCGTGGGTATCGCCGCCCGGCAGGTGTATGTGCCCTGGTGGGCCCACTGCGACGACAATCATGCCTGGGTGGAGTTTTGGGACGGCGGGCGCTGGCGGTTCATGGGCGCCTGCGAGCCGGAGCCGGAGCCGGACAGGGGATGGTTCCGGGCCGCCGCGGCCCGGGCGCCGCTGGTGCGATACCGGACGTTTTTCGATTGCGAAGAAGATCCCCCCGCGGGGCGGATCGGCCCGGCGCGGCTCTATAGCGTGACGGCCCGCTATGCCCCTGTGCGGCCGGTGACCGTGCGGGTGACGGACGAGGCGGGGCGGCCCGCGGCGGGGGCGCGGGTAGAGCTGAGCGTGGTGAATATGGCGGCCTTCCGGCCGGTGCTGTGGGGCCGCGCGGATGAGTCCGGCGTCCTGACGGCGGATGTGGGCCGGTGCGCCCTGCATGCGGAGGCGGCCCTGGACGGCCGGCTGGCCGCGGGCGACATCCCGGCGGGGGAGGGGCCTGCCGAACTGACCCTCGCGTGGGGCGACGGCCTGGGGCGGCACGAGGGGACGTTTGCCCCGGCGCCGCCCTGTCCGCCGGATGAGACGCCGCTTTTCGACGGGCAGCGGGCGGAGCGGGCCCGGGTCCGGGAGCGGTGCGGCCGGCTGCGCCGGGTCCGGGAGGAGAGCTGGGCGCGGCCGGAATACGCCCAGGCGGGGCCGCCCTGGGACCGGCTGTTCCGTCTGGCGGCAGGGAACGCGCCGGAGCTCTATCGGTTTTACGCCGCCCACCCCGGCGCGGAGCGGACGCTGGCCGCCGGGATGCTGGAGGCCATGGGGGAGAAGGACCTGCGGGACGTGACCTTTTCGGTGCTGGAGGACCATCTGCGCCGGGCGCTGCCCTTCGCCGGCGGGGAGCATTTCACCCGGGAGGTGCTGTGCCCCCGGATCGGGCTGGAGCCGCCGGAGAGCTGGCGGAGCACCATTGGGTCGGCCCTCCCGCCGGAGACGCTGGATCTCTTTGCCCGGCGGCCGGAGGAGGCGGCGGCCTATGTCCGGCGGAATCTCGCGCCCGCGCCGGAGCGGACCTATCCGCCGGCGGCCATGGCCGTGTCGGCGGCGCTGGCCTGCGGCCACGGGGATGAGCGGGCCGCCGCGTCCCTCACGGTGGCCATGCTCCGGTGCGCCGGCGTGCCCGCCCGGCTGAACCCGGCGGAGGGGCGGGCGGAGTATTGGCGCGGCGGGGCCTATCACAGTCTGACGGGGCCGGACGGCAGCGGGACCATCCGGCTGGAGCCGGCGGGGCCGAGCCCCTGGGTCCGTGGCCGGGACTGGACGCTGTCCCGCCGGGAGGCGGACGGCTGGCGGGTGCTGGCGCTGGAGGATCTGACGGGACCCACGGAACTGGCGGCGGCGCCGGGGCTGTGGCGGCTCACGGTTTGCCGGCGGCTGGCGGACGGCTCCCAGCAGGTCCGGACGGACACCTTCCGGCTGGCGGACGGCGAGTGTCATACCGCGGCGCTGGTCATGCCCGCGGAGGAGGAGACGGCGGTGCGGATCGGGCTGCCGCCCCTCGTCCTGACGGCCCTATCGGGGGAGGCGGCGCCGTTGGAGGCGCTGCTGCCGGAGGGCGGGCTGCTTCTGCGGCTGCGGCCGGGGGAGGAGCCCACGGAGCATGTGCTGGGCGAGCTGGCGGAGGCCGGCCGGAGCGGAGAGCCGCTGCCGGATCTGGCGCTGGTGCTGGACGGCCCGGGCGGGGAGGCGGCGCTGGCCGAGCGGCTGGGGGCGTATCGCCTTCACATCGCCTACGACCGGTACGGCGCGGGGGAGGAACTGGCCCGGGCGCTGTTTCTTGCGCCGGAGGCGATGCCCCTGACGGCGGCGCTGGACCGGGGGCTGCTGGCGCGGTATGCGGACGGCGGCTACCGCGCCGGGGGAACGGCCCTGGCGCTGGGGCTGTGGCGGCGGCTGTGCCGGTGAAAAAAGCGGCCCTCTCCCGGCGGGAGAGGGAGGGAAATTTTCCTTGACTTTGCCTGTCCGCTCGGGTATAATAATCAGGTCCGACAGGCATGGAGAAGTCGCGTAGCCAGGTCGAGCGCGCACGATTGGAAATCGTGTATACCCCAAAAGGGTATCGAGGGTTCGAATCCCTCCTTCTCCGCCAAAAATTCAGCGCCCCGCAAAAGCGGGGCGCTGAATTTTTAACGGTGAAATCACAGGGATTCGAAGGGCACGGTATTAGAAAACATGCCGGTGGCAGCTGTGAGGGCGGGAGAAATCACCGCCGGGAGAAAAAGTTGGGCCGTCTCTCTTGCGGTGACGGCCCGGCGGGTATATAATTCGGAGGTCCAATCCCCTCTGGCGCAAGGCGGGAGGACGGAAGAGGAGCATCCGGATATGAGCGAAGAAAGGACCATCGCGGAGCTGGAGCGGGATACCCGTCCAAAGCGGATCATCGACATCCGCAGCCGGGAGAACTTCGACCGGGGCACCTGCCCCGGGGCGGAGAACATCCCCCTGGAGGAATTCGACCCGGCGGCGGTCGCCGCCTGCGGCCGGCCGGTCTATCTTATTTGCCACCAGGGCGTCCAGTCCCAGGATCTGGCCGACGAGCTGGAGGCGCTGGGCTGCGAGGCCTACAGCCTCAAGGGCGGATACGTGGGCTATCTGCGCAACCGGCTGCTGACCATGACGGCGGACGCCGGGCAGGTGGCCCAGCGGCGGCAAAAGGCGGAGCACAGCCTCATCAAGAAGTTCCGCCGGCAGCTGTGGAGCCCCTTCACCCGGGCGCTGATGGAATATAAGCTCATCGAGGACGGGGATAAGATCGCGGTGTGCATCTCCGGGGGCAAGGACTCCATGCTCATGGCCAAGCTCTTTCAGGAGCTGCTGCGCCACGGCAAGCAGAATTTCCAGGCCGTGTTTCTCGTCATGGACCCGGGGTACAACGAGCTGAACTACCGCACCGTCACCGAGAACGCGAAGCTTCTGGGCGTGCCCATCCAGACGTTCAAGACGGAAATATTCGACACCGTGGCGACGGTGGGCGGCTCGCCCTGCTACCTGTGCGCCCGGATGCGGCGGGGGTATCTCTACAGCCAGGCCCGGGAGCTGGGCTGCAACAAGATCGCCCTGGGCCACCACTACGACGACGTGATCGAGACCATCCTCATGGGGATGCTCTACGGCGGGCAGGTGCAGACCATGATGCCCAAGCTGCACAGCACCAACTTCCCCGGCATGGAGCTGATCCGGCCGCTGTACCTGGTCCGGGAGGCGGACATCATCCGCTGGCGGGACTATAACGACCTGCACTTCATCCAGTGCGCCTGCCGGCTGACGGAGAGCTGCGCCTCCTGCGGCGGCACCGAGCAGGGCTCCAAGCGGGCCGCGGTGAAAAAGCTCATCCGCACCATCGCCGCGGAGGACCCGGTGATCGAGAAGAACATCTTCCGCAGCGTGGAGAACGTGAACCTGAACACCGTCATCGCCTACAAAAAAGACGGTGTGAAGCACCATTTCCTGGACGCCTACGACGGCTGAGCGGCCGCTGCGGCACAAAAGACGGCCCCGTGACCTCTCCGGTCACGGGGCCGTCTTCGTCTGTCATTGGGTCAGAATCTCCCGCACCCGGGCCAGATCCATCCCGTCCAAGGCGTAATCCGCCGCCGGGAGCGGCTCCCGGGGGGAGATGGCGGAGCGGACATACACCGTGGCCAGCCCCACGGCCTGGGCGCCCCGGATGTCGCAGGCGCCGTCGTTGCCCACCATGACGGCGCTCTCCGGCCGGATGTTCCGCTCTGCCAGCAGCCGCCGGAAAAACCGCGGGTCCGGCTTTTTGACGCCGTAATCGGAGGACAGGTAGATGCCGTCAAAACAGGCCTCCAGCCCCAGCTGCCGCAGCTCGCACGCCGTGAAGATGCGCTGGGCGTTGGACAGCAGCCACACCCGCTGGCCGTTGGCGCGCAGGGCGTCGAGCAGCTCCCTTGCGCCGTCGTACAGCCGGAGATGCCGCAGCGAGCAGCGCCGGAAGTATTCCCCCGTACGCACGGCCAGGGCCGGGCCGGCCGGGACGCCCCTGTCCCGGAACAGCCGCAAAAAGACCTGCTCCAGCCGGATCTCGGCGTTGGGCCCGCCGGCGGCCTGCTCCAGCCGGCGGACGGCGCGGAAATAGCCGTCCCGCAGCGCCTGGGGGGCATAGTCCGCCCCATAGCGCCGGTACCACAGGGCCATCGCCCTCCACAATCCGGGGGAGCGCTCGTCGGTGCGGATGTCCGCCAGCGTGCCGTACAGGTCGAAAATGCAGTCCTGCCAGCGGCTCATGGGGCCGTCCTCCGGTAGAGCATCGCCGCCTCGTACGGCCGCAGGGTCCCGCCGGGGCCGCCGGCGTAGTTGGCGATCAGCGTCTCCGCCCGGGCGAAGGCCGCCGGTGGCGTCCAGGGCACGGTCCTGCCGGTGAAGTTGCAGACCACCAGAAGCTGCTCGGTCTGCGTCTCGCGGGTGTAGACGAACAGCTCCTCGCTGTCCGGCTCCAGCAGGGTGAAGGTCCCCTCCCGGAGGACGGGATACCGCTTGCGCAGGGCGATCAGATCCCGGTAGTACCAGAATACGGAGTCGGGGTCGGCCAGCGCCGCCTGGGCGTTGATCTCGGTATAGTTGGGATTCACCGGCAGCCAGGGCTCCCCCTGGGAGAACCCGGCGTTCGCCTCCGCGGACCACTGCATGGGCGTGCGGGCGTTGTCCCGGCTGCGGGCGTGGATGGAGGCCATCACGTCCCGGGGGTCGTATCCTCCCGCGACGCGCTCGGCGTAAAGATTCCGCGTCTCCAGATCCCGATAGGCCCCGATGGGCAGGCGGATGTTGGTCATGCCCAGCTCCTCGCCCTGGTAGATATAGGGCGTGCCCTCCAGGCCGTGGAGCATGGTGGCCAGCATCTTGGCGGACTGGACCCGGCAGGGCCCCTCGTCGCCCCAGCGGGAGACGATGCGGGGCAGATCATGGTTGTCCAGAAACAGGCTGTTCCAGCCCCTGCCGTGGAGGCCCCGCTGCCACCGCCGGATGCACCGCTTCAGCGCCGGCAGGGAGAGAGGGGCCACGTCCCATTTCTCGCCGCCGGGCCGCTGGTCCAGGCACAGGTGCTCGAACTGGAACACCATGCTCAGCTCGCTGCCGTCCGGGGCGCTGTAGCGCCGTGCCCGCTCCACGTTGGCTCCCCAGGCCTCCCCCACGGTGACCAGCCCCTCCCGGGAGAAGGCCGAGCGGGACAGCTCCCGCAAATACCGGTGCAGCCGGGGGCCGTTGCCGGTGATCTTCCGGTCCGGGTCCTTGCCGATCACGTCGATCACGTCCAGCCGGAAGCCCTCCACGCCCTTGTCCGCCCAGAAGCGGATCATGTCGTACAGCGCCTGCCGCACGGCGGGGTTGGACCAATTCAGATCGGGCTGCCGGGGGGAGAACTGGTGGAAATAGTACTGGCCCAGCTGGGGCACGTAGGTCCACATAGGGCCGCCGAACACCGCCCGCATGTCGTTGGGGGGCGCGTCCGGGCCGCCGTCCCGCCAGATGTAATAGTCGTGGAAAGGGTCGTCCCGGCTTTGCAGCGCCCGCTGAAACCAGGCGTGCCGGTCGGAGGTGTGGTTGAGCACCAGGTCCATGATGATGGAGATGCCCCGCTTTTTCGCCTCGGCGATGAGACGCTCCATGTCCTCCATGGTGCCGAAGGCGGGCCAGATGGCCCGGTAATCGGCGATGTCGTAGCCGTTGTCCGCCTGGGGGGAGTCGTATACCGGCGACAGCCAGACGCCGTCCACCCCCAGCGTTTGCAGATAGTCCAGCCGGGACAGGATGCCGGGGATGTCCCCGATGCCGTCGCCGTTGGAGTCCTGAAAGCTCCGGGGGTAGATCTGATAGAATACGGCGGATCTCCACCAGCCCCGTTTCGTCTTATCCAGCATCGTCCGCCGCCTCCCGTTCGATCTCGTCCAGCCGCTCATATACCCGCAGCAGCTCGCCCACGCTCCAGGCCTGGGCGAAGCAGCCCTTGGAGGGACCGGGCTCGCCGCCGTCGTAGATCTCCGGCAGCTGCCCCGCGCAGCCCTCCCGCAGCAGATCCTCCATGTTCCCCAGCATCCGCCGCACCTGGGCCGCCGCGGCGGCCGTGCCGCCGTGGACCTTGAGATAGGCCAGATACCAGGCGCCCAGGGGATAGGGCCAGACGGTCCCCTGGTGATAGGCCATGTCCCGCCGGCGCTGGGGCCCGCCGTAAAAGGGTTGAAACTGGGGGTCCTCCGGGGACAGGGTCCGCAGGCCGTAGGGGGTGTAGAGGTGGCGCCGGACCGTCTCCGTCAGGCGCAGCTCCCGCTCATGGGACAGCATGGTGAAGGGCATGGTCACCGCCCAGATCTGGTTGCAGCGGATCTGCCGGTCCGCCCCGGTGCCGGACAGCACGTCCTTCAGACAGCCCTCGTCCTCCATCCAGAATTTCTCCGTGAAGGAGCGCTTCACCTTCTCCGCCAGCGCCTGATACTCCCCGCCGCTCTCTCCGGCCAGAGGGGCCAGCCGGGCGAGGATACACAGGGCGCTGTACCAGTAGGCGTTGATCTCCACCGGCTTGCCGTGGCGGGGGGTGGGGAGGATGTCGTCCACCCGCACGTCCATCCAGGTCACCTGGTCCAGCCCCTGGCCGGCCCGGATCAGCCCGTCGTCGTCCATGGCGATGGCAAAGCGGGTGCCGGTCCGATAGGCCCGGACGATGCGTTTCAGCACCGGCCATGCCTCCCGCACGAAGGCGTCGTCCCCGGTCCGCCGGTGGTACAGCCACAGGCAGTTGATGAGAAGCAGCGGCGCGTCCGCGCTGTTGTACATGGGCTCGGCGCCGCCCTCGGGAAAGAGGTTGGGCACCAGCCCGTCCTTTTCATAAGCCAGGAAGGTGCGCAGAATGCTCCGGGCCGTGTCGTATTGGCCCCGGGCCAGCACACACCCGGGCAGGGCGATCATGGTGTCCCGGCCCCAGTCGCCGAAGAAGGGGAAGCCCGCCAGGATGGTCTTGCCGCCTGCGCCGGGCCGGTCCGCGATGAAGGCGTCCGCCGCCCGGGCCAGCTCCCGGGCCGCCTCGTCCCTGAATCCGCCGCTCTCCAGCAGGGCGCGCTGCCGCTCCGCCGCGGCCTCCAGAATCTGACCGCCCTCCCGGGGGTCCCGCTGGGCGGAGAACGTCAGCTCCAGCCGGCCCGTCTCCCCGCCGGGGACGGTCAGCGCCGCGGCGCAGCAGCTCAGACCCACGCCCGCGGCGGCCCGGCCGTCCTTTTCGTCGTCGGCGTAATAGAGCGTCTCATGGGCCGGCGGCAGGGCCGTCAGACGGCCGTTTGTTTTTATGTAAACCACCATCTCCCCGCACCGGACGGCCCCGTCCGCGTATTCCAGTGGCCGTGGCCGCTGGGGGGTATCCCCCTTGGGGGAGAACTGGAACACCGGACGGACGCGCAGCGTGCAGGGCGCATCCGTCCGGTTTTCCACGGTATAGACCGCCGCGGCGGCGTTGGCCCCATGCTCCACGGCGCAGCGGCGCGTGACGAGCACGCCCTGCGCCTCATACTGCCAGCAGGGCAGCCCGTCGAAGACGAACTGCTCCAGCCGGCGGTAGCCGTCCTCGTCGGCGGCGCCGCCGGCAAAACGCTGGGAGGAGAGGAACACCGGCCCTGCGCCGGCGTCCAGAGTCTCCGACAGCCGGTGGACCAGATTGTACCGCCGGTTGGGCGAGCGGGCCGCCAGCAGCAGCCCCTGGTCGCCCCGGGTGACGGAGAAGGCCGCCGAGGCGGAGGCGAAGCCCCCCAGCCCGTTGGCCAGCAGCCAGCAGCTGGCCTCCGCCTGGGGCAGGGAGGCCATGTCCTGTTTGCGGTAGACGAATCTCATTTTATCCTCCTCAGCGCTGTCCCAGGATCAGGGCGGACACCGGCGCCAGGGCGGCGGCGCCCGAAAGGGTCCGGGGCTCCTGCCAGAGGAAGCTGCACTCCCCGTCCGCCAGGGTGTCCCACTCCCCGTCGGGCAGGGGCACCACAGCGGCGTCCTGCCGGACGCTGAAGACCAGATAGAGCCGCTTCCAGGGGCAGTCCGGCCCGGCGTTGTCGATCAGCAGGGCCGCACAGCCCTCTCCAGGCGCGCCCACCGAGAGGATGCGCTCCGCCGCATGGGGCGTTTTGTCCCGCAGGCCGGGCAGGCGCTTGCGCAGGGCGATCAGCCCCCGATAATAGTCCGCCAGATCCCGGTTCTCCCAGGCGCGGGTCCAGTCCATCCGGTTGATGGACAGGGGGGAGCGGTAGGTGTTTTTCACGCCCTGCTTCGTGCGGGCGAACTCCTCCCCGGAGAGGAAAAACAGCATCCCCTGGCAGGAGAAGAGCATGGCCGCCGCCAGCCGGTTCTGGCGCAGCAGCTCCGGCGGGCACGCGGGGGAGGCGGGGTCTCCGCCTGCGGCGCAGACCAGCTTGTCCCACAGCGTCCAGTCGTCGTGGCAGGAGAGGTAATTGACCGTCTGGCTGGGCGCGCTCACGGGACCCTCCGGGCCGGCCCAGCCCCGGATGCAGCCCGCCAGCCGGCCGGCGTCCAATCCGCCGCCGTTGACGAAGCCCCGGTCCTGGGCGTTCCACTGCCCGCCCTTGACGGCGTCCCGGGTGGTGTCGTTGAAGGCGGCGATGCGGCTGTCCAGCTGAGAGAGGTTGCCCTTGTGGGCCAGGACCGTCCCCGGCCGGGCCGCGGTGCCCGCCGCGGACCAGGGCTCCCCCAGCATCAGCTTTTCGCCCGGGCCCCAGCGCCGGTCCAGCTCCCGGCGGATGCGGTTCAGCAGCGGCACGTCCAGTAGGCCCATCAGGTCGAAGCGGAAGCCGTCGATGTGGTACTCCTCCGCCCAGTACAGCACGGAGTCCAGGATATACTGGCCGCACATGCTCCGCTCGGTGGCCAGATCGTTGCCGCAGCCGGAGCCGTTGGAGGGGGTGCCGTCCTCGTTCTGGCGGTAATAGTACCCCGGCACGGTGCGCCACAGCCAGGAGTCGGGCCGGTAGGTGTGGTTGTACACCACGTCCATGATGACGCGCAGGCCGTTTTTGTGCAGGGCCTGCACGGCCTGCTTCAGCTCCCGGACGCGGACCTCCCCCCGGTGGGGATCGGTGGCGTAGGAGCCCTCCGGCACGTTGTAGTTGACCGGGTCATAGCCCCAGTTGAACTGCGCCGGGTCGCCGCCCTCGTCCACCGAGCCGTAATCGTACACGGGCATGAGCTGGATGTGGGTCACCCCCAGCCGGCGCAGATAGGCCAGGCAGGTGGGATTCTCCCCCTCGCCCCGGAGGGTGGTGTCCTCCAGGCAGAGGGCCTTGAACTTTCCCCGGTATGCCTCCGGCACGCCGGAGGCCGGGTCCCAGGAGAAGTCCTTCACGTGCATCTCGCAGATCACCGTCTCCGGCGGCAGGGGAGGGGCCTTGTCCCCCGCCCAGCCCTCCGGATCGGTGCGCTCCAGGTCCAGCACCATGCTGCGGGCGCCGTTGAGCCCGCAGGCGCGGGCATAGGGATCCGCGGTGGTTCGGGTGACGCCGTCCACCGTGACGAGATAGTCGTAATAGAGCCCGTCCCAGATCTCCCCGGTGACATACCGCCACAGCCCCCGGGGCTCCCGGGAGAGGAAGATCTGCCGCAGACAGGTGTCCGACCCGTCTGTGGAATAGAGGCGCAGCGCCACCTCCTGGGCGGTGGGCGCCCACAGGCGGAACTCGGTGCCCCGCCCGGAGCAGAAGGAGCCCAGGGGGATCTCGCAGTGGTATTTTTCCTGGAATTCCGGCGAATCAAAACGCTGTTTTTCACTCATGGCCGCAGGGTCGCTCACAAAATCACTTCACTTCCACGGTAAAGGGGATCTCCACGGTGTCGGTCTGGGGAGAGGATATGGTCAGCACCGCGGCGCCGGCCTTCCCCACGGTGCGCACATAGGCGCCGCCGCTGCCGCCCTCCAGGGTGATGAGGGCCGGCCCGGCCAGCTCCGCCTCCCCGCTGAGGGCGAGGCACACGGGCAGCTGGGCGTAGGGCTCCAGATTGCCGTACTCGTCCAGCACCCGGATTCGCACCGCCGCCATGTCGTAGCAGCCGTCCTCCCTCAGGGCGGTGTGGCTCACCCGCACCTGCAGGTGCAGCCGGGTGGAGGGGCCCTTGGTGACGGAGGCCGCCACCTGGCCGCCCCGCAGGGCGTCGAACCGCCAGGTGGGGGCGCTGTCGCCCCAGTTGCCCACATACTTGCCGTACAGGGCGTAAACGTCGTCGTAGCTCATGCCGTAGCGGTCCATGCAGGCGTCCAGCTTCTCCCGGTCGGCGCCGGCCAGATTCTCCAGACCGCACCGGCCGGCGGCGATCAGGCACTGCCGCAGCGCGGCGGCCTTCTCCTTATCGAAGCCCTCCCGGGTCTCCAGCTGCTCGCCGATGGTGTCGTCGATCCAGATGGGGCCGTGGGGCAGGCTCTTCCAGCCGCCGGGGCGGAAGCTGGTGACGAACGTGCCGTTTTTATAGAGCTTCAGCTCCTCGGCGTTGGTGAAGGCGAATACCCGGTCGATCCGGCCGGTGGGGTAGTCGCCGATGTCCATGGGCGAGCCCACCTCCAGGACGGGGACGTCCTCCCCCTGGGAGGCGTAGACCGCCGCCGCCAGCTTGGGGTTGCGGAAGGCGTCCAGCACCCCATGGTAGCAGATCCGGTCGCCGGAGCCGAAGTCCTTGTGGGTGGCGTAATCGAACATGCACCAGGCGGTGACGCCCACGTGCTCGCCGTCGGCCATGGCGTCGTCCATCACCCGGGCGTGGCGCAGGGCGTGGTCCTGCCGCTTCTGCCAGGGGTCGAAGGGCTTGGTGGGGAACATGTGGCCGTTGGACTCGCTGACCAGCAGCGGCTTGGTCAAGTCGGTCACCACATCCTTTTTGGGGATGACGCCGGGGTTGTCGCCCGTGTGGGAGAAGTCGTTGTAGGCGTACACGTCCTCCAGAGGGCTGCTCATTCGCAGATACCGCACGCCGGAGGTGGGCCGGCTGGGGTCCAGCGCATGGGCGACGGCGTTGGTGCGTACATAGAACGGGTCGTTGTCCAGACTCTCGTTGATGCGCACGCCCCAGAGGATGATGCTGGGGTGGTTGCGGTACTGGAGCACCATCTCCCGGACGTTCTCCACGGCCTGGTCCTGCCAGGCGGCGCCGCCGATGTGCTGCCAGCCGGGGATTTCCGTGAACACCAGCAGGCCCCGCCGGTCGCACTCGTCGATGAAATACCGGCTCTGGGGGTAGTGGCTGGTGCGGACGAAGTTGCAGGCCAGCTCCTCCTTCAGGATCCGGGCGTCCTCCCGCTGGAGGGCCTCCGGCGCGGCGTAGCCGATATAGGGGTAGCACTGGTGACGGTTCATGCCCCGCAGGAAGACCTTCTCCCCGTTGAGATAAAATCCGTCCGCCTGGAACCGGACGGTGCGGAAGCCGAAGGTGGTCTCCACACTATCCCCGCTGGCCAGGAGGGTGGCCCGGCAGCGGTAGAGGTGGGGGGCGCCGATGCTCCAGCTCTTCGCCTCCGGGACGGCAAGGTCGCAGATGCCGTCGGCGCTCCGGGCGGCGGCGACAAGCTTGTCGCCGTCGAAGATCTCATAGCGCACCTCGCCCCCGTCGGCCTCGCAGCAGATATGGGCGTGGGTGAGATCGGGGGTGTAAACGAACAGATCCCGGATCATCTCCCGGGGCCGCACGTCCAGCCACACGTCCCGGTACAGCCCGCCGTAGGTCAGATAGTCGATCAGGAAGCCGAAGGGGGGGATGGCGGGGTTCTCCGTGCTGTCCAGCTTTACCGCCAGCAGATTGTCCTCCCCGTACCGGACGGCGTCGGTGATCTCCACGCGGAAGGCGGTATAGCCGCAGCGGTGGGACGCCAGCTCCCGGCCGTTGAGATAGACCGTGGCGATGTGGCCCGCGCCGTCGAACTGCAAAAACAGCCGCTTGCCCGCCGCGTCCGCGGGGACGGAGAGCCGCCGGCGGTAGCCGCACACGGTCTCATAAGCGGTGCTGTCCGAGCAGTGCAGGGGCATCTCTCGGACGGTGTGGGGCAGGCGGACGGGCTGTCCGTCGCCCTCCCCCCGGCCGAAGCCGTCGGTCCACGTGAAAACGAATTGCCAGTCGTCGTTGATCCGGATCATGAAAGGTCCTCCTTATGTGGTGGTGGTGAAATTCTCTCGAGGAGGTCAGGCGCAGCCCAGCACCGCGCTGGTCTGTCCGTCCAGGGTGAGGGTGGTGCCGTCCAGCGAGGCGCCGCCCATCCCAATGACGGCGTTGATGCCGGTGATCTCCTGGCCCGTGATGTCGGCCAGCTCGATGGTGACGGGGTCCGCGCCGGTGTTGTGCAGCACCATCACGGTGTCGCCCTCCCAGCTGGCGGTGAAGCCGCCCGTCTTGGGGATGTCCAGTTCCAGGGCCGTGTAGGTCCCGCGGGCGATGGCGGGGTTGGCTTTGCGGATCATGATGAGCTTCTTGTAGTAGGAATACAGGCTGCCGCCGTCGGCCATCTGCTCCGCGGCGGTGGCGTCCACCCGGGCGTGGTCATAGCTGGCCCCTTCCGGGTCGGCCACCGTGTCCCCGTCGCCCCACTCCATTTTCAGCCGGCGGTTGGCGTCGGTGCTGGCGCCGCCCCGGGAGCCCCGCAGGCCCAGCTCCTCGCCGTAATAGAGGAACGGCGAGCCGGAGGACAGCAGATAGAGGTTGGCGGCCATGCGCATGTTCCCGCCGGAGGAGGTCAGATACCCCGCCGCCCGGTCCATGTCGTGGTTGGACAGGAAGGGGACGATCATGGCGTCGGCGTTCAGCGCGTGCACCCGTTCCAGATACGCCTGCACATAGGCGGTGTACCGGTTCACGCTGCCGGTCTGGGCGGCCTGGGCGATGAGCCCGTCGGCCTGGGCGGTGGTGAAGTCGAAACAGTTGAGGGCGGGGTAATACAGGTCGGTGACCCCGTCGGAATCCCAGACCTCCGCCACGGTGTACACCCCCGGGTCGATGGCCTTCAGCTGGCCGATGTACCACTGCCAGAACGCCGCGCTGCTGCCGTTGTCGCCGAAGTAGATGTACTTGGCCGCGTCGAAGCGGAAGCCGTCCACCCCCAGGTCCAGGTAATACTCCGCCACGTCCAGCACCGCCTGGCGCACGTCGTCGTTGTCGTAGTTCAGCTCCGGCATGGCGTCGGAGAAGTTGCACTCATAGTAGTCGTCCGTGCCGGGCAGCTTTGCGAAGGTCCGGCCGGCGGGCGCGGTCTCGCCCTTGCCGTACCAGCAGTAAAAGTCGTAATAGGGGTCCTGGTCGTCGCCGTTGCGGTGGGCCTCGGCGAAGGCCTCGAACCAGGGATTGTGGAGGCCGGTGTGGTTGATGACCAGGTCCAGGATCACCTTCACGTTGCGCTCATGGCACAGCTCCACCAGCTGCTTCAAGTCCTCCTCGGTGCCGAAGGCGGGGTCGATGGCGTAATAGTCGTCCACGTCATATTTGTGGTAGCTGCCGGACGTGAAGATGGGGGACAGCCACAGCCCCTCCACCCCCAGACTGAGCCCGTCGCCGTCGTCGCCGTCGTTGAGGTAGTCCATGCGGTCGATGATGCCCCGCAGATCGCCGGTGCCGTCGCCGTCCGAGTCGGAGAAGGAGCCCACGAAGATCTCATAAAAGACCCGGTAATTGTCGTCGGTGGCCTGGGTGGGCAGCGCGGTGGCGTCGTCCACGATGGCCTCGCCGTTTTCGCTGAGAAGGTAGACGCCGCCGGCGTCATAGGCCGGGCCGGGGGTCTGGTCCGGGGCCGCCTCCGCCGTGGGGGAGACAGGGGCCTCGGTGGCCTGGGCATCGGGCTGGGAACCGGTTCCGCCGGCGCAGCCCGTCAACAGCAGCAGCGCGGCGAGGAGCAGCGCGAATATCCGTTTCATGGCACGTCCCTCCGTTTCAGTCATACATGCCTATGCTACTAGAAATGCCCCCGCAAAGTCAAGGGGGGAGAGAGAATAAGATGGCGTTTTTTGCTTGTATCCCCTGTCTTTTTATGGTATGGTGGAGAGGAAGAGGTGGGACATGCGATGGACGCAGAGATCATAGAGCTTTATAGCGACGCCGACATGGAGCGGATGCGGCGGCGGGTGCGAAACGGACGGCGGGCGCTGCTGGCGCTGGCCGCTGCGGCGCTGGCGGTGTGCACGGGGCTGGCCCTGGCGGCGAATACCCTGACCGCCCAGCGCATGGAGCTGGCCGCGGTGGCGGTGAGCACCCTGGCGGGCTGGATCGTGATCTACGGGCTGCTGTTCGTGGTGGCGCCCACCGGCCGGGAGCTGGCCCACGCCGGAATGCTCCGGGACGAGGAGCGGCAGAAGGCGGAGGGGACAATCACCGTCACCGGCGAGCGGGTCATCATCCGCCGCAGCATCGCCGCCCGGCGGGTAGAGGTGCGCCGGGAGGACGAGACGGTCCGCCTGCTGGTGTGCGAGAGCCGGGCCAAGGCCCTGGCGGCGGCGGGCGCGACAGCGGTGTACACGTGCCACGGCTATGTGGCGGCTTATCAGGTGACGGTATGAGAGTGCTGAAGAACATCTTTTCCCAGCTGCACACCTTCGTGCTGTGGCTGCTGGCGTCGGTCCTGTTCTGGGGCTGGATCTTCACCTTCGTCACGGACACCGTCCCGGCGAAAAAGGTGACGGTATACTGCCGCGTGCCGGCCGTGGAGGACACGGCCATGGCGGCGGCGCTGGAGGAGGACATGCCGGAGGGCCTGCGCATGGTGCAGGTCCACACCTTCGACTATGTAATGTTCGGCACGGACGCCTTCGACCGGGGGGACATCTTCATCGTCCCCGCCTCCGAGGACGCGGATTTCGTCAAGGATCTGCTCCCCCTGGAGGGAGAGGGCGGCACCAAGGTCTATGACGCCGCCACCGGCGAGGGGGCCGCCACGGAATACATCCGGTACGGGGACGAGGATTATTATATGTACCTGGGCTCCGCCTCGGTGCATCTGGACGACGGCGCCGCCCTGGCGGTGGCCCGGCAGATCCTGGCCATGGAATAACCGCCGGCGGCGGGCGACGGACACAGCCGCAAGGTCATTTTCAGGAGGAGATCACCATGAGAAAACATCTTTTGTGGGCGGCGGCGCTGCTGCTGCCGCTGGGACTGCTGATCGGATGCGCCGGCGTGCGCGCGGCCGCGGCCGCCGAGGCCCCGGAGACGGAGACCGCGGAGGAAGAGGAGAGCGGGGACGGCCAGGCCGTCAGTCTGATCCCCACGGAAAAGTTGGAGGGCAATCCCCTGTGGGTGAAGAAGGTGGAGGACCTGCCGGAGGATTTTATCCTGGGCGTGGACGCCTCCTCCGTCATCGCGGAGGAGGACAGCGGCGTCAAGTACTATGACTTCGACGGCCAGGAGCAGGACGTGTTCGCCACCCTGGCGGGCAGCGGCGTCACCCACATCCGGGTGCGGGTGTGGAACCACCCCTACGACGCCGACGGCAACGGCTATGGCGGCGGCAACAACGATATTGAAAAAGCGGCGGAGATCGGCCGGCGGGCCGCCCGGTACGGCATGAAGCTGATCGTGGACTTCCACTACTCCGACTTCTGGGCGGACCCGGGCAAGCAGATGGTGCCCCTGGCCTGGGCGGATATGGACCTGGAGGAGAAGAGCGAGGCGCTGTACGCCTACACCGCCGAGAGTCTGGAGAAGCTGAACGAGGCCGGCGCGGCGGTGGGCATGGTGCAGTTGGGCAACGAGACCAACGGCGCTATATGCGGCGAGACGGACTGGGACAGCATCATCGCCCTCATGGCGGCGGGCAGCCGCGCCGTGCGGGAGCAGTGCCCGCAGGCGCTGGTGGCGGTGCACTTCGCCAACCCGGAGCGGGACGGCGCCTACGCCGATTACGCCCGGCGGCTGGATGAGGGGGAGCTGGATTACGACGTGTTCGCCAGCTCTTACTACCCCTATTGGCACGGCACGCTGAGCAATCTCACCTCGGTGCTGAGCCAGGTGGCCAACACCTACGGCAAAAAGGTGATGGTCATGGAGACCTCCTACGCCTACACCCTGGAGGACACCGACTTCGCCGGCAATACCATCGCCGAGGACAGCGGCGTGGCGAAGGACTTCCCCTACACCGTCCAGGGCCAGGCCAACGAGATCCGGGACGTGATCGACACGGTGGCCCACATCGAAAACGGCATCGGCGTGGTCTACTGGGAGGGCACCTGGATCACGGTGGGCGGCGACAGCTGGGAGACCAACGCCGCCATCTGGGAGGAGCACGGCTCCGGCTGGGCCAGCCGCTTCGCCGCGGACTATGACCCCGACGACGCCGGCCAGTATTACGGCGGCTGCGCCGTGGACAACCAGGCGCTGTTCGACGCCCAGGGCCACCCCCTGCCGTCGCTGCAGGTGTTCAACCTGGTGCGGTACGGCAACGACGCCGACATCGTCCCCCAGCAGATCGACCCGGTGCGCGTCACCGTGAGCGGCGGCGAGGCGATCCAGCTGCCGGAGACGGTGGACGTCTGGATGAGCGACAACTCCAAGCAGGCGCTGCCCGTACAGTGGGACGTCACCCAGGAGGAGCTGGACGGGATGAGCCAGGGAGCGGGAGAGACCTATACCGTCCTGGGCGAGGCGGCGGGGGAGAGCGCCTGCTGCTATGTGAGCGTGGCCGGGAGCAACCTGCTGGTGAACGACAGCTTTGAGGACGGGGACACGGGCTGGACCGTGACCGACCTGGCCGGCGCAGACGAGCTCTATGTGGAGGACAAGGCCACCGACTCCCTCACCGGCACGAAGCACTTCCACTTCTGGAGCGCCGCGGCGAACAGCGTGGAATTCACCCTGGAGCAGACCGTGGAGGGCCTGGCGGCGGGGAAATATGATTACGCCGTGTCCATCATGGGCGGCGACGGCGGCCAGACCGATATCTACGCCTACGTAAAGGTGGACGGGGAGACCGTCGCCACCGCGCCCATGGCCATCACCGCCTACGGCCAGTGGGACACCGCCCACATCGACGGCGTGGAGGTGGCCGAGGGCCAGAGCGTCGTTGTGGGCGTCTATGTGAAATGCGCCGGCGAGGGCGGCGGCGCCTGGGGCAAGATCGACGACGCCGTGCTCCGGCCCACCGCCTGAGAACATCGGGACCCCGGCGTCCGCCAGCGGTGGAGCGCTGCAAAATGACTAAAAACGATTAATGCTTTTTGTGCAATAATGGCAGATAAAAGAGCGCAACCCTTTGTGGACAATGCCGAAAAAAGCTGCTATAATTGTGAAAGTTGACAGGTGTCAAAAGGGGGTACCCCCTTTTGCATCCCCGCCACAGCGGGGATGATGACCTGATAATCACAGGTTCGAAATCTCAAAAAATTCTTTTAGGAGGTACAAACATGAAAAAGATTCTTGCGCTTCTTTTGGCAGCGGTGATGCTGCTGGGCCTGGTCGCCTGCGGCGGCGGCTCCAGCGAGCCTGCGGCTGAAAGCGGCGGCGAAGAGACTGCTCCCGCTGCGGGCGGCGAAGAGGCTGCTCCCGCCGAGGGCGGCGAAGAGGCTGCTCCCGCTGCGGGCGGCTCCAGCGAGCTGGCCGGCACCTATGATGTGACCATCTGGGCGCCCGACGCGGCCGTGGACCTGACCAAGAGCCAGGTGGAGGCCTTCAACAGCTCCAACGAGATGGGCATTGTCATCAACGCCACCGTGGAGCCCGTCTCCGAGGCCGACGCTGCCAGCAACATGATCCTGGACGTGTCCGCAGGCGCTGACCTGTACTTCTTCGCTCAGGACCAGCTCAGCCGTCTGATCCAGGCCAACGCGCTGACCAAGCTGGGCCAGGGCGCCGCCGCCTTCGTCAAGGAGAACAACACCGCCGGCTCCATCGTTGCTGTGCAGGCCGGCGAGGACTATTACGCCTATCCTCTGACCGCCGACAACGGCTACTTCATGTACTATGATAAGTCCGTCGTCCCCGATGAGGATGCGGACAGCCTGGAGGCCATCATCGCCGACTGCGAGGCCGCCGGCAAGAACTTCTCCTTTGAGCTGGAGAACGCCTGGTACAACGCCGGCTTCTTCTTCGGCACCGGCTGCCACTCCGACTGGATCACCGACGACCAGGGCAACTTCATCGCCATCGACGATGACTTCAACTCCGACGCGGGCCTGATCGCCGCCAAGGGCATCTACAAGCTGGTCTCCAGCCCCATCTATGTGAACTCCGGCAACGCCGACTTCGCCAGCGGCTCCGCCGTCGTCGTGACCGGCACTTGGAACTATGCCACCATCCTTGACCAGCTGGGCGACAACTTTGGCGTGGCCGACCTGCCCTCCTTCGAGGTAGACGGCGCCGAGTATCACATCGGCTCCTACCGTGGCTGCAAGCTCCTGGCCGTCAAGCCCCAGGAGGATCCTGTGAAGGGCGCTGCCCTGAACCAGCTGGCCCAGTACCTGACCGGCAAGGACTGCCAGCTCCAGCGTGTTGAGGAATTTGGCTGGGGCCCCTCCAACAAGGAAGCACATGACGACCCCTTGACCCAGGAGAACCCCGCGCTTGCTGCTCTTGACGCTCAGAATGAATACTCTGTCATGCAGCCCAACATCCACGGCTCCTGGTGGGATATCGCCAAGGTCATCACCACCGACATCAAGGCCAGCGACGGCTCTGACGACGCTCTGAAGGCCGCCCTGCAGAAGTATGAGGACAGCATCGCCGCCGTGTTCGAGATGACCGACGAGGTGCGCAACGCTTTCACCGTTATCGGCACCGTGGCCGGCACCAACTGGGATGCCGACCTGCCCATGACCGCCGACGGCGACATCTGGACCTCCAACGACGCCTTCGAGATGGAGGCCGGCACCGAGTTCAAGTGCCGTCAGGGCAAGGCCTGGGACGTGGCCTTCCCCGCCGACAACTTCGTTGTGGAAGAGGCTGGCACCTACTACGTGCAGCTGGACGCCGCCTCCGGCGAAGTGACCCTGGTCCCCGCGGGCTGAGTTGGCCCGTAAAGGCAGTCTGAATGAAAACTTTGGCCTGACCTGAAATTTCGGCAGTTGGTCGGAGCCAGCAATGGCTCCGACCAATTTTCTTATTGAGGGGTGATCTGATGAAACACTATAGCGACCTGGAATTCCTGCGTTTATCCAAGGGGCAGAGAATTGGCTACAAAATCGGCTCCTTCTTCTATGGCATCCCCCGTGCCATCGCCGGCCTGTTCATCAAGCTGTGGAATCTGCTTAAGGCAGCCGGCCTGACGGTCGTTCGGGAGATCCAGGACATCTGCGCCACCTTCGTAAAAGGCGACTGGAAGACAAAAATTTCCTTTGTCATCATGGGGTTCGGCAGCCTGGCCCGGGGTCAGGCCCTGCGCGGACTGCTGTTTTTGCTTTTTGAGGTCGTATTCATCGGCTACATGGTGGTGGCCGGCGGGCACTGGCTGAGCCTGCTGCCCTCCCTGGGCAAGTTGGGCCCCACCAGCGAGTACAACCTGGTCCTGGACACCTATACCACCGTCTATCACGACAACTCCTTCAAGATCCTGCTGTACGGCGTGCTCACCATCTTCTTCATCATCGCCTTCATCTACACCTGGCGGGTGAACGTGAAGCAGAACAAGATCTCCGAGCAGATCCTGCGCTCCGGCAAGAAGCTGAAGGGGAGCAAGGACGATCTGCGCTCCATGGTGGACGAAAACTTCCACGCCACGCTGCTTGCCCTGCCCATGACCGGCATCATGGTGTTCACCGTCATGCCCATCGTGTTCATGGTGCTGGTGGCCTTCACCAACTACGACGGCGCCCACAACGGCTTCTCCAACAACCTGTTCACCTGGGTGGGCCTGGACAACTTCAACACGCTGCTGTCCTGGTCGGCCGGCTCCGGCGGCGGCCAGTCCTATTCCGCCACCTTCGGCGAGATCCTGGTCTGGACGCTGATCTGGGCCTTCCTGGCCACCTTCACCAACTACTTCCTGGGCATGGGCGTGGCCATGATGATCAACAAGAAGGGCATCCGTCTGAAGAAGATGTGGCGGACCATCCTGGTCATGACCGTGGCCATTCCCCAGTTCATCTCCCTGCTGTACGTGGGCAAGATGTTCGCGCGCAACGGTCTGATCAACCTGTCGCTGATGAATCTGGGGTGGATCAAAGAACCGCTGCCATTCTGGGAGGATCCCACATGGGCCCGCATATCGGTCATCGTGATCAATATCTGGGTCGGCATCCCCTACCTGATGCTGATCACCACCGGTATTTTGATGAACATCCCCGCGGACCTGTACGAATCCGCCCGCATCGACGGCGCCAACGCCTGGCAGCAGTACCGCAAGATCACGCTGCCCTACATGCTGTTCATCACCGGCCCCTATCTGCTCACCAGCTTCACCGGCAACATGAACAACTTCAACGTCATCTATTTGCTGACAGGAGGCGCGCCCACAAATCCGGCGGCCTCGGGCGCGGCGGGCTCCGTGGGTTATACGGACCTGCTGATCACATGGCTGTTCAAGATCACCACCGGCGCCGAGAGCCAGTATTACCTGGCCTCCGTGGTCGGCATCATGGTGTTCGTCGTGGTGGCGCTGATCTCCCTGGTGGTCTACAACGTGCTGCCGTCTATTAAGAACGAGGAGGATTACCAGTGATGAATGAAAAACGTCACATGGGTCTGCGGACCCTGAACCGGATCAGCAACACCACCATTTATATTCTCCTCATCATCATCAGCATTATCTGGCTGCTTCCCTTCATCTTCATCGTGCTGCAGTCCTTCCGCGTGGAATCCACTTACCAGGTGGGTTACGTCATCCCCCATGAGTGGGGCTGGCAGAACTACATAAACCTGTGGAACTCCGATTTCAAGCGGTGGTATCTGAACACCTTCATCATCGCGCTGGCCGCGGCGGTGTTCATCACCATCATCCAGCTGTGCATGAGCTACACCCTGTCCCGCTTCCGCTTCAAGCTGCGCGGCCCGCTGATGCGCTTCATGCTCATCCTGGGCATGTTCCCCGGGATGCTGACCATGATCATCCTGTACCGTGTGCTGAGCGATCTGGGTCTGACCCAGGCCAACGCGGTGCCCGGCCTGATCCTGGTGAGCGTGGCGTCCTCCGGCATGGGCTACTATGTGTCCAAGGGCTTCTTTGACACCATCCCCAAGTCCCTGGACGAGGCGGCGCGCGTGGACGGGGCGACCCGGTTCCAGGTGCTGTACAAGATCATCCTGCCGCTGGCGAAGCCCATCGTGATCTACACCATCCTGACCGCCTTCATGGGCCCCTGGGGCGACTTCGTGTTTGCCCGGTACGTGGCGTTCGGTACCTCTTCCGGCTACAACGTGGCTGTCGGTATGTACAGCTGGCTGACCAATGACCAGATCGCCCGGATGTACACCACCTTCTGCGCGGGCGGCGTGATCGTTGCCGTTCCGGTGACCATCCTGTTCCTGTGCCTGCAGAAGTACTACGTCGAGGGCGTTACCGGCGGCGCCGTCAAAGGTTGATTTGAAAGGAGCATAAGGATAATGGCAAGCGTTAAACTGACGGGAGTCAAAAAGATATACGACAACAAGGTCGTGGCGGTCCACGACTTCGACCTGGACATCCACGACAAGGAATTCGTGGTGTTCGTCGGCCCCTCCGGCTGCGGCAAGTCCACCACCCTGCGCATGATCGCCGGCCTGGAGGACATCAGCGAGGGCACTGTGGAGATCGACGGCGAGGTGGTCAACGACCTGCAGCCCAAGGACCGGGGCATCGCCATGGTCTTCCAGAACTACGCTCTGTATCCCCACATGAGCGTGTACGACAACATCGCCTTCTCCCTGCGGCTGAAGAAGGTGCCCGAGGACGTGGTCTATGAGAAGGTGACCAACGCCGCCGAGGTGCTGGGCATCACCGAATACCTGATGCGCAAGCCCCGGGCGCTGTCCGGCGGCCAGCGGCAGCGCGTGGCCATCGGCCGCGCCATGGTGCGCGACTCCAAGGTGTTTTTGATGGACGAACCTCTGTCCAACCTGGACGCCAAGCTGCGCAACCAGATGCGCGCTGAGATCATCCTGCTGCGGCAGAAGCTGGACACCACCTTCATCTACGTCACCCATGACCAGACCGAGGCCATGACCCTGGGCGACCGGATCGTCATCATGAAGGACGGCTTCATCATGCAGGTGGGCACCCCCACCGAGGTGTTCGAGATGCCTCACAACCTGTTTGTGGCCGAGTTCATCGGCGCGCCCAAGATGAACATCGTCAAGACCAACCTGCTGCTGGAGAACGGCAAGTACTACGTCACCCCCTTCGGCGCCAAGATCCCGGTGGAGGGCGAGAAGGGCCGGATGCTGGCGGAGAAGAAGGTCCAGCCCCAGGAGATCCTGCTGGGCGTCCGCCCCGAGCACATCGTGCTCAGCGAGGGCGGCGAGCACGCCATCCCCTGCAGCCTGGTGGTCAACGAGATGATGGGCTCCGAGCTGCACCTGCACGTGGACACCGCCGACGGCAGCCGTCTGATCGTGCGCATCCCCACCATCGATCTGGATTCGGCCGGCCGCAGCCAGCTGGTGGCCGGGCATGACCTGCACATCACCTTCGAGGGCAAGGCCATGCACTTCTTCGATCCCGAGACGGAGAAGAACCTGCTGGTGTGATTCCATCATGCAAAAGAGGGGCTGTGGCCGCCAACGGTCACAGCCCCTTTGTCTGCCAGGGACGCGGCCGGGAGCGGTCCGCGCAAAATCATGACTTTTGAAGAAAGGACCGGAGAGACGATGACACAAAACAAAAGACGCTGGGCCCGGCGGGGCGCCAGCGCGATCCTCGCGCTGATCCTGCTGGTCACGGCAGCGTTCGGCGGCATGATGCCCGCCAGCGCCGCCGGCGGCGGTGTGGTGATCAAGCTGCACTATGACCGGCCCGACGGCGTATACGACGGCTGGGACGTGTGGTCCTGGGCCGACGGAAAGGACGGGGCCGGCTACCCCTTCGCCCAGGAGGACGGCCAGATGGTGGCCACCATCCCCGTGCCGGCGGGCGTCACCAGGGTGGGCTTCATCGTCCGCCAGGGCGGCGACAGCTGGTCGAAGAAGGACGTGGACGCCGACCAGTTCATCGAGCTGCCGGACGTGACGGCCGGGACCGTGCACATCTATGTGCAGTCCGGCGTGGAGGGCTATACCCGGGAGGACGGGGACGACGTGTCCACCGGCGCGCTGGTGTCCGAAGCGGCCTATGACGCCGGGGCCGGCACGGTCACCGTCACGACCACCGCCGCCGTGGACGGCCAGCCGGCGGATGTGTTCCAGGTGTGCGACGCGGACGGGACGGCCGTTTCCGTGGACGGGGCGGAGCAGACCGGGGACACGGAATACGTGCTCACCCTGGGCGAGGCGCTGGACGGGCTGAAGACCTACCGGCTGATTTTTGAGGGAACGGAGTATCGGATCACGATGCCGAGCGTATTTTCTACCGAGAGCTTTGAGGAGCAGTTCACCTACACCGGGGACGATCTGGGCGCCGTCTGGACGGCGGAGAAGACCGTGTTCCGGGTGTGGGCGCCCACTGCCCAGGCCGTGTGGGTGAACCTGTATGAAGGGGGCACGGCGGGGGAGGACGACCTCATCGAGCAGCTGCCCATGGAGGCGGACGTGAACGGCACCTGGGTGGCGGAAAAAGAGGGGGACCTGAACGGGACCTACTACACCTATTCGGCGGAGGTGGCGGGCCAGGTGAACGAGGCCTGCGACCCCTACGCCCGGACCACCGGCGTCAACGGCGAGCGGGCCATGGTCATCGACCTGGACGCCACCGACCCGGAGGGCTGGGAGGAGGACGTCAACCCCAACGCGGGCATGACGTACAACGACGCGATCATCTATGAGCTGCATGTGCGGGATCTGTCGGCCGACGAGAGCTCCGGCATCGAGCACAAGGGCAAGTTCCTGGGGCTGACCGAGACCGGCACCAAGACCCCCGGCGGCGTCTCCACGGGCCTGGACCACATCAAGCAGCTGGGGGTCACCCACGTGCACCTGCTGCCGGTGTATGACTACGGCTCGGTGGACGAGACGCGCCTGGACGAGGAGCAGTTCAACTGGGGCTACGACCCGGTCAACTACAACGTGCCGGAGGGCTCCTATTCCACCGATCCCTATAACGGCGCCGTGCGGGTGGGCGAGATGAAGCAGATGGTGAAGGCCCTGCACGACAGCGGCATCAGCGTCGTGATGGACGTGGTGTACAACCACGTACAGAGCGCCGAGTCGTTCTGCGTCAACCAGATCGTGCCGGGCTATTTCTCCCGCGTCGACGAGAACGGCAGCTACTCCAACGGCTCCGGCTGCGGCAACGACACCGCCTCGGAGCGGAGCATGGTGCGCAAATACATCGTGGACTCCGTCAAATACTGGGCGGACGAGTACCACATTGATGGCTTCCGCTTCGATCTGGTGGGGCTGCTGGACACCGAGACGGTCAACCAGATCGTGGAGGAGGTCCACGAGGACCATCCCGACGTGCTCTTCTACGGCGAGGGTTGGACCATGGACACCAAGGTGACCAAGCCGGGCATGACGATGGCCACCCAGGTCAATTCCGCCGAGACGCCGGGCTTCGCCTACTTCAGCGACACCATCCGGGACGCCATCAAGGGCAGCGTGTTCAACCACGACCCCGGCTTTGTGTCCGGCGCCCCCGGCAAGGAGCGGACCATCGCGGAGTGCTTCACAGGTCTGACCAGCTGGTGCGACACCCCGGCCCAGACCGTCAACTACGCCTCCTGCCACGACAACAACACCCTGATCGACCGCATCGCCCTGGGGGCGCCGGACGCCTCCCGGGAGGACATGATCCGCATGAACAATCTGGCGGCGGCCATCTATCTCACGGCGGAGGGCATCCCCTTCCTGCAGGCGGGCGAGGAGATGCTCCGCACCAAGACCAATGAGGACGGCTCCTTCAACGCCAACAGCTACAACGCCCCCGACAGCGTCAACAGTCTGAAGTGGTCCACCCTGGAGCAGGAGGAGTACAGCGACGTATTCGCCTACTACACGGGCCTCATCGCCTTCCGCAAGGCCCACGCGGCCCTGCGGCTGACCGACGCCGACCAGGTCCGGGAGAGCGTGACGGCGGCAGAGGATCTGCCCAAGGGCGTGGTGGCCATGGAGATCGCCGGCGGCGTGAACGGCGAGAGCTCCGACGGGCTGTTCATCATCTTCAACGCCAGCGCCGAGACCCAGCAGATCGCCCTGCCCGAGGGCAGCTGGGACGTGTACGTGGACGGCGAGCAGGCGGGCACCCAGGTGCTGTATACCCTCGCCGGCACGGCGGATGTGGCGCCCATCTCCGCCATGGTGCTGGTCAGAAGCGCCGGCTGAGCGCCGGAAGTCCACAGCAAAAAGCAGCGGCCCGGTTTCGGGCCGCTGTTTTTTCAGACCGTCCATTCCGCCCTCCGCTCTTGTGCCCGGGCGGCGGTTGGTGTATACTGGAAGCCATAGAAGAAAGGAGGTCCGGAAATGGAATTCAGCGTCAACAGTCCTGTGCTGTTCGTCCTGGCGGGGATCGTCATTCTGGCGGTGCTGGCCCAGTCCGCGTACTTTTTGGCGAAGGCGTGGCGCCGCGCCAAGGCCATCGGCATGGACATGGACAAGCTCCGCAGGATCGCGCGGACCGCGGCAATTTTCACCATCGCCCCGGCGGTGGCCATCGTCATCAGCGTTATCACGCTGGCCAAGGATCTGGGGGTGCCGCTGCCGTGGCTGCGGCTGAGCGTGGTGGGGTCCATGTCCTATGAGACCATCGCCGCCACCAACGCCGAGAGCGCCATGGGCCTGACCTTCGGCCAGGTGAGCGCCCTCACCGCCCGGCAGTATGTCACCATCGTATGCGTCATGACCCTCAGCATCATGGTGGGCATCTGGCTGGTGCCCCTCATTGGCAAAAAGCTGCAAAACGGCCTGATCACCCTGGAGAACCGGGACAAGAAGTGGGGCGACATCCTGTCCGCGTCCATGTTCATCGGCATGATCTCCGCGTTTTTGGGCTATGTGTTCTGCGACTTCTCCACGGTGTTCACCGGGGATATGAGCGGGCTCATCCCGCCGATGGTGATGGCCGTGTCGGCGCTGGTGATGTGCCTGTGCGGTCTGGCGGTGAAGAAGCTGAAGTGGCCCTGGATATCGGATTACGCGCTGCCCATCAGCCTGGTGACGGGCATGGCCAGCGCCATCCCCATCACCGCCCTGCTGGGCTGAGAGGAGGAATACGGCTATGGGATCTGAGCGTACGTATATGGACAGCGTCCATCGGGACGGACGGGTGTGGAACCTGTCCATCATGGCGCTGCTGTTTCTGTTCCCCGCCGCGGTGGCGGTGATCTACGGCGTGCTGCCGGACTGGAACGGGCTTCTCATGGGGCTCATCGCCACGGCGCCCATGTATTGGGCGGTGGCGGTGGTGGAGACCTTCACCTACGTGCCCATGCTGGGCGCGGGCGGGTCCTACCTGTCCTTCGTCACCGGCAACATCTCCAACCTGAAGCTGCCGGTGGCCCTCAACGCCCTGGACCAGGCGGATGTGAAGGTGAACTCCGAGGAGGGCGAGATCGTCTCCACGGTGTCCATCGCCGTGTCCAGCATCGTCACCACGTTCATCATCATCCTGGGCGTGCTGCTCATCACGCCGCTGACGCCGGTGCTGAACGCCCCGGTGCTGGAGCCCGCCTTCGCCCAGATACTGCCCGCCCTGTTCGGCGGCCTGGGCGTGGTGTTCATCTCGAAAAACTGGAAGATCGCCGTGGCGCCGGTCATCCTCATGCTGGCGCTGTTCATCGCCGTCCCGGCCCTGAACGCCGGCACCGTGGGCATCATGGTACCGGTGGGCGTGCTGTTCACCCTGGGGGTATCCCGGGTCCTCTACAAAAAAGGTCTGCTGTAAGGAGGGAGCCTCATGGCTGTGTTTCTTTTGATCCTGGCGCTGATCGCGCTGTTTCTGGCCGTCATCCTCGTCCGCGCCGCCCGGTTCGTCCCCAGGGATGAGCCGGCGCCCCCGGCGGAGCCGGTGGAATTCGACGGCGCCGCCGCCGAGCGGGCTCTGGCGGAGCTGGTGCGGTGCCGGACCGTCTCCAACGCCGACCACACGCTGGAGGACGAGGCCGAGTTTGAAAAGCTCATCGGCCTGCTGCCGTCGCTGTATCCCCAAGTGTTCGCCGTCTGCTCCTTCGACCGGCTGCCGGACCGGGCGCTGCTGTTTCGCTGGAAGGGCAGGGAGGAGGGCGGCGAGCCCGCCGTGCTCATGGCCCACTACGACGTGGTGCCCGTGGAGGAGGACAACTGGGACAAGCCGCCCTTCTCCGCGACGGTGGAGGACGGCGTCATGTGGGGCCGGGGCACCCTGGACACCAAGGTCACCTTCAACGGCATCCTGTCCGCCGCCGATGCCCTGATCGGCCAGGGCTTCACCCCGGCGCACGACATCTACTTCGCCTTCTCCGGAGGCGAGGAGATCAACGGCATGGGCGCCGTGCGGATCGTGGACTGGTTCCGGGAGCACGCCGTCACCCCCGCCCTGGTGGTGGACGAGGGCGGCGCCGTGGTGCGGGACGTGTTCCCCGGGGTCAGCGAGCCCTGCGCCCTCATCGGCATCGCGGAAAAGGGCATGATGAATCTGGAGTATTCCATTGCCTCCTCCGGCGGCCACGCGTCCGCCCCCGCGCCCCACACGCCGGTGGGCCGGCTGGCCATGGCCTGCGCCAGGGTGGAGGCCCATCCCTTCCCCGCCCATCTCACCAAGCCGGTGCTGGAGATGTTCGACAACCTGGGCCGCCGGTCCACGTTCCTGTACCGGATCATCTTCGCCAATCTGTGGTGCTTCCGGCCGGTGCTGGATCTGATCTGCCGCAAGAGCGGCGGGGAGCTGAACGCCCTGATCCGGACCACGGTGGCCTTCACCCAGATGCAGGGCAGCAAGGCGCCCAACGTGATCCCGCCCTCGGCGTCCATGGTGTCCAACATGCGGCTGAACCCGGCCGACTCGGTGGCGGCCGCGGTGGAGCGCATCCGCGGCGTGGTGGCCGACGGGGATATCGCCCTCACCGTGGGGGACCACATGGAGCCCAGCCCCATCTCCCGCACCGACTGCGAGGGCTGGGAGCGGGTGGCGAGCGCCGTATCCGCCACCTGGCCCGGGTGCGTGGTGTCGCCCTATCTCATGGTCCAGTGCTCCGACAGCCGCCACTACCGGGATCTGTCCGACCGGGTGTACCGCTTCTCCGCCATGGACATGACCAACGAGGAGCGGCGGACCATCCACGGCAACAACGAGCGCATCCGGCTGGAGGTCATCCGCCGGGCGGTGGAGTTCTTCATCCGGCTGATGCGCCAGTGCTGAGCGGCCGCGGCCATAACCATCGACTGGAAAGGGGAGGAGAGTGCGGATGAAGAGGACGAACGAACTGTCCCGGGACGAGGAGCTCATCATGATGGCCCGGTCCCGGTGGACCAGCTATATCCTGCCGGCGGCGCTGACGGCCGCTTACGGCTGCGTCTGGTATCTCGCCCGGAAGACTGGGGAGGACACGCTGATCTTTCACCTGCTGATGGCCGCTATCGCCGTGTGGGGCGCCCGGTTTTTCGCCCGCCGGCTGTCCACCTATCTGATGCTCACCGACAAGCGGATCTACGGCGAGGCGGGGGTGTTCGTGACCAGGACCCTGGACGTGCCCCTGGACCGGGTGGGGGGCGTGTACGTGGAGAAGACCCCCATCGGGAAGATCACCGGCCGGGGCACCGTCACCATCACCACGTCGGGCAGCCGCTTTGAGTTCCCCTATATCCCGTCGGCGGTGAAGTTCCGGGACGCGCTGATGCGGCAGCTGGAGCTGACCCAGGCCGAGGCGGCCCGGAAGCAGACGGAGGCCATGGCGGAGGCCATTGCCAAAGCCTTTCGCCAGGCGGACAGCCGCCGGCGCCACGGCGGGAACCGCATGGTCTGAGATCCGCCGGGAGACAAAAAAACAAATGGTCCGCTGCGCTTGCAGCGGACCATTTGTTGCTTTGCCGGAGGCGATCCCTTCTCGCCGCTCAGTTGTCGTTGTTGGAGTGGGCGGCTGCCGTGCCGCCGGCGGCGATGACGCCGGACTCGTTCTCCCGGCGGATCTCCCGCTCCCGGATGATGCGCTCCAGGGCCACGTACACGGTCACGATCCGGTCCAGCTGGGCCTCGTCCAGCACGTCGATGTAGTACACGTCGTGCAGGGACACCCACTTCTGGTGGGTCCTGGCCAGGACGCCGCCCAGGGAGTTGACGAACTCATAGTTGTGCTGGAGGATGTCGCCCCGCATCTGCCAGCCCAGGCCCTCCAGGTCGATGACGTCGTTCATCACATGGAACCACTCGGTGCGGACCTCCACTTCCTCGCCGTCCGCGAACTCGATGATGTGGGTCTCGTGCAGGCAGATGGGCTTGTGCTTGATGGTGGCGATGGTCTCCCCCACGGCGTTGCGGACGTAGGTCGTATCGTGGATGGAGATGGCCTTGCTCTCCACCGTGTAAAGGACCTGATCGGCCTCGTCCATGATCTCCATCTTCTTGTGGATGGAGAGCATCTTGCTTTTCGCGTGCAGAAGCATTTTTTCTCCTCCTTATGATTCTCAGTCGCCGGCGCTCAGTCCGCGGCGGGACCCTTGAACGCGCCGATCACGTACAGCACCGGCAGGACCAGGTAGGCGACCGCTGTGGCGATGATCGCGCCCACGCTGTCGTACGCGGAGATGTTCAGCAGCACGGTGATCACGGTGCCCACCAGCATGATGATGCCCAGCACCTTGCAGGCGGTGAACTTGCCCTTCACGCCCACGATGCCGGCCGCCAGACTCATCGCGGAACCGGCGGCCAGGACCACGCCCATGATGCCGGCCGCCAGACTCATCGCGGAACCGGTGGCCAGGACCACGCCCATGATGCCGACCACGGCCAGGCCGAAGCCGGCGCTCTCCGCCAGGGAGCCGAAGACGGCGCCGCCCATGACAGCCACCAGAATGGCGAGCAGCAGGCCGATGGCAGCCACGATGATATACAGGATGCTGACGACCTTCAAAAGCGAATTGGGTTTCATATTCTCTCCTTTCTGAAAATATCAGAATATATAATAAATTTACCATATTTAACGAAAAAAGGCAACCGTTTCCGGAGAATTTGCCGATTGGAACCGTCTCCGCCGGCGGGCATGCGGCGCGATTGGGCAGATGGGCGGCTGTGTCCATTGCATTTTGCGGCGGAGAGAGTATAATATAAGGCGAGGCTAACATCTGCGGAGGTGATGGGTATGGAGCGCTTTTACGGGGCGGTGACGGCGCGGCGAAAGCTGGTGGCGGCGCTGTTCTTGCTGGCGGCGGCAGCCGGGCTCCTGCTTCGCCCGCTGGTGCCGGTGAATTACGACATCAACGATTATCTGCCGGAGGAGACCGCCTCCACCGTGTCCCTGCAGGTCATGGAGGAGCAGTTTCCCGGCGGCATCCCCAACGCCCGGGTATTGGCGCGGGATGTGACCATCCCGGAGGCGCTGGAGCTGAAGCGGCAGCTGGCCGCCGTGCCCGGCGTGCTGGACGTGACCTGGCTGGACGATGTCCAGGACGTGGCCGTGCCCCTGGCGGCCATGGACGCCGGGACGCTGGACGAATATTACCGGGACGGAGCGGCGCTGTTTTCCGTGACCGTCTCGGAAGAGGACTATGTGGCCGCCGTGGAGGGGATGCGGCAGCTGCTGGGGGAGAAGGGTGCCATGACGGGCTCGGCCGTGTCCATGGCGGCCTCCGCCACCGGGACCATGGGCGAGGTGCAGCTCATCGGCGCGTTCGGCGTGGCCTTCGCGCTGGTGGTGCTGGCGCTGACCACCACCAGCTGGCTGGAGCCGCTGCTGGTGCTGCTGGGTTTGGGCGTGGCGGTGTTCATCAACGCCGGCAGCAACCTCATCTTCGGGGAGATCTCCTTTGTGACCAACGCCGCCGGGAGCATCCTGCAGATGGCGGTCAGTCTGGATTACTCGGTGTTCCTGCTCCACCGATTTGAGGAGTGCCGGGCGGGGGAGGAGGACGACGTCCGGGCCATGGTGGCGGCGCTTACCAAATCCACCGGCTCCATCCTGTCCAGCGGTCTGACCACGGTCATCGGATTTTTGGCGCTGGCGCTGATGCGCTTCCGGCTGGGGCCCGATCTGGGTCTGGCGCTGGCCAAGGGCGTGGCCATCAGCCTGGTCACGGCGCTGCTGTTCGTGCCCTGCATGATCCTGCTGACGCTGCCCCTGGCGGATCGGCTCCGCCACCGGCGGCTGGTCCCGTCCATGAACGGGTTCGGCCGGGCGGTGCGGCGGGTGACGGTGCCCCTGGCGGTGGCGTTCGTGATCGCCATCGTGCCGGCCTACCTGGCCTACAACGCCAACGAGTTTTACTACGGCTCCGCCAAGATGTTCGGGCCGGAGTCGGCGTACGGCCGGGACACCGCCGCCATCGAGGAGACCTTCGGCGTCAGCGACACCTACGTGCTGCTGGTCCCGGGGAACGACACCGCCGTGCAGAGCCGGCTGTCCCGGGATCTGCGGGAGCTGGAGCATGTGACGGGGATCATATCCTATGTGGACGCCGCGGGGGCGGAGGTGCCCATGAGCTATCTGGACGGCGACACCCTCTCCCAGCTCCAGTCCGGCCAATACGCCCGGATGGTGATCTCGGTGGACGTGCCCTACGAGGGGGACGAGACCTTCGGCCTGGTGGAGGACATCCGGGCCGTGGCGGAGAGCTACTACCCCGGCGGCTATTATCTGGCGGGCCAGGGGGTGAACACCTACGATCTGATGGACACGGTGACCAGCGACCTGGCCAAGGTGAATCTGGTGGCCATCGGGGCGGTATTTCTGGTGCTGCTGCTGACCATGCGGTCGCTGTGGCTGCCTGTGCTGCTGGTGCTCACCATCGAGACGGCCATCTGGCTGAATCTGGCGGTGCCCTATTTCGCGGGCACGCCGGTGTTTTACATCACCTATCTGATCATCAGCTCCATCCAGCTGGGCGCCACGGTGGACTACGCCATCCTCCTCACGGACCGGTACCGGGAGAACCGGGCTGAACTGGAGCCGCGGGAGGCGATGGTGAAGACCGTGGGGGACACGGCGGTGTCCATCCTCACCTCCGGAAGCGTGCTGACGGTGGTGGGGCTGCTGATGGGATACATCTCCTCCAACCAGCTTCTGGCCCAGCTGGGGCTGCTGCTGGGGCGGGGAGCCATCTTCTCGCTGTGCGCGGTGCTGTTCGTGCTGCCGGGGCTGCTGCGGGCCACCGACAGACTGGTCATGGGCCGGCGGAAGGCCGGGATCAAAAAGGAGGAACAGGTATGAAGCTGAGAAAACGGGCGCTGGCGCTGTGCGCCGCGGCGGCGCTGCTGGCCGCCGCGCCCCTCCGGGCCCAGGCCGCCGAGGCGGCGGGCAAGGAGGAAGTGGTTTACATAAATCTTCTGCCCGACGGCACGCCGGACACGGTGGACGTGGTGAACATCTTCGACCTGCCCCAGGGCGGCCAGATCCACGACTGGGGGGGCTATACCTCCGTGCGGAACATGACCACCACCGACGCGCTGACGCTGGCGGACGGACAGGTGACGGGCGACGTGGGAGCGGGGCGGCTCTATTACGAGGGCCGGCTGGAGAACGCGGCGATCCCCTGGAACATCGCCGTCCGGTACAGTCTGGACGGGGCGGAGGTGGAGGCCGGCGATCTGGGCGGCCGGAGCGGCGCGCTGCAGATCCGGATCACGGCGGAGAAGAATCCCGCCTGCGCCGGGACGTATTTTGAGGACTACGCCCTGCAGATCAGTCTGACCCTGGACGGGGACCGGGCGGAGCACATCGACGCGCCGGGGGCCACCGTGGCCAACGTGGGCGGGGACAAGCAGCTGACCTATACGGTCCTGCCCGGCAAGGGCGCGGACATCACCCTCTCGGCTGACGTCACCGATTTCGCCATGGAGCCCATCGCCATCAACGGCGTGGCCCTGGCGCTGGATGTGGATGTGGACGACGAGGATCTGATGGATCAGCTGTCCCAGCTGGAGCAGGCGGCGGTGGACCTGGACGACGGCGCGGCGGCCCTCGCCGGGGGCGTGGACCAGGTGGAGGCCGGCGCCGGCTCCGTCCAGAGCGGCAGCGACACGGTGAGCACCGGCGCGGCCAGCGTCCAGAGCGGCACGGCGGCCCTCACCGGCGGCATCCAGGCGCTGAACGACGGCGCGGTGCTGTTCCAGGAGGGGCTGGACGCCCTGACCGGCCAGTCCTCCACCCTGACGGAGGGCTCGGCCGCCATATTGACGGGGCTGACCGATCTGCAGACCGCCGTCTCCCAGTCGGCGGTGACGGAGGAGCAGCTGACGGCGCTGCAGGGCGCGGCCGATAGCATGAGCAGCGCGCTGGAGGATCTCGCTGGCGGCGTGAGCGCGCTGCAGGAGGGACTGAGCGCGGCCGGGCTGGACACCACGGTGCTGGAGACCCTCATCGCCGGCAACAACACGGCCATCGAGCAGCTGACGCCCTACGTGGCCATGGTGGGCGATCTGCAGTTGGTCATCGACCTGCTGGGCCAGGACAACACGGCGCTGAGCGCGATAGCCGCCCTGGCCGACGGGCTGGGGACGCTGTCGTCCGGCGCGGCCACGCTGCAGGCGGGCTTCGACAGCTTCTCCGCCCAGGTGGGGACGCTGGCCGGGGCCATGGGCTCCCTGCCGGAGAACATGTCGGCGCTGCAGACCGCCGTGGACGATCTGGTGACCGGCTACACCGATCTGGACGCGGGCGTGGCCGCCTATGCGGCGGGGGTGGACCAGCTGGGCGAGAGCTTCGGCACCATCGCCGACGGCGCGGCCACCCTGGCGGCGGGCACCGGCACGGTCAGCGCCGGCGCGGCCAGTCTGGGCACCGGGGCCGGCAGCCTCTCCGAGGGCGCGGCCAGCCTGGCCAGCGGCATGGGCACCCTGCGGGACGGCGCGGACCAGGTGAAGGACGGCACCGCCGCCCTCCGGGAGCAGACCGAGGGCATGGATCAGCAGGTGGCCGACGGCATCGACGGGATGCTCGCCGATATCACCGGCAGCGGCGGCAGGCCGATGTCCTTCGCCTCGGCGAAAAACGGCACGGTGGACGCGGTCCAGTTCGTGATCCGCACCCCCGCCATCGAGGCGCCCGCCCCGGCGGAGGAGGCCCCGGCCCCGGCGGAGGAGCTCAGCTTCTGGGACCGGCTGGTGGCGCTGTTCCGCTGAGGACGGCGCATGCCGATAAAAACGCAAAGGCCCGCACCCTCTCGGGTGCGGGCCTTTTTGCCGCAAAATGGCCCAAAGTACAGATTTGTCCCCGGCGAAAAACGACCGGAAAAAGCCGTCCCGGCCCGGGAAAAACCCCGCTTCATTATAGCAAACAGGGCCGTTCTTATCAATAGAAAGGTGGTCCGTAATCTGTACTTACCGCCGCATTCAGCGCCGGCGGATCCCCCTGGAGGAGCGCGTCCCGGATCTGGGTGAATTTCTTTTCCGGGACGGGCAGCCGGGTGCCGTCCGACAGCGTCAGGGCGAACCGCCGGATCTGCCGCACATGGGCGGGATTGACCATATACCCGGCGTGCGTCCGCAAAAGCACCCCGGGATAGCGCCGCTCAAACTCCGGCAGCGTCCCGTTGATGAGGAGGACGCCGCTGCGCAGATGGACCCGCAGCTTCGCGGAGCGCTTGACGGTCTCGATGTACAGGATCCGGCTGACCGCGATGCGGTGCACGGTCAGATCGGCGGCCTTCACGGTCACATACTGCTCCGTCGCCGGGACGGTGCGCACGGGCGGGGCCACGGTCTCGTAGTGGACGGGATAGATGGTGTCCCGGCTGTCGTATTCCCACAGGTTGCTGATGTGCACCATGAAGATCTCCGGCAGGTAGGTCCAGCCGCCGGCAGCTCTGATCCGCCGGTCCCGCCAGGTGAAGTGCAGCCGCTGATCGTGGGGCACCGTGTTGCCGCTGGGATAGTGGGTGTAGACGTCGTAATGGAGGATGACCTCCTTCACGTGGAGGTGGGGGGAGACGCACTGGGCGGAGACGTTGCCCATGGTGAAGGTCAGGGCGTGGTCCTCCTGGGCGAAGGCCTCCTTCAGCGCTTCCGCCCCCTGGATCAGCTGGCCCTGGGCGGGGCCCATCCACAGCACATCGTCGCCGAGGGCGTCGAAAAAGGGCGCCAGATTGTTCTTATAGTATTCCGATATGATGTAAACCGAGCGATGGATCACGTCATTTGTCCGCATGGCGAGCCTCCGATGGGGGATAGATGGGGAACACGGGATAATTGTATACTAAATAATCAACAGTTTCAAGTGATTTTACATGAAAAACAAGTGATTTGCAAGAAAGCACTTGAAATTATCTGAACAAGGGTTAAAATTGTCGCATAAAATCGCCCGGAAAGGGAAAAATGGGCGAAAAAAGCCGCGAGTTCCAGAATTTTCTATTGAAATGAGCACAAAATTATGGTAAACTCGCTCTGTATTTAAAGTGACATAGCTATAGCTATGCGCATTTTTGGGGAACATTTTCTACCTTCTGAGCCGAAAAGGCAGGCGGAGGAAGGGCT
>CANQSJ010000001.1 GCA_947626495.1 uncultured Oscillospiraceae bacterium | reverse complement strand
TGCTGATGCTCTCGGCCAACAACCTGCTCCGGCCCCAGGACGGCCAGCCCGTCACCGTGCCCACCCAGGACATGGTCCTCGGCTCCTATTACCTCACCTATATCCGGGACGACGAGCCCGGCGCGGGCAAGTGCTTTGCCACCCCAGCGGAGGCCATCATGGCCTACAACGAGAAGGTGGTGGGCATCCACGCCCCCATCAAGGTCCGCTTCACCCGCCGCATCGACGGCGTCGTCCGCTCCCAGCTGGTGGACACCACCGTGGGCCGGATCATCTTCAACGAGCCCATCCCCCAGGATCTGGGCTTCGTGGACCGGTCCGATCCGGACAACGCCTTCAAGCAGGAGATCGGCTTCCGTGTGGATAAAAAGCTGCTGGGCAAGATCGTCCAGCGGTGCATCGACCGGCACGGCTTCACCATCGCCACCGAGGTGCTGGACAAGATCAAGGCCCTCAGCTACAAATACTCCACCATCGGCGCCATCACCATCTCCATCTCCGACATGGTGGTGCCCGAGGCGAAAAAGCGCATCATCGCCGAGACCGAGAGCACCAAGATGCCCTATATCGAGGAGCAGTACCAGCGGGGCTTCATCACCAACGACGAGCGCTACCGCCTGGTCGTCTCCCAGTGGGAGGGGACCATCAACGCCGTCACCAGCGCCCTGCAGGACAACCTGGACGAGTTCAACCCCATCTATATGATGGCCAACTCCGGCGCCCGCGGCTCCATGAACCAGATCCGCCAGCTGGCCGGCATGCGCGGCCTGGTGGCCAACACCGCCGGCAAGACCCTGGAGATCCCCATCAAGGCCAACTACCGCGAGGGCCTGACCGTGCTGGAGTACTTCGTCTCCAGCCGAGGCGCCCGCAAGGGCCTGGCCGACACCGCTCTGCGTACTGCCGACTCCGGTTATCTGACCCGCCGTCTGGTGGACGTGAGCCAGGACGTGATCATCCGGGAGCGGGACTGCGGCACCACCGCCGGCAACGACGCCCGGGTCATCCTGGACAAGATCGTGAAGGCCCGTGTCAGCGAGGATGCCCTCGCCGGCAAGTTCGCGCCCCAGAACATCACCGATCCCAAGACCGGCGCTGTGGTCGTGCCCAAGTATAAGGCCTTCAGCAAGTCCGATGTGGCGGCGCTGCTGGCCGCCGGCATCGAGGAAGTGGACGCCGCCGCCGCGGCCCAGACCTTCGGCGAGAGCATCCGCGGCCGGTTCCCCGCCGTGCCCATCGTCAGCCCCGCCACCGGCGAGGTGCTGTTCGATACCGACCACATGCTCATGCCCGTGGACGCCCAGGTGCTGGAGGACAACGGCATCTTCTCCGTGAAGGTCCGGTCCGTCATGTGCTGCGAGGCCCGCAGCGGCGTGTGCGCCAAGTGCTACGGCATGAACCTGGCCGTGGGCAAGCCCGTGGATCCCGGCGAGGCCGTGGGCGTCATCGCCGCCCAGTCCATCGGCGAGCCGGGCACCCAGCTGACCATGCGTACCTTCCACACCGGCGGCGCCGCCGGCTCCGACGTGGAGGACATCACCCAGGGTCTTCCCCGTGTGGAGGAGCTGTTCGAAGCCCGCCGGCCCAAGCGTGTGGCCATCCTGGCCGAGATCAGCGGCACCGTGTCCATGGAGGACGCCAAAAAGAACACCATCTGCGCTCTCACCATCACCAACGAGTCCACCGGCGAGACGGCGGTCTACCAGATCCCCTACGCCAGCGGCATCCTGGTGGCGGACGGCGACCAGGTGGAGAAGGGCCAGGAGCTGACCCGCGGCGCCCTCAACCCCCATGACGTACTGCGGATCCGGGGTGTGGACGACGACGAGTTCGGCCGCCAGGGCGTGCGCAACTATCTGGTCCAGGAGGTCCAGAAGGTGTACCGCCAGCAGGGCGTGGATATCAACAACAAGCACATCGAGGTCATCGCCCGCCAGATGCTCCGCAAGGTGCGTGTGGAGGAGCCGGGCAGCACCGATCTGCTCAGCGGCGCCGTGGTGGATCTGAACGAGGTCCGCCGTGCCAACGACGCGATCCAGGCCCGGATCGACGCGGGGGAGGAGGGCCTGGAAAAGGCCACCTGGACCCAGATCATCATGGGCATCACCAAGGCCTCCCTGGCCACGGAGAGCTTCCTGTCCGCGGCCTCCTTCCAGGAGACCACCCGGGTGCTCACCGACGCCGCCATCAAGGGCAAGGTGGACCACCTGGTGGGCCTGAAGGAGAACGTCATCATCGGCAAGCTGATCCCCGCCGGCTCCGGACTGGAGATGTACCGGAACGTGGGCGTGGAGACCGATGAGGAGAAGGCGGCCGAGGCGGAGGAGTATGTGGACCTGTCCGCCCTGGTGGGCCGCACCAACGCGCTGTAAGAAATAAACCGTATCGATCCGCCCTGCCTTGCGCGGGGCGGATGTCTATTCACAGGAGAGAGGAGCGGGCTATGAACGCACAAAAGCTGGACAACAAGCGCACCGTGCTGGTGGGGCTGGCCTTCCTGTCCATCAGCGCCTTTTGGCAGATGTACGACAACGTGATCCCCAAGCTGCTCACCGGCACCTTCCATATTGGAGAATCCCTGGCCGGGGCCGTGATGGCGGCGGACAACGTGCTGGCGCTGTTCTTGCTGCCCTTTTTCGGCAGCCTGTCCGACAGGACCCGCACCAGGCTGGGCCGCCGCACCCCCTATATCCTGGCGGGCACCGCCTTCGCGGTGATCCTTATGAACATCCTGCCGGTGCTGGACAACAGCTATGCCGCCCAGGCGGCCCCCTTCAAATTCGCCTCCTTCGTGGTGACGCTGGGGCTGCTGCTCATCGCCATGGGCTCTTACCGCTCGCCCGCCGTGGCCCTCATGCCCGACGTGACCCCCAAGCCCCTGCGCAGCCGGGCCAACGCCATCATCAACCTGATGGGCGCCGTGGGCGGGGTGATCTATCTGGCGGTGGCGGCGGTGCTCTATCCCAACTCCAAGGTGGCGGGGCTGGAGCACGTGAACTATCAGCCCCTGTTTTTGGTGGTGTCCGGCCTGATGGCGGCGGCGGTGATCGTGCTGCTTCTCACCATCCGGGAGCCCAAGCTCTCCGCGGAGAATCAGGCGCTGGAGAGCGAGCATCCGGAGTGGAACCTGGCGGAGGACGACGGCAGCGGCGGGGAGGTGCTCCCCGCTCCGGTGAAGAGGAGCCTGGGCTTTCTGCTGGCCTCCATCGCGCTGTGGTTCGTGGGCTACAACGGGGTCACCACCTGGTTCACCACCTACGTGGCCCAGGTGATGGGCCAGGGGCTGGGTGGCGCGTCCCTGTGCCTGATGGTGGCCACCGGCGGGGCCATCGTGTCCTACATCCCCATCGGCATCCTGGCCTCCAAGGTGGGCCGGAAGAAGACCATCCTGGCCGGGGTGGTGCTGCTGTCCGGCTGCTTTCTGGCGGGGTACTTCCTCACCGTGCGCTCCCACGCCATCACCGTGGTGATGTATGTCTGCTTTGCCCTGGTGGGCCTGGCCTGGGCGGCCATCAACGTCAACTCCCTGCCCATGGTGGTGGAGATGTGCCGGGGCTCCGACGTGGGCAAATTCACCGGCTACTACTACACTGCCTCCATGGCGGCCCAGGTGGTGACCCCCATCGTGGCCGGGTGGCTGATGCAGCATGTGGGCTACTGGACGCTGTTTCCCTACGCGGCGCTGTTTGCCGCGGGCAGCTTCGTCACCATGCTGTTCGTCCGCCACGGGGACGCGAAGGTGGAGGGCAAGCGGGGCCTGGACGCCTACGCGGATATGGACGATTAAAGGAGAGAGACTATGACGGTCATCTGTGTGTTGGCGGCGGCGCTGGTGCTGGTATGCGCGGGGTGGATCTACTGTATCATGCCCCGGCGGGGACAGCCCGGGTGGGAGGCGCTGGACGGCGTCCGCTACGCCCACCGGGGGCTGCACGACGTGTCCGCCGGACGGCCGGAAAACTCCCTGAGCGCCTTCCGGGCCGCGGCGGAGGCCGGCTTCGGTGCGGAGCTGGACGTGCATCTGATGGCGGACGGGGCTCTGGCGGTGGTCCATGACAGCGACCTGGAGCGGGTGTGCGGCAAGAGCGCCCGGATCGAGGATCTGCGCCGGGAGGACCTGGCGGCGTATCCCCTGCAGGGCAGCGGGGAGACCATCCCGCTGCTGGAGGAGGTGCTGGCGGTCTTTGAAAACCGGGGACCGCTCATCATCGAGCTGAAGGCGGCCGGCGGGAACGCCGACGCTCTTACCGACGCCGTGATGGAGCGGCTGACGGACTGGAAGGGGACCTGCTGTCTGGAGAGCTTCCATCCGGCGGTGGTGATGGGGCTGAAAAAGCGCTGGCCGTCGGTGCTGCGGGGCCAGCTGAGCCAGCGGTTTGGCCCCGGGGACCGGTCCGGCTACGGCCGGCTGGCCGACTGGGCCATGACCCACCTGCTGGTGTGCGTCCTGGGCCGGCCGGACTTTGTGGCGTACGACCATCGCCACGCCGACGAGCCGTCCCTGCGCCTGAGCCGCCGGCTCTGGCATGTGCACGAGGTGTACTGGACGGTGCGGGACCGGCAGACCATGCTCCGTCTGGAGGAGCAGGGGGGCACGGTGATCTTCGAGCGGTTCGTGCCGGAGGGACCCGCGGCGGCCCGCCGGGAGGGACAAAAGAGCGAATAATTCCCACAGTATGGGGATTTTTGCTTGACACCTCCGGCTTTTTCTGTTAGAATCCTATTTTGCGTGATAATGATCATCGCAAGGCGAAAACGAACGTTTTCGCCGCCAAACGATTCGTTTGGCGGCAAATGATCCAAGGATCATTTGCGCGGTGTTCATTGCAATGAGTGTCTGGCAAAACAGTGCGCTGTTTTGCTGAGCCGCAAAGCGGCTCGGCGCAACGCCTCACGGCGTTTCGCCATCAGATAATCATTATAGCGTAAATTTTTGAGGAAAGGAGGATAAACTATGCCTACTTTTAACCAGCTGGTCCGCAAAGGACGCGAGAAGGTGACCTACAAGTCCACGTCCCCCGCCATGCAGAAGGGCCTGAACACCCTGAAGAACCGGGAGACCGACCTGAGCTCTCCCCAGAAGCGCGGCGTGTGCACGGCGGTGCGTACTTCCACCCCGAGAAAGCCCAACTCCGCTCTGCGGAAGATCGCCCGTGTGCGCCTGACCAACGGCTATGAGGTGACCGCCTATATCCCCGGCATCGGCCACAACCTGCAGGAGCACTCCGTGGTGATGATCCGCGGCGGCCGTGTCAGGGACCTGCCCGGCGTGCGTTACCACATCATCCGCGGCTCTCTGGACACCCAGGGTGTGGACGGCCGTCGTCAGGGCCGCTCCAAGTACGGCGCCAAGCGTCCCAAGAAGTAATCGCAGTTCCCCAACAGCGTCCCTGTTGGTTTCTATATAATTTCGGTTCGTATGGGAACGTCAGGGCGCAAACGGAAGTCGAAAGACACTTTCGAGTACCGGTGAATTCATTTTTATGAAGGAGGGAAGTTAAAGTGCCCAGAAGAGGTAACGTTCCCAAAAGAGAGATCTTGCCGGATCCTGTGTATCATTCCGTTCTGGTGACCAAGCTGGTCAACCAGATCATGCTGGACGGCAAGAAGGGCGTGGCCCAGAAGGTCGTGTACTCCGCCTTTGACATCATCAAGGAGAAGAGCGGCAAGGACCCCATGGAGGCCTATACCGAAGCCCTGAACAACATCATGCCCAGCCTGGAGGTCAAGGCCCGCCGTGTGGGCGGCGCCACCTATCAGGTGCCCATCGAAGTGCGCCCCGTCCGGCGGCAGACCCTGGGTCTGCGCTGGCTGGTGAGTTATGCCCGCAAGCGCGGCGAGAAGACCATGAAGGAAAAGCTCGCCGGCGAGATCATGGACGCCAGCAACAACACTGGCGCCGCCGTGAAGAAGCGTGAGGATACTCACAAGATGGCCGAGTCCAACAAGGCCTTTGCGCACTTCCGCTACTAATTTTCCCGTAAGGAAGTTGGAACATGCCGAGAGAGTATTCCCTTGAAAAAACCCGAAATATCGGCATAATGGCCCACATCGACGCCGGCAAGACGACGACTACGGAGCGTATCCTGTTCTACACCGGCGTCAACTACAAGCTGGGCGAGGTCCATGAGGGCAACGCCACCATGGACTGGATGGAGCAGGAGCAGGAGCGTGGCATCACCATCACCAGCGCCGCCACCACCTGCCACTGGCGGGATCACCGGATCAACATCATCGACACCCCGGGCCATGTGGACTTCACCGTGGAGGTGGAGCGCTCCCTGCGCGTGCTGGACGGCAGCGTGACCGTGCTGTGCGCCAAGGGCGGCGTGGAGCCCCAGACGGAGACCGTGTGGCGCCAGGCCGACAACTACAACGTCCCCCGTCTCATCTATGTGAACAAGATGGACATCACGGGCGCGGACTTCTATAACGTGGTGGACATGGTGAAGGAGCGGCTGAAATGCAACGCCGTTCCCATCCAGCTGCCCATCGGCAAGGAGTCCGATTTCCGCGGCATCATCGACCTGGTGGAGATGAAGGCGGACGTGTACTACGACGACCTGGGCAAGGACATGAAGGTGGAGGAGATCCCCGCGGAAATGCTGGCCCAGGCCAAGGAGTACCGGGAGAAGCTGATCGACGCGGCCTCCATGTTCTCCGACGACATCGCCATGCTGTACCTGGAGGGGGAGGAAGTCCCCTCCGATATGATCCGCGCCGCGCTGCGGGAGGGCACCATCAGCGGAAAGCTGGTGTGCGTCACCTGCGGCACCAGCTATCGCAACAAGGGCGTGCAGAAGTTGCTGGACGCCATTGTGGATTTCCTGCCCTCGCCCCTGGACGTGCCCCCTGTGAAGGGGACCGATCCCAAGACCGACAAAGAGGTCACCCGCGACTGCTCCGACGAGGCGCCTTTCTCGGCGCTGGCGTTCAAGATCATGACCGACCCTTATGTGGGCAAGCTGACCTTCGCCCGTGTCTATTCCGGCACGGCCGTCGCCGGCTCCACGGTCATGAATTCCTCCAAGGGCAAGCGGGAGCGGCTGGCGCGCATGCTTCTCATGCATGCCAACCACCGCCAGGACCTGGACACCATCTATTCCGGCGACATCGTGGCCCTGGTGGGACTGAAGAACACCACCACCGGCGACACCCTTTCCGACGACAAGCAGCAGATCGTGCTGGAGAGCATGGAATTCCCCGAACCGGTCATCCGGGTGGCCATTGAGCCCAAGACCAAGGCCGGCGAGGAGAAGATGACCATCGCCCTGGCAAAGCTGGCGGAGGAGGACCCCACCTTCAAGGCGTATACCGACGAGGAGACGGGCCAGACCATCATCGCCGGCATGGGCGAGCTGCATCTGGAGATCATCGTGGATCGGCTGCTGCGCGAGTTCCGCGTGGAGGCCAACGTGGGCAAGCCCCAGGTTTCCTATAAGGAGACCATCACCCGCCCGGCGACGGTGGACGTGCGCTACGCCCGCCAGACCGGCGGCAAGGGCCAGTTCGCCCAGGTAAAGCTGATGATCGAGCCCAACGAGTCCGGAAAGGGCTACGAGTTCGTCAACGCCGTCACCGGCGGCGCCATCCCCAAGGAGTATATCCCCGCGGTGGACGCGGGCATCCAGGGGGCCATGCTGGGAGGCATCCTGGCGGGCTATCCCGTGGTGGACGTGAAGGCCACCCTCCTGGACGGCCAGTTCCACGAGGTGGACTCCTCCGAGATGGCGTTCAAGATCTGCGGTAGCATGGCCTTTAAGGAGGCCTGCGAGAAGGCCGGTGCGACGCTCCTGGAGCCCATCATGAAGGTGGTCGTCACCACCCCGGAGGAGTATATGGGCGACGTGATCGGCGACATCAACTCCCGCCGCGGCCAGATCGTCGGCCAGGAGTTCCGCAACGGCGCCGTCATCATCGAGTGCAGCGTGCCCCTGTCCAGTATGTTCGGCTACGCCACGGACCTGCGCAGCAGGACCCAGGGCCGCGCCAACTACTCCATGGAGCCCAGCCACTATATCGAGCTGCCCGCAGCGCTGCGGGAGAAGCTGATCGGCACCCACCGGAAACCGTAAAAAGGGTTGCAAATTTTCCCTGCATACTGTATAATCTCCTCAGACTTTCGATATCTATTATTTTCTACTTTTTAGGAGGACAAAGCAAAATGGCAAAGCAAATGTTCAACCGCAATAAGCCCCACGTGAACATCGGCACCATCGGCCACATCGACCACGGCAAGACCACCCTGACGGCGGCCATCACCAAGGTCCTGAACATGGCTGACCCCACCGCTGCCGAATATACCGCTTACGACCAGATCGATAAGGCCCCCGAAGAGAAGGCCCGCGGCATCACGATCAATACCGCCCACGTCGAGTATCAGACCGCTGCCCGTCACTACGCCCACGTGGACTGCCCGGGACACGCTGACTATATCAAGAACATGATCACCGGCGCTGCGCAGATGGACGGCGCCATCCTGGTCATCGCCGCCTCCGACGGCCCCATGGCCCAGACCCGTGAGCACCTGCTGCTGGCCCGCCAGGTGAACGTGCCCTACGTGCTGGTGTTCCTGAACAAGTGCGACCAGGTGGACGACCCCGAGCTGCTGGAGCTGGTGGAGATGGAAGTGCGCGAGCTGCTGGACCAGTACGACTTCCCCGGCGACGAGACCCCCATCATCAAGGGCTCCGCTCTGGAGTGCCTGGTGAGCGAGGAGAAGGATCCTCACGCCCCCGTGTACGACTGCATCTGGGAGCTGATGGACGCCGTCGACACCTGGATCAAGACCCCCGAGCGCGCTGCCGATAAGCCCTTCCTGATGCCCATCGAGGACGTGTTCACCATCTCCGGCCGTGGCACCGTGGTCACCGGCCGTGTGGAGCGCGGCCAGGTCAAGGTCGGCGACAAGGTGGAGATCGTCGGTATCCGCGAGACCCAGGAGACCGTCGTGACCGGCACCGAGATGTTCCACAAGACCCTGGAGTTCGCCGAGGCCGGCGACAACGTGGGCTGCCTGCTGCGCGGCATCGACAAGAAGGCCGTCGTCCGTGGCCAGGTGCTGGCTGCTCCCAAGAGCATCCATCCCCACACCAAGTTCAAGGGCCAGGTCTACGTGCTGTCCAAGGAAGAGGGCGGCCGTCACACCCCGTTCTTCAACAACTACCGTCCCCAGTTCTACTTCCGTACCACCGACGTGACCGGCGTCATCACCCTGCCCGAGGGCGTGGAGATGTGCATGCCCGGCGATAACGTGGACATGAACGTGGAACTGATCACCCCGATCGCCATCGAGGTGGGCCTGCGCTTCGCCATCCGCGAGGGCGGCCGTACCGTCGGTTCCGGCGTCGTCATCGAGGTTCAGGAGTAATTCCAAACAAGCAAGCTCCCGCGGCTCTGGGCCGCGGGAGCTTTTTCGATTCTCACCTCTCGCTTTTTTCACTTCAGTCCCACCATGAAGCCGTTCATGCTCGTGGAGTGGATGTCCCCGCCGATGACCTTGTCCTTGTAGACATACAGATCCGCCAGAACGGTCTGCTCCTTGTCGGGATAGTTGGTCACCGGGTAGGTGTAAAGCGAGCAGCCGCGCCCGGCGTATTCCGCCAGGTCGTAGCCCTGCTGCTTCTGCAGTTGATTGTAGCTTTCGTAAACGTCGTTGAACTGCTCCGGGATCAGGATCTGCTGGCACTGCTCGCCCGCCAGATCCACCTCCCAGCCGCATTCCCGGAGAAAATCGGCTCGCTTTTCCGGCGTGGAGGCGCTCTCCCCGCCCAGCAGCTTCACCCCGCCCACGGAGCTCCCCACCGCCAGCAGCACCGCCAGCAGCGCCAGGGCGCTCAGGACCACCAGGAAGGTCTTCGTCTTTTGTGTCAAACACTTTTTCATGGTACAGACTATTCGGAAGGGAGACGGGGTATGTATGGAACTTGAACGGCTGGACAGGATCCTGGCCGGCTCCGGCATGTTCACCCGCTCCCAGGCCCGGACACTGATCGCCTCCGGGTCTGTGACTGTGGACGGGACGCCCGTCCGCCGGCCGGAGACGAAGGTGAGCCGCGCCTCGGCGGTGCGTGCGGAGGGCCGGGAGGTGGATACGGATCGGTTCGTGTATTATATGATGAACAAGCCGGCGGGGACCATCTGCGCCACCGAGAGCGGGGCCTATCCCGCCGTCACCGGGCTGCTGCCCAGGCATCTGCAGGCGCGGGGCCTGTTTCCCGTGGGCCGGCTGGACGCGGACGTGACGGGGCTGCTGCTGCTCACCGACGACGGGGCCTTTGCCCACCGGGTGACCGCGCCCCGCTCCGCGGTCCCGAAAACTTATGAGGTCCTGGCGGACGGCCCCCTCACGGCGGAGCACGCCGCCCTTCTGGCCGCGGGAGTGACCATGCCCGACGGCACGGCGTACCGGCCGGCCCGGCTGTGCTGGGAGGGGGAGGATCACTGCCGCTGTCTGGTGACGGTCACGGAGGGGAAATTTCACGAGGTGAAAAACCTCATCGCCGCCTGCGGACGGCGGGTGACGGCCATGAGCAGACGCTCCATTGGCGGACTGACATTGGACAAAATGCTGAGGCCCGGAGACATCAAAAAGCTTACAAACGAAGAAATCGAAGTGGTTTTTCGTGATTTTATATAAGGATTTTGAATGGAATTGTGCATCCTGCGGAAGTTTTGTGACAAAGCGGTAAAAAAGTTTACAAAAAACAAGGTCTTTTCTATTGCAAAATGACAGCAAATGTTATACAATAGGCGCACGTATATTGTGGGGGTAAGATAGCATGTCGAGCCGAATTTTTCAAAGTGTGATCCAGCAGATGAAGGACGCCAGCAAGCGTGCCTTCGGCGTCGTGGACGAGCAGGGCAATGTGATCGCTTCCAGCGACCGGTCCCTGATGGGGTTCTCCATCGGGGATGTGCGTGTGGCCGCCCAGGAGGCGGGGACGGAGCTGTTCGTGGTGGCCGGCAGGACCTGTCGGGTGATCGGCTCCAGCGGCCGGGGCCTGTACGTGGCGTTCGTGGACGGCCAGGATGAGAACGCGCGGAGCATCTGCATCCTGATCTCCGTGGCCCTGTCCGAGGCCAAGAACAGCTATGACGACAAGCATGACACCACGACCTTTGTCAAGAACATCATCTCCGACAACATCCTTCCCGGGGACGTATATGTCCGGGCGAAGGAGCTGGGCTTCAACGCCGAGATGCCCCGGGGGGTGTTCGTGGTGCGGCAGAGCGCCGGCGCGGAGATGACCGTTCTGGAGTATCTGCAGGGACTGTTCCCCGCCCGGGACAGGGACTTCGTGCTGAGCATGAACGAGCGGGACATCGTCATCATCCGGGAGCTGCAGCCGGGCTTTGACGCGGTGGAACTGGAGCGTACCGCCCAGCAGATCCAGCACAGCCTGGAGCAGGAGATGGGCATCCACTGCGTGGTGGGTATCGGCTCGCCGGTGCTGCACCTGCGGGAGTTGGCCGACCGGTACAAGGAGGCCGAGACCGCCATCGAGGTGGGCAAGGTCTTTGAGAACGACCAGACCGTCATCAGCTACGAGAGCCTGGGCATCGGGCGCATCATCTACCAGCTGCCCACCACCCTGTGCGAGATGTTCCTCAACGAGGTGTTCAAGAAGAGCCCCATCGAGAGCCTGGACCAGGAGACGCTGTACACCATCAACAAGTTCTTCGAGAACAATCTGAATGTGTCCGAGACCAGCCGGAAGCTGTTCGTCCATCGGAACACCCTGGTGTACCGGCTGGAGAAGATCAAGAAGCTCACCGGCCTGGATCTGCGGGAATTCGACCACGCCATCGTGTTCAAGGTGGCCCTGATGGTCAAGCAGTACCTGGATTCCCAGAACACACGCTTCTGATCCCGGGGAGGAACCTTGACCCATGGTCTTATTTGAGAACGTATCCATGACATACCCCGGCGGGGAGGCCCGCGCCATCAACAACATGTCCTTCTCCATCGACGACGGGGAGTTCGTTTTCCTGGTGGGCCCGTCCGGCAGCGGAAAGACCTCCATCATCAAGCTGATCACCGGCGAGGTGATGGCCGAGAGCGGCACGCTGAACGTCAACGGCTTCGATCTGCGGCATATCCGGCGGCGGAAGCTGCCCCTGATGCGCCGCACGGTGGGCGTCATCTTCCAGGACTTCCGCCTGATCGAGGACATGACCGTTTATGAAAACGTGGCCTTCGCCATGCACATCGTGGGCGCCACCAACCGCCAGATCCGCCAGCGGGTGCCCTACGTGCTGGACCTGGTGGGCCTCAGCGGCCGGGAAAGGCGCTATCCCCGGGAGGTCTCCGGCGGCGAGCAGCAGCGGGTGGCGGTGGCCAGAGCCATCGTCAACAGCCCGCAGCTTCTCATCGCCGACGAGCCCACCGGCAACCTGGACCCCGCCATGAGCCTGGAGCTGATGCTGCTGATGGACCGGATCAATGACAACGAGATGGGGACCACCGTTCTGGTGGTGACCCATGAGAAGGAGCTCGTCAACTCCTTCTCCAAGCGCGTGATCGCCATTGAGGACGGCCAGGTGATCTCCGACGGAATGGACGGGTATTACAGCTATGAAATCAAGTAAGATCGGTTATCTCATCAAAGAGGGCCTGAAGAGCATCGTCACCCACGGGTTCATGTCCTTCGCCTCGGTGACCATCATCGTGGCCTGCCTGGTCATCATGGGCAGCTTCACCCTCATCGCGGTGAACATCGACGCCATGCTGGACGACCTGGAGGCGGACAACGTGATGGTGGCATACGTGGAGGAGACCCTCCCGCAGGAGGAGGCCCGGGCCCTGCAGCCCCAGATCGAGGGGCTGGCCAACGTGCGCTCCTGTGAGTTTGAGACCCGGGAGCAGGCCTTTGAGGAGTTCGTCTCCCAGCACGAGGGCCAGTCCGCCTTCCAGTCTCTGCCCGCGGAGGTGCTGCGGGACCGGTTCATCATCTATCTGGAGGACATCTCCCTGATGGAGCAGACCGAGGAGCAGGTCCGCCAGGTCGTGGGCGTCGCCCGTGTCCGGGCGGACACCAAGGTGGCCGAGGGCTTCATGAACGTGCGCAACGTAGTCAGCGCCGTCAGTCTGATCCTGGTGGTGGTGCTGGTGGTGGTGAGCGTGTTCATCATGTCCAACACCGTGAAGCTGGCCACGGTCAGCCGGAAGGACGAGATCGCCATCATGAAGATGGTGGGCGCGTCCAACTGGTTCATCCGCTTCCCCTTCGTGGTGGAGGGCCTGGTGCTGGGCCTGTTCGGAGGCCTGCTGGCCTTCCTGCTGGAGTGGGCGGTCTATGACATCATGACAGGGCAGATCCTGAGCCTGCTGGGAAATCTGCTGACTGTGATCCCCTTCGCCTCCATCAGCGCCGTCGTGCTGCTGGTGTATCTGGGCGTGGGTCTGGTGGTGGGCGTGTTCGGCAGTTCCATCGCCATCCGCAACTACCTGCAGGTGTGAGCGAGATTTTCTCGGGGAGATTCCACATGTTCAAGCGCAGGACACCGCGGGTGTTCCTGGCGGCGGCGCTGTCTTTGGCGCTGCTGGCGGGCACGCCGGCGTACGCCTCCACCAGCAGCGAGATCCAGGATGAGCTGGACGAGCTGAACGGCCAGAGGAGCAGCATCCAGAGCGAGATAGGCGACATCCAGTCCCGGATCGACTCTTTGGAATACGAACAGGCCAACACCATGGAAAAGAAGCAGATGCTGGACGAGAAGATCCTGCTCGCCCAGGAGGAGCTGGACGTGCTGGCCGAGCAGATCGCCATCGAGGACGGCTACCTCACCTCCCTGCAGGAGGATCTGGAGGACGCCCGCCAGGAGGAGCAGGACCAGCGCGAGCGTTGGATGGGGCGGGTCCGGGCCATGGAGGAGAGTTCCGGCGTGGGCTATATCCAGGTGCTGTTTGAGTCCACCAGCTTTTCCGACCTGCTGACCCGGCTGGATCTGATCAACGAGGTCGTGGCCTACGACGAGCAGCTGGAACAGGAATATACAAACGCCCGTACATCGGTGCAGACCCTGGAGAGCCAGGCGGAGAACATCCGCGCGGAGAATGAGCAGCGCCGGGAGGAGTGGAAGGAAAAGCAGTCCCTCCTGGAGACGGACGTAGCCACCGCCAACCAGCTCATGGCCGGCGTGGAGGACAATCTGGATGAATACCAGCAGATGATGGACCAAGCCGCCGCCTGGGAGGCGGAGGTGGAGGCCCTCATCGCGGAGAAGAAGCAGGAGCTTCTGGACGCCCAGCGGCTGGAGCAGATGGGCGGCCAGGCCGGCGTCGTCAACCAGGCCGGGTTCATCTGGCCCAGCTATACAAGGCAGATCAATTCCTATTTCGGCAACCGCCTGCACCCCATCAGCGGGATATGGACCGGCCACAAGGGCGTGGACATCAACGCCAACTACGGCTCCTCCGTGTGGTGCGCCGCCGCCGGGACGGTCATCAACGCCAGCATCGGCTGGAACGGCGGCTTCGGCAATGTGGTCATGGTGATGCACCCCAGCGGATACACCACCATCTACGCCCATCTGTCCGCCATCGCCGTGGTGACGGGCCAGTCCGTGGCCCAGGGCCAGGTGGTGGGATATGTGGGCTCTACCGGCAATTCCACCGGTTCCCACCTGCATTTTGAGATCCACGACATCTCCGGTATGCCCGTAGATCCGCTGTCCTTCAGCTATCCCTGACAGTCTTTCACCGGCCGCTGCCGGATTAAGGAGTATCCATGAGAAAGCGCAAAGCATTCATCTCTGCCGTATGCATCATCCTGGTCGTGCTGATGCTGCTGTCCATCACGGTGATGGTCTTCGGACCGGCGATCTCCGCCAACGCGGCCAGCAGCAGCGACATCCAGGATGAGATCGACGATCTGAACAGCCAGAAGAGCGAGATCCAGGGGCGGATGGACGCCATCCAGGACGAGATCGATTCCCTGGACTATGAGAAGTCCAACGCCCTGGAAAAGAAGCTGATTCTGGACCAGAAAAACGAGCTGGCCCGCCAGGAGATCCAGGTCATCGACGAGCAGATCGCCATCATCGACGGGCTCATCTCCAATATGCAGGACGACCTGGCCGAGGCCCGCGAGAACGAGCAGTTCCAGCGCGAGCGCTGGGAGGAGCGGGTCCGGGCCATGGAGGAGAGCTCCGGCGTGGACTATATCCAGGTGCTGTTCGAGTCCACCAGCTTCTCCGATCTGCTGACCCGGCTGGACCTGGTCAACGAGATCATGGCCTACGACGAGCAGCTGGAGGCGGAGTATGTGTCCGCCCGGGAGCGGGTGGAGGTGCTGGAGGCCGAGGCGGAGGTCATGTTCGCCGAGAACGAGACCCGCCGGCAGGAGCAGGAGACCAAGCGCGCCCAGCTCCAGGCGGATATCGACGCGGCCTGTGCCCTCATCGCCTCCATGGACACCAGCATCGACGAATACGGGGAGATCATGGACCAGGAGGCCGAGACCCAGGCCCAGATCCAGGCCCTGATCGTGGAGAAGAACCAGGAGCTGCAGGAGGCCAAGGCGGCCGAGGAGGCGGAGCGCCAGCGCCAGCTGGCCGCCCAGCAGGCGGCCCAGGGCGGCGCGTCGGCGCCCGTGGTCAGCGGCAGCGCCTGGATGATGTGGCCCAGCTACACCCATCAGCTCACCTCCTATTACGGCATGCGCACTGACCCGGTGAGCGGCGTGATCTACCGGCTCCATGCCGGAGTGGACGTGGGCTGCAGCTACGGCACCCAGATCTGGGCCGCCGCCGGCGGCACGGTGATCCTGGCCGGCTGGAACGGCGGATACGGCAACTGCGTGATGGTGAACCACGGCAACGGCTATACGACCCTTTACGGCCACATGTCCTCCATCGCCGTCAGCGTGGGGCAGTACGTATCCATGGGCTCGGTGCTGGGGTATGTGGGCTCCACCGGCAACTCCACCGGCCCGCACCTGCACTTTGAGGTGCGCGCCAGCGCCACCGGCTCCTCCATCAACCCGCTGGCGTTCAACTATCTGACATAAAGACGGTCACATCGACCGGACCGGGCGACGGGCGTCGCCCGGTTTTTTGGGAGGCAGACGTGAAGAGGTTTTCCCCTGACAGAGGGCTTGTCAAAGGCGCGGTGTGCGTGCTGTGCGGCGCGCTGACGGCGCTGCTGATCGTGATATTGGGCTTCGGCGGCTTTCGCAATTTCGGCCGGGCGGCCAAGTTCGCCTCGGTGCTGCGGCTGATCCGTACCCAGTTCGTGGGCGAGGCGGATCTGGACCGGGTGACCGACGGGGCGCTGGACGGCGCCATCGCCAGTCTGGACGACAACTGGAGCTATTATATGGACCCGGAGGAATACCTGGCCTATCAGGACACCTCCGCCAACCGCTACCAGGGCATCGGCGTCACCATCGTCCAGGACGAGGCCACCGGCGGCTTTGCAGTGGTGACCGTCACCAAGGACGGTCCCGCCCAGCTGGCGGGCATCCAGCCGGGCGAGATCATCACGGCGGTGGACGGCGTGTCCGTGCTGGGCGGCACCACCGACGATCTGCGGGCGCTGATCCAGGCCGATTACGGCCGCGAGGCACAGGTCACCGTCCTGGACGATCAGGGCGCGGAGCGGACCGTGGCTGTGTCCTGCCAGGTGATCTACAACAGCCCCGTGGAGTCCGAGATGCTGGACGGGAACGTGGGGTATATCGCCATCGCCAACTTCCGCCAGGGCATGGCCGACGAGGCCATCGCCGCGGTGGACGCGCTGATGGAGCAGGGGGCCGTGGGACTGGTGTTCGACGTGCGCTCCGACCCCGGCGGCCTGGTCAGCGAGCTGGTGCGGCTGCTGGATTACCTGCTGCCGGAGGGGGACCTGTTCGTGGAGACGGACAAGAAGGGCCACGAGGAAGTGATGACCTCCGACGCGTCCTGCGTGGAGCTGCCCATGGCGGTGATCGTGAACGCCGACAGCTACTCCGCCGCGGAGTTTTTCGCCGCCGCCCTGCATGAGTATGACCGGGCGGTGACGGTGGGGCAGCCCACCACCGGCAAGGCCCGCAGCCAGGTGACCTTCCCGCTGCTGGACGGCAGCGCCATACACATCTCCAAATACAGCTACCTCACCCCCCATCGGGTGGACCTCTACGAGGCCGGCGGCATCGTGCCGGATGTGGCGGCGGAGCTGTCCGAGGAGCAGGCGCTGCTGTATGCCACCAGGTGGCTGACCCCGGCGGAGGACCCCCAGGTGCAGGCCGCGGTCGCGGCCCTTGTCCCTTGACAGAAACCCCTTCGCTCACTATAATAAATCGTTACGAACGGAACCATTTTTGGTAATCAACCTTCACGGGAGGAAAAGGATATGGCGGATACCAAATTCAAAATGAGCCGGGAGCGGTACGAGGAGATCCGGAAGGAGCTGGACTATCTGCAGACCGTCCGGGAAAAAGAGGTCTCGGAGCTGATCAAGGAGGCGCGCAGCTACGGCGACCTGTCGGAGAACAGCGAGTACGACGAGGCCAAGACCGAGCAGGGCAAGCTCTATTCCAAGATTGCCGAGTATAAAAACCTTCTGGAGAACGCCGAGATCGTGGAGCACACCACCCGCGCCGGCGTGATCGGTATCGGCAGCCGGGTCACCGTGCTGGATCTGGAGGAGAACGAGCAGTGCGAGTACCAGATCGTGGGCAGCCAGGAGGCCAACCCCATGGCCGGCCGCATCTCCGACGACTCCCCCTTCGGCAAGGGCCTGATCGGCCATAAGATCGGCGAGACTGTCACCGTGGAGGCCCCGGCCGGGGAACTGCGGTTCGAGATTTTGAACGTCACTTACTAATCCAAGGAGAGATCGATTATGTTCCAATACGCGCCGGGGTACCGGACGGAGCCGGAGGGCCTGTCCGATGAGATGCGCGTGCGCCGGGAGAAGCTGTTCAAACTCCAGGACGCCGGCCGCGACCCCTATCAGATCACCAATTTCTCCCGCACCCACTTCTCCAGCCAGATCCACGCCCACTACGACGAGCTGGAGGAGCAGACCGTCACCGTGGCGGGCCGGATCATGGCCAAGCGGGTCCAGGGCAAGGCGGGTTTCATGGACCTGCAGGACGACCGGGGCCGGATCCAGCTGTATGTGAGCGTCAACGAGCTGGGCCCGGAGGGGCTCGCCGAGGTCAAGACCTGGGACGTGGGCGACATCGTGGGCGCCACGGGCTTCGTGTTCAAGACCCGTACGGGGGCGGTCTCCGTGCATGTGCAGAGCATCCGCCTGCTGTCGAAGAGCCTGCGGCCCCTGCCGGAGAAATACCACGGTTTGACCGACACCGACCAGCGCTACCGCCGGCGGTATCTGGACCTGATCGTGAACGAGGAGTCCCGGCGGGTATTCGAGCTGCGCACCCGGTTCATCAGCCACGTGCGCCGGTATCTGGATGAGCGGGGCTATCTGGAGGTGGAGACCCCCGTCCTGGGCACCATCCAGGGCGGCGCGGCGGCCCGGCCCTTCGTTACCCACCACAACACCCTGGATCTGGATATGTACATGCGCATCGCCACGGAGCTGAACCTGAAGCGGCTGATCGTGGGCGGCATGGAGCGGGTATACGAGATCGGCCGCATCTTCCGCAACGAGGGCATGGACACCAAGCACAACCCGGAGTTCACCACTCTGGAGATGTACGAGAGCTATGCCAGCTTCGAGACCATGATGGACTACGTGGAGGGCATCCTGTCCAGCGCGGCCATGGAGCTGCGGGGCACGTACCAGCTCACCTGGGGCGGCAATGTGATCGACATGAGCCCCGGCTGGCGGCGCCTGACCATGGTCGAGGCCGTGAAGGAATACACGGGCGTGGACTTTGGCGCCATCGGCGACGACGCGGCCGCCGTGGCCGCCGCCAAGGCCGCCGGCGTGGACATGGACGGCAAGGAGCCCACCTGGGGCCACGCCCTGTATGAGACCTTTGACCAGAAGGTGGAGGAGAAGCTGATCCAGCCCACCTTCATCACCATGTACCCGGTGGAGGTGTCCCCGCTGGCCAAGCGCAGCCCCGCCGACGACCGGCTCACCGAGCGGTTTGAGGCGTTTATCAACGCCTGCGAGATGGGCAACGCCTTCTCCGAACTGAACGACCCCCTGGACCAGCGGCTGCGGTTCGAGGCCCAGATGGCCCTGAAGGCCAAGGGCGACGAGGAGGCCAACGACATGGACGTGGACTACTGCGAGGCCCTGGAGTACGGCATGCCGCCCACCGGCGGCCTGGGCATGGGCATCGACCGGGCGGTGATGCTCCTGGCGGGGGTGGACACCATCCGGGACGTGATCCTGTTCCCCACGATGAAACCCACGGACTGAAAACGGACACAAAAAACGACGGCTATCGGAGTGCTCCGGCAGCCGTTGTTTTGCCCTTCGCGGCGCGCTCTTCAAAGAATGCGGACGGAAGGGAGCAGGGCCCGGCGCGGCCCGGAAAGGAAGAGACGATATGGGAACGGTGCTTTTCATCAACGCGTGTGTGCGGCCCCAGTCCAGGACCGTGCTCCTGGCCCGGCGCGTGCTGGAGCGGCTGGGCGGGCGGACGGAAGAGGTGGTCCTGGCGGAGCAGCCGCTCCGGCCCCTGGATCTGCAGACGCTGTGCCGGCGGGACGCCCTGCTGCAGGACGGGGATCTCGGCGCGGACATGTTCCGTTATGCCCGGCAGTTTGCCGCGGCGGAGAGCATCGTGGTGGCGGCGCCCTACTGGGACATGTCCTTTCCGGCGGCGCTGAAGGTCTATTTTGAGAACGTGATGGTCACAGGGGTGACCTTCGGGTACACCCCCGAGGGGATCCCCCGGGGCCTGTGCCGGGCCGGACAGCTGGTGTACGTCACCACGGCGGGCGGGCCGATTCTGGGCTTGGACCACGGCTTTGCCTACGTCCGGGCGCTGGCGGAGAACTATTTCGGCATCCGGGATATCCGGCGTTTTTCCGCGGAGGGGCTGGACATCGTGGGGGCGGATGTGGACGCGCTCCTGGCCCGGGCGCTGGAGGAGATCGACCGGGGCATGGAGCTGCCGGCGCCGGAGGCGAAATAAGCCGTTGACAGGAAAGTGCCGGGGAAATATAATAGATTATAATGCTATCCCTATGATCACAGCGGGCGGCGGGAAACCGGCGGCACGAAAAAAGGAGGAAGACCTATGCGCAAGCGTTTTTTGGCACTGATGCTGGCCGTGCTGACGGTCCTCGCTCTGCCCACGGCTGCTTTTGCATCCCCGCAGTCGGTGGACAAGCCCCAGCCCGCGGCCAAGCTGCCCACGGAGGAGGAGGTCCACGAGCGGCTGATGGCCATGCAGGAGCTCTATCCGGAGGGGTCCCACTGGGACGGGAATTCCTATTACATCGACCGCAACGGCTGGAAGGAAGGCGGCTGCTTCGGCTTCGCCATCATGCTGCAGGAGGCGGCCTTCCCCGACAATACCATGCTCGTGCGCAAGAACGCCCCCATCTCGATCCGGGACGTGCACGCCGGCGATATCCTGTCCTACGGCATCACCGGCGGCTCCGGCGGACACTCCGTCATCGTGGTGGAGGTCCATGACGACTATGTGGTGGTGGCAGAGGGCAACGTGGGCAACGGCGTCAGCTGGGACCGCACCATGTCCGCCGCGGAGGTGAGCGCCGTCCAGTACCGCTGGACCTACTACAACAGCTATGAGTCCATCAAAAACGGCTGGTACCAGGAGGACGGGAATTGGTATTACTATGAATACAACTGGAAGGTTTCCAACGCCTGGCGGACATCCGGCGGCCAGCGGTATTACCTGGGCCCCGACGGGAAGATGGCCGTGGGCTGGGGCAAGGTGAACGGCCAGTGGTATTACTTCAACGACGTGCACGACGGCACCTACGGCCGCCTGCTCACGAACCAGTGGCTGGATGACGAGGGCCTGCGCTACTACCTGGACGCCGACGGCAGATCCGTGACCGGCTGGCGGAAGGTGGACGGCCAGTGGTATTACTTCAACGACCGCCACGACGGCACCTACGGCCGGATGCTCGCCAACGAGTGGCTCAACGACGGCGGCGTCTGGTACTATCTGGGCCCTGACGGCGAGATGGCGGCGGGCCTGTACTGGGTGACCGAGGGCGGATGCGAGGGCCTCTATTACTTCAACGAAGACCACGACGGCACCTACGGCAAGATGCTCTCCGGCTGGCAGGACGTGGGAGGCAGCCGCTATTACTTCGAGACGAAACACAACGGCCTGTTCGGCCAGGGCTATGTGGGCGGCACGTATACCATCGGCAGCAGCCGGTATGACTTTGACACCGACGGAAGAATGATCGGATACAGCGGAATTTAGGATTGGGAAAAGGCCGGGCCCCCGCCGCTGCCCACGATCCACTACATGACGGAGGAGACGACTTATGACATTGCAGGACATGATCCATGATGCCCTCCTTGCCGGCGGGCACGACGAGGTGGCCGGCTTCATTCGCCAGGAGACGGAGCGCCAACACAGCGCCATCGAACTGATCGCCTCGGAGAACTTTCCCAGCGACGCCGTGAAGGCGGCGGCCGCCAGCGATTTCGTGGCGAAGTACACAGAGGGATATCCCAAAGAGCGGGTCAGCGGCAACCGGGGCCGGTATTACGGCGGCTGCGAGAACGCCGACCAGCTGGAGGAGTACTGCTGCCGGAAGTGGAAGCAGGTATTCTCCACCGACTACCATGTGAACGTCCAGCCCCATTCCGGGTCCTCGGCCAACCTGGCGGCATTCCTTTCCGTGCTCCAGCCGGGGGATACGGTGCTCGCCATGAGTCTGGAGAACGGCGGCCACCTGACCCACGGCAGCCCCGTGAATTTCAGCGGGCGGCTTTTCGATTTCCACTTCTACGGCGTGGACGACACCGGGCGCATCAGCTATGAGGCCATGGAAGAGACGATGATGGCCTGCCGGCCCAAGCTTGTCCTGGCCGGGGCCAGCGCCTACTCCCGGCAGATCGACTTTGCCCGGATTGCCGCCATCATCGACCGGTACGCCGCCGCCTGCGGCGAGAGGCCCTGGTTCATGGTGGACATGGCCCACATCGCCGGCCTCATCGCCGCCGGGGTCCACCAGTCCCCCTTCGGCGTCGCGGACATCATCACCACCACCACCCACAAGACCCTGCGGGGCACCCGGGGCGGGCTCATCTTCTGCCGGCCGGAGCTGGCGAAAAAGGTGGACAGCGCCGTGTTTCCCGGCTCCCAGGGCGGCCCGCTGCAGCACATCATCGCCGCCAAGGCCGTGACGGCGGACGAGGACTGCACGGAGGAATACCGGGCGTATATCCGCCAGGTGGTGGCCAATACCAGCGCCATGTGCGACGAGTTTATCCGCATGGGCTACGACGTGGTGACCGGCGGCACGGACAACCACCTGTTCCTGCTGGACTTCTCCCGCACCCACCCCCAGCTCACCGGCAAGGCGGTACAGGACATGCTGGACGGGGCGGGCATCACGCTGAACAAGAACTGCGTCCCCCGGGAAAAGCGCAGTCCCGTTCAGACCAGCGGCGTGCGCATCGGCTGCGCCGCCATGACCACGAAGGGCTATGGCGAGGAGGATTTCCGCGCCGTCGCCAGACGGATCGACAGTCTCATCCGGGACTACTGCGCCACGCTCTGATAACAATCTCTCCCAACGCCCGGCGGAACTCCGCCGGGCGTTGACATTGTCCGGGCGGGATGATATGATGATGCGTCAGACGGACATTTCAGGACACGGGAGGACAGAGCGGATGAGCAAGAGCCGGACCTTGGCCGGGCGGGGGCGGTTCCCCTGGCGGAGCTTTTTGCCCAGGCTGGCGGCAATCGCCATCCCCGTGGCCCTGCAGAACCTCCTCACCACCACCGCCAGCATGGTGGACACCATGATGGTGGCGCCCCTGGGGGAGCTGAGCGTGGGGGCACTGGGCCTGTGCGGGCAGTTTTCGTCCCTGATGTTCTCCGGATACTGGGGCTTCGTGGGCGGCGGGATGCTCTTTTTCGCCCAGTTTTACGGCGCGAAGGACGAGCGGGGCATCGAGTGGTCCTACGGCATGACCTGGACCTGCATGATGACCGTGGCGGTCCTCTTCGGCAGCGCGGCCGTCCTTGCCCCGGAGCTGGTGATGAGCCTGTATACCGACAAGCAGGCCATCCGGGACATCGGGGTGCAGTACCTGCGGATCGTGGGGTTCGCCTATATCATGCAGGTGTTCTCCATGGCCATGAGCTGTCTGCTGCGGGCCACAGAGCGGGTGCGCATCCCCATGGCCGCGTCCGTCGCGTCGGTGGGGACCAACCTCTTTTTGAACTGGGTGTTCATCTACGGCCATCTGGGCGTGCCGGCCATGGGCATCCGGGGGGCGGCGCTGGCGACCACCTGCGCGGCGGCGGTGAACATGCTGGCCATCTATGCCCTGGCCCGGGCCACCGGGTATCCCTATCTCTTCCGGGTGCGCGCCCACTTCCGCTGGAGCCGGGCGGCGCTGCGGCAGTATTTCAGAAAATGCTTCCCCATCCTCTGCAACGAGGTGCTCATCGGGATCGGGAACATGGTGATCAACGTGACCCTGGGCCGCCAGAGCGAGGAGGTCATCGCCGCCATCGCGGTGTTCCGGACGCTGGAGGGGCTCGTCATCGGCTTTTTCGCCGGCTTTGCCAACGCCGCCAGCGTACTGGTGGGAACCTGCGTGGGGGCGGGGGAGCTGGACACCGCCTTCGAGCGGGCCAAGCGGCTGGTGTATCTGTGCAGCGGCGTCATCCTGCTGGCGGGGCTGGGAATCCTGTCCCTGCGCCGGCCCATCCTCACCGCCATGAGCCTCAGCGGACCCTCCTATGAGGCGGGGGTGCGGCTGGTGAGCATCTACGTCGCGGTGGCCGTCATCCGCATGGGCAACTGGATCCAGAACGACACCTACCGGGCCAGCGGCGACGCGGTGACGGGCACGGTGCTGGAGATCGTGTTCATGTACGCGCTGGTGCTGCCCTGCGTGCTGGGCTCCGCCTTCTGGCTGAAGCTGCCCTACTGGGCCGTCTTTCTGTGCTGCTATATCGACGAGCCCATCCGCTATGTGCTGATGCAGCGGCATTTTTATTCCGGCAAGTGGATCCGCCCCGTCACCGAAAAGGGCCTGGCCGCCCTGCCCGCCTTCCGGTCCCAGCGCTGGGGCGTCAAACCGTGAAAACACCGCCCGGCGGGATGTCCCGCCGGGCGCTTTCAGGGCGGGAGCGTCGGTTAAGATGCTCCCGCCCTGTTCATGTACTCCGCCGCTTTTAATACGGTTTCTTTTGTTTCTTTATCCATGTTTTCGTTCTTCCTCTCTCCGTCGATGAGTTCCCGAATGTCTACCTCATAGAAATCTGCAAGCCCCATGAGAACGTCCACATCCGGCATGTTGTTTCCGTTTTCCCATCGGGAGACGGTTCGGGGGGAAACATAGAAACGCTCTGCCAGCTGCTCTTGGGTCAAGCCTTTGTCCTTGCGAAGGCATTTGAGAAATGCGCCTGTTTTTTGCTGATTCATCCGAAATCTTCCTTTCGCAAAAATTCTAACAGAGCTTCGTAATAAACACCACGACACAAAGCGAGAGCTGCCGCAATAAAGGGTAGACATATCCTGTCTGCCGAAATGGAATGGGCAGATCCCGATCGGTCGAGCGGTCCCATTATATCCCGGCGTCCATGAAAGCGCAAGGGAGGGACGGACGCCCCGGATCTGCGGGCCGCAGGGGAGAGAAGCAGGCCCAACCCCCGCCAAACCGCGGGCGGACATCTCTCGTGCCAAATTGACAAGCGGGCAGGGACGGGCTATACTGATGATGTATCAGATGCTAGAAAGCGAGGCAGGCTATGGAACCGATACGGTCCCGGCAGAACGAGCTGGTGAAAAGGTTCATCGCCCTGGGCGCGGACGCCAAGGCGCGGCAGGAGGCGGGGGAGTATATCGGCGCGGGGCGGACGCTGCTGGACGAGGCGCTGGCGGCCGGCGCGGAGGTGACGTGCGTGCTGGCGACGGAGGATATCCCCGGTCTGCCGGTGCGGACGGTGACGCCGGAGGTGCTCCGGGCGGTCTCACCTCTGCAAAACAGCCCCGGCCCGGTGTTCACCGTGAAGATGCGGCCCGTGCCGGCCGCGGACACGCTGCGGCGGGCGATCGTGCTGGAGAACGTCCAGGACCCGGGCAACGTGGGCACCGTACTGCGCACGGCGGCCGCCTTTGGCATGGATCTGGTGATCCTGTGCGGCGCCTGCGCGGACCCCTATAACCCTAAGACCGTGCGGGCGTCCATGGGCGCGGTGTTCCGCCAGAGCGTGGTCAGGACAGAGCTGGACGGCCTGGACAGGGTGCTGCAGGGGCTGCCCCTGTACGGCGCGGCGCTGGCCCCGGGCGGGGCGGATGCGCGCGCTCTCCCGGCCGGACCACTGGCGGTGGCCGTGGGCAACGAGGGAAAGGGCCTGACGGCGGAGCTTTTGGATAAGTGCCGGGGCACGGTGCGGATCCCCATGCGCCCGGGCACGGAGAGTTTGAACGCGGCCGTGGCCGCGGCGGTGCTGATGTGGGAGATGGCGAGGCAGGAGATATAAGGGCTCTTACGGAGGACGAAGATGGCCAGACTGAGATATTGGATGTGGCTCAGCTGCGTGACGGGCGTGCGCCCGCTCATCAAATACCGGCTGGCCCGGACCATGGGCGGCCCGGAGCGGATCTTCTTTGCCAAGCGGGAGGAACTGCTGGCGGCGGAGCCGCTGCTTCAGACCGCCGAGGCGGAGAAGCTGGAGGACAAGAGCATGGAACGGGCGGACAAGGCGCTGCGCTTTTGCGAGGAGCGGGGCATCGGCGTGCTCACCGTCCAGGACGCGGTCTATCCCGAGCGGCTGCGGCATATTCCTGACCCGCCCGCGGTGCTGTATGTGTGGGGCAAGCTGCCGGCGGTGGACGAGACGGTGATGCTGGCGGTGGTGGGCACCCGAAAGGCCACCCCATACGGCATCAAGATGGCCGATAAGCTGGGCCGGGAGCTGGCCCAGGGCGGCGCGGTGGTGGTGTCCGGCCTGGCGGAGGGATGCGACAGCACCGCCATGGAGGCGGCTCTGCGCGCCGGGGGCTCGGCGGTGGGCGTGCTGGGCACGGCCATCGACCAGGTCTATCCGGCGAAGAACCGCCGCCTTTTTGAGGAGACCCGGGCCCGGGGCGCGCTGGTCAGCGAGTATCCGCCGGGGGCGCGGACCTTTCCGGCGGATTTCAAGACCCGCAACCGGATCATCACCGGCCTGAGCCTGGGGGTGGTGGTCGTGGAGGCGCCGCTGCACTCCGGCACCCGGTCCACCGCCGATCACGCCCTGGAGCAGGGGCGGGACGTGTTCGCCGTGCCGGGCAACGCGGATGCCGCCGCCAGCGCCGGATGCAACGAGCTCATCGCCCAGGGAGCCGCGCCGGCGGTCAACGGAGAGACCATTTTGCGCGCTTACAGCGGCCGGACCGACCTTCTTCGCCAGGAACCGGCAGAGATACCTATTAAAAAAGAGATTGACAAGCCCAAGGACATAGTTTATATTGACCTCACGGAGAAGCTGGAAAGCCTTCCCCCGGTCCAGCGGCAGGTGCTCACGGCCATGACCCGGCCGGATATGCACGCCGACGAGATCATCGAGGCGTCGGGACTGACGGCCCAGGAGACCCTGGCCGCCCTGACCATGCTCCAGGTGACGGGCTATGTGGCCCAGGGGACCGGAAAGCGTTATACGCGAAAACTTTGAATGAACGAGGCAAACGAATGGCAGCAGCGAAGACAGATCTTGTGATCGTGGAGTCGCCGGCAAAGGCGAAGACCATTGAGCGCTACCTGGGCGGCGGGTACAAGGTAGTGGCGTCCATGGGCCACCTGCGGGACCTGCCCAAGAGCACCATGGGCGTGGACATTGAACACGGCTTTGTTCCGGACTACCAGCCGGTGAAGGGCCGTGAGGACGTGATCGACAAGTTGAAGAAGGCGGCCAAGCGGGCGGACACCGTCTATCTTGCGACGGACCCGGACCGGGAGGGCGAGGCCATCTCCTGGCACCTGAAGGAGCTTTTGGACATCCCCGACGAGAAGGCCCGCCGGGTGACCTTCAACGAGATCACCAAGAACGTGGTCCGGGACGGCATCGCCCATCCCCGGGACATCGACCAGGACCTGGTGGACGCCCAGCAGGCCCGGCGTATCCTGGACCGGATCGTGGGCTATAAGCTCAGCCCCCTGCTGTGGCGGAAGATCCGCAAGGGCCTGTCCGCCGGCCGGGTCCAGTCCGTGGCCACCCGGATGGTGCTGGACCGGGAGCGGGAGATCCGGGATTTTAAGCCGGAGGAGTACTGGCATCTGACCGCCACCCTCCGCACAGAGAAGGGCCAGACCTTCCCGGCCCTCTATCACGGCACGGAGAAGAAAAAGCAGGATCTGCGCAGCCAGGCGGAGGTCCAGGCGGTGATGGACGCGGTCCAGGGAAAGCCCTTCATCATCGCGGACCTGGCCCACGGCACCAAAAAGCGCAGCCCCTCGCCCCCCTTCATCACCTCCACCCTCCAGCAGGAGGCCAGCCGCCGGCTGGGCATGACACCCCGGAGGACCATGTCCATCGCCCAGCAGCTGTACGAAGGCGTGGACGTGGAGGGAGAGGGCACCATCGGCCTGATCACCTATATGCGTACCGACTCTCTGCGCCTTTCGGAGGACGCCCTCGCCGCGGCGGGCAGCTTCATCCGGGAGCACTACGGAGAGGAATACTATTACGGCAAGCCCCGGCGCTATAAGGCCGGCTCCAACGCCCAGGATGCCCACGAGGCCATCCGGCCCAGCGTCCCCAGCCTGACTCCGGAGCGGGTGAAAAAGAGCCTGACCGGGGAGCAGTACCGGCTGTACCGGCTGATCTGGGGCCGTTTCACCGCCAGCCAGATGGCCAACGCGGTCTATGACAACATCACCGTGGACGCCGTCTGCGCCGGCCATGTCTTCCGGGCCTATCACTCCAAGATCGCCTTCCCCGGCTACACCGCCGTGTATGACGACAACCGGGAGGAGGACGAGGAGCAGACGGGCAAAAAGCCCCTGCCGGAGCTGGCCGAGGGCCAGAGCGTGGCGCTGGATAAGCTGGACCCGGAGCAGCACTTCACCGCGCCGCCCTCCCGGTATTCCGAGGCCACCCTCATCCGGGCCATGGAGGAGAAGGGTATCGGCCGGCCCAGCACCTACGCCCCCACCATCACCACCATCACCGCTCGGGAGTATGTGGTCAAGGAGGGCAAGTACCTCAAGCCCACCCCCCTGGGGGAGACGGTGACCGAGCTGATGGAGGAGCGGTTCCCCGACATCGTGGACGTGAAGTTCACCGCCCGCATGGAGGGCGACCTGGACAAGGTGGAGGAGGGAGAGACCGATTGGAAGGGCGTGCTGAGCCAGTTCTACGAGGGATTCTCCAAAGACCTGGACCAGGCGGAGGCGGCCCTGTCCGGCACCCGCATCAAGGTCCCCGACGAGGTGTCCAGCGAGATCTGCCCCAACTGCGGGCGGAACCTGGTGGTCAAATCCGGCCGTTTCGGCCGTTTCCTGGCCTGCCCCGGCTATCCCGAGTGCAGTTTCACCATGCCCCTGGTGGTGGAGATGCCCGGCAAGTGCCCCAAGTGCGGCGGCCGCATCTTCAAGCGCACCAGCAAGAAGGGCTACACCTATTACGCCTGCGAGAAGGGCGCGGCCTGCGGCTTCATGAGCTGGGACGTGCCCACCAAGGATCTGTGCCCCGTCTGCGGCAAGACCATGTTCAAGCTGGCGGGCAAGGGCCAGCGCAAGAGCTTCTGCATCAATGAGGCCTGCTCCAATTTCCTGCCGGAGGACAAGCGGGGCTACCGCCGCCGCAGCGCCTCCTCCGCGGAGGCCGGGGAGACCGCCGAGGGAAAGAAGACCGCGGCCAAGAAGACCGGCACCAAGGGCGCGGCCCGCAAGACAAAGGAGCGGGCCTGATGGCGGACGTATCCGTGGTGGGCGCGGGCCTGGCCGGCAGCGAGGCCGCCTGGCAGCTGGCCCGGAGGGGCTTTCATGTCCGGCTGTATGAGATGAAGCCGGAGAAGATGACCCCGGCCCATACCTCGCCGCTGTTCTCGGAGCTTGTGTGCTCCAACTCCCTGCGGGGGGACGATCTTTCCAACGCCGTGGGGCTTTTGAAGGAGGAACTGCGGCGGCTGGGCAGTCTGATGATGAGCAGCGCGGAGCGCCACCGCGTCCCCGCGGGAGGGGCTCTCGCGGTGGACCGGGAGGCGTTCGCCCGGACCATCACCGAGGCCGTCCGTTCCCATCCCAACATCGAGGTCGTGGAGGGGGAGGTCACCGCCTTCCCCGAGGGGGAGTGTATCGTCGCCACCGGGCCGCTGACCAGCGACGGGCTCATCCCCGCCATCGCCCAGGCCTGCGGCCAGGCGGATTTTCTCCACTTCTTCGACGCCGCCGCGCCGCTCATCGCCGCGGACAGCATCGACATGACCAAGGCCTGGTTCGGCTCCCGCTACGGCAAGGGGACGGCGGACTACATCAACTGTCCCATGGATAAGGAGCAGTACGACGCCTTCGTCACGGAGCTGGCGGCGGCAAAGGAGGCCCCGGTCCACGGCTTCGAGGACGCGGGGGTGTTCGAGGGGTGCATGCCGGTGGAGGTGATGGCCCGCCGGGGCCATGACACCCTGCGCTACGGGCCCATGAAGCCGGTGGGACTGCGCAACCCGGAGACGGGGGAGAGCTATCACGCCGTGGTGCAGCTGCGCCGGGACAACGACGAGAGCTCGGTATACAACCTGGTGGGCTTTCAGACACACCTGACCTTCCCGGAGCAGCGGCGGGTGTTCGGCATGATCCCGGCGCTGGCCAACGCGGAGTATCTGCGCTACGGGAAGATGCACCGCAACACGTTTTTGAACGGCCCGGCTCTGCTGGACCGGTATTACCGGCTCAAAACGGAGCCCCGCATCGCCTTCGCCGGCCAGATCACCGGCGTGGAGGGCTACGTGGAGAGCTGCGCCAGCGGCATGCTGGCGGCGCTGGAGATGGCCCGGCGGTTGCAGGGCCTGCCGCCCCTGGACTTTCCCCGGACCACGGCCATCGGCGCGCTGGCGCTGTACGTGTCCGGCGGGGCGGCCAGCGGGGACTTTCAGCCCATGAATGTGAATTTCGGCATCATCGAGAAGCTGGACGAGCGCATCCGCGGCAAGCGGGAGCGGTACCTGAAGGTGGCGGAGCGGGCGCTGGCGGAGCTGGACGGAATCATCCGGAGAGAGGAGAGCGGCACATGAGGATCATCCTGGATGCCATGGGCGGCGACAACGCCCCCCAGGCGGTGGTCTCCGGCGGGGTAAAGGCCGCCCGGGAGTTGGACACGGACATCGTGCTGGTGGGCCGTGAGGACGAGGTGCGCGCCGCGCTTGCCGCCTGCGGCGGCGGGAGCGAGGCCCGTATCCAGGTGGTCCACGCCCCGGACGTGGTCACCATGGAGGACGAGCCGGGCATGGCCTGCTACAGAAAGCGGCAGTCCTCCATGACCGTGGCGCTCAACATGCTGCGCGGCGGCGAGGGCGACGCGGTGGTATCCGCGGGCAGCACCGGCGCGCTGCTGGCCGGCGCCACCCAGTTCGTCAAGCGGGTGAAGGGCATCCGCCGGGCGGCGCTGGGCCCGGTCATTCCCAACGGGGACAAGGGCGTGCTGCTCATCGACTGCGGCGCCAATGTGGACTCCACGCCGGAGTACCTGCTGCAGTTCGCCTATATGGGCGCGTTCTATGCCCAGCGGATGATGGGCATCCAGAACCCCCGGGTGGCTCAGCTGAACGTGGGCACCGAGGACACCAAGGGGGGCGCGCTGCAGAAGGAGGCCTTCGGACTGCTCAAGGCGGCCTCCGACGCCGGACGGATCAATTTCATAGGCAACGCCGAGGGCAGCGAGCTGTTCACCGGCCGGTTCGACGTGCTGGTCACCGACGGTCTGGCGGGCAACGTGATGCTCAAGACCGTGGAGGGCGCGGCCAAGTTCATGTTCCGGCAGCTGAAGGGCGTGATGTACAAGAGCACCCCCAACAAGCTGGCCGCCCTGGTGATCAAAAAGGACCTTTCCGGCCTGCGGTCCATGCTGGACTCCTCGGAGGTGGGGGGCACGGCCCTCATCGGCATCTCCAAGCCTGTGATCAAGGCCCACGGCGGGTCCGACGAGCGGGCGATCTTCAACGCGATACGCCAGGCAATCGCCTGCGTAGAGGCGGATGTGGCGGGAGCCATTGAAGCCAACATAGATTTCATGAAATTGGACAAGGCAAAGGAGATTTGAAAATGATCTACGACAAAATTATCGAGATGATTTGCAAGCAGTTCGACATGGATCCGGAGAAGCTCAACGAGAACACCAGCTTCGACGATATGGACTTCGACTCCCTGGACGTGGTGGAGCTGCTGGGGGATATTGAGGATGAGTTCGGCCTGAGCGAGATCCCCGAGGTGGAGGTCATGGAGATGCACACCATCGGCGACCTGGTCGCTTATGTCAGCGCCCATACCGAGGCGTAATGGACGAGCTGGAGAAGCGGCTGGGGTATGCGTTTTCAGATCGGTCCTATCTGGAGACCGCTCTGACCCACAGTTCCTTCGCCAATGAGCAGCCGGGCAGAAGGCACAGCAACGAGCGTCTGGAATTTCTGGGCGACGCGGTGCTGGGCTTCTGCGCGGCCAAGACCATCTGCCGGCTCTATCCGGATATGCCGGAGGGGGGGCTGACCCGCCTGCGGGCGGAGCTGGTGTGCGAGGCCAGCCTCCACCAGGTGGCCCTGTCCCTGGGACTGGGGGAGTATATCCATCTGGGCAAAAACGAGCAGTGCAACGGCGGCCGCCAGCGCCCGTCCATCCTGGCCGACTGTGTGGAGGCCATCATCGCGGCCATCTACCTGGACGGGGGATTGGAGCCGGCGGAGGCGTTCATCGCCGGGCACATCCTCATGGACGTGCGGGCGGGACACCGCCCGGCCCGGACGGACTATAAGACCCAGCTGCAGGAGCTGCTGCAGCGCGCCGGCGGCGCAGCCCCGGTGTATACCATCGTGGCCGAGACCGGACCAGACCACGACAAGACCTTCACCGCCAGCGTGGCGCTCCACGACGGCGCCAGCGCCCGGGGCGAGGGCAAGAGCAAGAAGGAAGCGGAACAGGCGGCCGCCAGGGCCGCGCTGGAAGCGCTGGAACACTGATGGCGAGAGCGAGGATCATCCCCATTTTCGTCCCGCACCTGGGCTGCCCGAACGACTGCGTCTTCTGCGACCAGAAGCGCATCTCCGGCAGCCCTTTGCCCGCTTCTGCCGCCGATGTGACCGCAGCGCTGGACCGGGCGCAGGCCCAGGGCGCTTCCGGCGTGGAACTGGCCTTTTACGGCGGTAGCTTTACGGCGGTGAGCCCGGATCTGCAGCGTCGGCTGCTGGAGGCCGCCCAGCCCTGGCTGGAGGACGGGACGGTCTCGTCCATCCGGCTCTCCACCCGGCCCGACGCGGTGGACGAGGGCGTATTGGATATGCTCAAGGGGTACGGCGTGGGGACGGTGGAGCTGGGGGCCCAGTCTATGTGCGACGCCGTGCTGGCCGCCTCTGGCCGGGGCCACGCCGCCGCCGATACGGCGCGCGCCGCGCATCTGGTGAAGGCCGCCGGGCTGAAGCTGGTGCTGCAGATGATGACCGGTCTGCCTGGCTCCGACCGGGAGACGGATGTGGACACCGCCCGGCGCATCATCGCCCTAGAGCCGGACGGGGCGCGGATCTATCCCACGGTGATCGTCCGGGGCACGGCGCTGGAGGAGATGTGGCGGGCCGGGACGTATCCGGAGCACACGGTCTCCGACGCGGTGGCGGTGTGCGCGGATATTCTGCCCCTCTTTGAGGCGGCGGCCATCCCGGTGATCCGCCTGGGGCTCAACCCCACGGAGGAGCTGTCCGCCGGCGGCGCGGTGGGCGGGGCCTACCACCCCGCATTGGGCGAGCTTGTCCGCTCGGAGATCCTGCGGCGCCAGGCGGAAAGGCTGCTGGAGGGCGTGCCCGCCGGCGCGGACGTGACCCTCGGCGTGGCGCCGGAGCGGGTGAGCGCCATGATCGGGCAGCACCGGAGCAACATCGCCGCCCTGACGGCCGCGTTCAAGCTGCGGCGGCTGCGGGTAAAGGGTCTGGCCACCGCCGGGGACGGCGTGGTTTTGGTTGACGCGCAGTCATGATTGCGGTATACTAAATCTTGTGTTGTTGACCGGAGAAAACAGGCATAGGAGTATTAGATTTTGTACTTAAAGGCGCTGGAGATACAGGGGTTCAAGTCCTTCCCGGACAAGACCACCATCCTGTTTGAAAAGGACGTGACCATGATCGTCGGGCCCAACGGGTCCGGCAAGTCCAACATATCCGACGCGGTGCTGTGGGTGATGGGCGAGCAGCGCACCCGGGCCCTCCGGGGCGGAAAAATGGAGGACGTGATCTTTGGCGGCACGGAAAAGCGGGGAAAGCTGGGCTTCGCCCAGGTGACGCTGATCCTGGACAATACCGCCCGCATCTTCCCTCTGGACAGCGATGAGCTGGCCATCTCCCGCCGGTATTACCGCAGCGGAGAGAGCGAGTATTATATCAACAAAGAGTCCGTCCGGCTCCGGGACGTGAGCGAGCTGCTCATGGACACGGGCCTGGGCCGGGACGGCTATTCCATCATCGGCCAGGGGCGCATCGCGGAGATCGTCTCCGCCAAGAGCACCGACCGCCGGGAGATCTTTGAGCAGGCGGCGGGCATCTCCCGCTACCGCTTCCGCAAGGAGGAAGCGGAGCGGAAGCTCTCCACCACGGACGACGCCCTGCTGCGGGTGGGGGACAAGATCGAGGAGCTGGAGATGCAGCTGACGCCCCTGCGCAAACAGGCGGAGGTGGCGGAGCGGTATCTGCGCCTGAAGGAGGAGCTGAAGGGCCTGGAGGTGTCCGCCTGGATGGAGACGCTGGACAAGCTCTCCGGCCAGACCGAGTCCATCCGCCAGAGCCATGAGGCGGCGAAGGCGGAGCTGGAGCGGATGCGCGCGGCGGTCTCGGAGCACTACCGGCGCACGGAGGACATCTCCCAGCGCATGCGGGAGAAGGACCTGGAAATGGAGTCGGTCCGGGAGCGGCTCACCGACAAGGAGAACGACATCGGCGAGGCCCGCCGGGCCGCGGCGGTGCTGGAGGCGGATAAAAAGGGCAATCTGGACAGTATGGACCGGCTGCGCAGCGATATGAGCGCGGACGCCGGACGCATCAGCGCCCTGGACAGCCAGATCGACGAACTGCGCCGGCGCGTGGAGGCGGCGAAGGCGGAGCTGGACGGCCTGGCGGGCCGGATCAGCCAGCTGACCAACGTGGTAAACGGCCACCGGATGCGCATGTCCGGCCGGGAGAGCCGGGTGTCCGATCTGCGGGACGAGGTGACCCGCCTGACGGTGGACGGACGGAGCATGGATGGGCGCATCATCATGCTCACGGAGATGGAGAAGGACTACGAGGGCTTCAACCGGGCGGTGAAGACGGTCATGCAGGCCAGTGCCCGGGGCAACCTGAAGGGCGTGCACGGGCCGGTGGCCAACCTGGTCCGGACCCAGGACCGGTATACCCTGGCCATCGAGACGGCCCTGGGCGCGGCGGCCCAGAACATCGTAGTGGACGAGCCGGAGGACGGCAAGGCCGCCATCGAGCTGCTGAAACGATTGGACAGCGGCCGGGGCACCTTCCTGCCTCTGAGCGCCATCCGGGGCGGCGTGCTGCGCCAGGTCCCGGAGGGGGAGCCGGGCTATCTGGGCCTGGCGCTGGATCTGGTGCAGTTCGACGGCAAATACCGGAACATCTTTGAGAGCCTGCTGGGCCGGACGGTGATCGCCGAGACCCTGGGGGACGCCGTGGCCATCTCCCGGCGGCATAAGAATGAGTTTCGCATCGTGTCCCTGGACGGACAGATGATCCACGCGGGGGGCTCCATGACCGGCGGCAGCGCCGCCAAGGGCACCGGCGTGCTCAGCCGGGCCAACGAGCTGGAGAAGCTGAAAAAGCAGCGGGCGGCCCTCAAGGCCCAGCTGGAGGAGAAGTCCGCTGCGCTGGAGAACGCGGAGCGGGAGCTGGCCGCGGCCCGGTACGACATGGACGTGGCCGGCCAGGAGCTGGCCCAGGTCCAGACGGAGGCCGCCTCCCTGCAGGCGGAGCGGGACGCCAAGGCCGCCAGCGCACGCCAGCTGGAGGACGTGAAGGCGGCCATGGCCGCCGGCGGCGAGCAGCGGCAGGCTCTGCTGGCGGAATATGAGGAGAAGAACCGGCGCATCGACGAGGCCCTGGCCCGGTCCGGCGAAAAGCAGCTGGCCCTCGCCAACGAGGCGGAGGCCATGCGGGAGCGGCTGCGGACCATCACCAGCCAGAAGCTGGAACTGGAGGGCAAGCGCACCCAGGCGGACAAGGACGCCCAGCGGCAGAACGAGGCGCTCATCGAACAGGAGCGGCTCACCGCCTCCATCGAGCGGCAGACCCTAGCCGCCGAGATGGAGGAGAAGCAGATCATCGACCGGCTGTGGGATACATACGAGCTGACCCGCACCGCGGCTCAGGCCCAGCGGCAGAGCATCGAGAGCCTCGCCGCCGCCAACCGGCGCATCGCGGAGCTGCGCCGCGCCATCCGGGAGCTGGGCACCCCCAACCTGGGAGCCATCGAGGAGAGCAAGCGGGTGGGGGAGCGGTACGACTACCTCACCGAGCAGCGGGACGACATCGCCAAGGCCAAGGAGGAGCTGCTGGACATCATCGCCGACATCACCGGCCAGATGGAAGAGATATTCCTGCGGGAGTTCGCCGCCATCGACCAGAGCTTCCGGGCCACGTTCCTGGAGCTGTTCGGCGGCGGGCGGGCCAGCCTCCGGCTGGAGGACGAGTCCGACTGCCTCAACTGCGGCATCGAGATCAAGGTCCAGCCCCCCGGCAAGGCGGTGAGCAACATCAGCCTGCTGTCCGGCGGGGAGAAGGCCTTCGTGGCCATTGCGCTGTACTTCTCCATCCTGAAGCTGAAGCCCACGCCGTTTTGCGTCATGGACGAGATCGAGGCAGCCCTGGACGAGGAGAACGTGCTGCGCTTTGCTGAGTACCTGCACCGGCTGGACAAGACCCAGTTCATCGTCATCACCCACCGCCGGGGCACCATGGAGAAGGCGGACGTGCTGCTGGGGGTCACCATGCAGGAGAAGGGCGTGTCCCGCATCATCGAGCTGGATCTGGCCGAGGCGCAGAAGACGGCGGAAAACTAAAGGAGTCACCGATATGGCGTTATTTAAGGAGAAGAAAAAAGGCCTGCTGGGCGGGCTGTTCGCGGCCTTTTCCGGCGTGGACGAGGATTTTCTGGACGAGCTGGAGGAGCGGCTCATCCTGGCGGACGCGGGGGTGGAGACGGCGGAGATGGCCGTGGACGCCCTGCGGCAGGAGAAGAAGCTGAAGGGGGCCGATGTGCAGGCCAAGCTGGTGGACATCCTCACCGCCGAGATGGAGAAGGCCGGCTCCCCGGAGCTGTGCCTTGCCACCAAGCCCGCCGTGGTGGTCATGGTGGGGGTCAACGGCGTGGGCAAGACCACCACCATCGGCAAGCTCTCCAAGCAGTTTCATGACCAGGGGAAGAAGGTGCTGCTGTGCGCGGCGGACACCTTCCGGGCCGCTGCGTCGGAGCAGCTGGGCATCTGGGCCCAGCGCACCGGCGCGGACATTGTCCGCCATGGCGAGGGCGGCGACCCCGGCGCGGTGGTGTTCGACGCCTGCTCCGCGGCCAAGGCCCGGGGCAGCGACATCATCATCGTGGACACCGCCGGGCGGCTGCACAACAAGCAGAATCTGATGAACGAGCTGACCAAGCTCACCAAGATCATCGGCCGGGAGCTGCCCGGTGCCGACTGCGAGATATTGCTGGTGCTGGACGCCACCACCGGCCAGAACGGCCTCATCCAGGCGGAGCAGTTCGCCAAGGCCGCCGGCGTCACCGGCATTGTGCTCACCAAGCTGGACGGCACGGCCAAGGGCGGGGTGGTGTTCTCCATCGCCCAGCGGCTGGGCGTGCCTGTCAAATTCGCCGGCGTGGGCGAGGGCGCGGAGGATCTGCGGCCCTTTGACGCGAGAGAATTCGCGGAGGCGATGTTGCAGTGAAACATGCACGATTCATCCTTGCCTCCGGCAACAAGGGCAAGCTCCGGGAGTTCCGGGAGATCCTGGAGCCCATGGGCATCGAGATCGTCTCCCAGCGAGAGGCCGGGTTCGACCTGGATGTGGCCGAGACCGGCGAGACCTTCGAGGAGAACGCCTTTTTGAAGGCCTCCGCCGTCTGCGCCGCCTCGGGCCTGCCCGCGGTGGCGGACGACTCGGGGCTGTGCGTGAAGGCCCTGGATGGGGCCCCGGGCGTGCACTCCGCCCGGTTTGGCGGCGGCAAGGCCTGGACGGACGAGCAGAAGTATCTCTACCTTTTGGAAAAGCTCTCCGGCGTGACGGACCGGGAGGCGAAGTTCGTCAGCTGCATCTGCTGCGTGTTCCCGGATGGGAGCGTGCTTCGGGCCCGGGGGGAGTGCCCCGGCCGCATTCTGGAGTCTCCCGTCGGCAGCGGCGGGTTCGGCTATGACCCGGTGTTTTGCCCGGAGGGGTACGAGGGCTCCTTCGCCAGTTTGGGCGAGGAGGTCAAGAACAAAATTTCCCACCGCGCCAGAGCGCTGGCGGCGTTTGCGAAGGAGTTGGAGAAAAGATGCTGACAGGGAAACAGCGGGCCTATCTGCGCTCTCTGGCCCAGAAGGAGGAGGCCATCCTCCACGTGGGCAAGGCGGGCGTCACCGAGCCGGTGATCGCCCAGGCCAACGAGGCCCTGGCCGCCCGGGAGCTGGTGAAGGGGAAGGTGCTGGAAAACTGCATGTACACCGCCGCCGAGGCCCAGCAGCTTCTGTGCCAGGCCTGCTCCGCCGAGGGCGTACAGGTCATCGGCAAGGTGTTTGTGCTGTATAAAAAGCGGCCGGACGGGGCGAAAATAGTCTTGCCCAAGGGCTGAGGGATGCGCATTCTCATTTACGGCGGCAGCTTCAATCCGCCTCACCTGGGCCACATCCGCTCGGTGCAGACCGCCGCAGCGGCCCTGGCGCCGGACAGGACCCTGCTCATCCCGGCGAACTTCCCGCCCCACAAACCCCTGCCGGAGGGCACCCCCGTGCCGCTGCACCGGTTTGCCATGACGAAACTGGCGGCGGGGGAGATCCCCGGCTGCGAGGCCTCGGAGATTGAACTTTGCCGGGAGGGACCCAGCTATACCGCCGACACCCTGCGCCAGCTGCATGAGATGTATCCCGGCGCGGAGCTCGTCTTCCTCATGGGCACGGATATGCTGCTGACCGTCGAGGGCTGGTATGCGCCGGAGGTCATCATGGCCCTGGCCCGGCTGGCGGTGTTCGCCCGGGAGACGGGCCGGGAGGGAGAGATCGAGACCCAGGCGGCCCGTCTGCGGGAGAGATACGGCGCGTCGGTGACCGTGCTGGCCGGCCAGCCGGTGACGGTGTCCTCCACGGAAGTGCGCTCGCTGCTCCCCCGGCGGCAGGGGCGGGAATACCTCACCGAGGACGTGTATGGATATATCATCCGCCACCGGCTCTACGGGGCGAAGCCGGAGCTTGCCTGGCTGCGGGAGAGGGCGTACGTCTGTCTCAAGCCCACCCGGGTGGAGCATGTGCGGGGCACGGAGGCCATGGCCCGGGCGCTGGCGGAGCGCTGGGGAGCGGACCCGGAGGACGCGGCGGAGGCCGCCATATTGCACGACTGCACGAAAAAAGCCGACCGGGACGGGCAGTTGCGTATATGCGAAAAATATGATATCATACCCGATAAGTGGGAGCTGGAAAACGAGGAACTGCTGCACGCCAAGACGGGAGCCGCCTTTGCGGCGGCGGAGTTTGGCGCCCCGGGGCCCATCGCGGACGCCATCCGCTGGCACACCACCGGCCGGCCGGACATGACGCTGCTGGAGCAGATCGTATTTCTGGCGGACGCCATCGAGGAGCACCGCAAGCCATACCCGGCCCTGGAGGCCATCCGGAAGGCGGCCTTCTCCGATCTGGACGCGGCGGTGGAGCTGTGCGCCCGGCGGACGGTGGAGTACGTGCGATCCCGGGGGCTGCCTCTGCACCCGGATACCGCCCGGACGAGAGAATTTTATTTGAAGAAACTGGAAGATCGCGGCGCCGCCCCCATCCCGTGGGACGGGCCCTGAAACCATAATAGCAGGAGAGATAGATATGGAACCTTTTGAAGCGGCAAAGCTGGCGGTGAAAGCCCTGTCGGACAAGCAGGCGACCGACATCCGTCTGCTCAAGACCACCGACCTGACCGTGCTGGCGGATTATTTCTGCATCTGCACGGCCAACTCCACGCCCCATGTGCGCACCCTGTACGACGAGGTGGACAAGCGCCTTTCCGAGGCGGGCATGCCGCCCCTGCGCCGGGAGGGGTCCCGCAACAGCACCTGGCTGCTGCTGGACTTCGGCTGCCTGGTGGTGCACATCTTCCAGCGGGAGGCACGGGAATTTTATAGCCTGGAGCGGCTTTGGAACGACGCTCTGGACGTGGATATCAAGGAAATTGTAGAGGCATAAAGACATGGCATACGATTTTGACCGCATCGAGAAAAAATGGCAGGGCATCTGGGAGCAGGAGAAGCCCTACGCCGCCGTGACCGGCGATCCCCAGCCCAAGTGGTACGGGCTCATCGAGTTTCCCTACCCCTCCGGCCAGGGCCTGCATGTGGGCCATCCCCGGCCCTATACCGCCATGGACATCGTGGCCCGCAAGCGCCGCATGCAGGGGTATAACGTGCTGTTCCCCATCGGCTACGACGCCTTCGGCCTGCCCACGGAGAACTATGCCATCAAAAACCACATGCACCCCCACGACGTCACCCGCCGGAACGTGGCCAACTTCACCGCGCAGCTGAAAATGCTGGGCTTCGGCTTCGACTGGGACCGGATGGTGGACACCACGGATCCTACATACTATAAGTGGACCCAGTGGATCTTCCTGCAGCTGTGGAAGAAGGGGCTGGCCTACAAGGCCACCATGCCCGTGAACTGGTGCACCTCCTGCAAGTGTGTGCTGGCCAACGAGGAGGTGGTGGAGGGCGTGTGCGAGCGGTGCGGCTCGCCGGTCATCCAGAAGGAAAAGAGCCAGTGGATGCTGCGCATCACCGCCTACGCCCAGCGGCTCATCGACGATCTGGACGATGTGGACTACATCGAGCGGGTGAAGATCCAGCAGCGCAACTGGATCGGCCGCAGCGAGGGCGCGGAGGTGGACTTCGACACCACCGCCGGGGACAAGATGCGCATCTTCACCACCCGGTGCGACACCCTCTTCGGCGTGACCTACATGGTCATGAGCCCGGAGCACACCCTGCTGGAAAAGTGGATGCCGCTGCTGAAGAACGCCGACGCGGTGCGCTCCTATCAGGACGCCGCCGCCCACAAGTCCGAGCTGGAGCGCACGGAGCTCTCCAAGGAGAAGACCGGCGTGCGCCTGGAGGGCGTGGCGGCCATCAACCCGGTGAACGGGGAGCAGATCCCCATCTTCATCTCCGACTACGTGCTGGCCACCTACGGCACCGGCGCCATCATGGCCGTGCCCGGCCACGACAGCCGCGACTGGGATTTCGCCAAGGCCTTTGACCTGCCCATCATCGAGGTGGTGGCCGGCGGCGACGTGGAAAAGGCCGCCTACACCGACTGCGAGACCGGCATCCTGGTCAACTCCGGCTTCATCACCGGCCTGCCCGTGGAACAGGCCAAGGAGGAGATGATCGCCTGGCTGGAGGAGAAGGGCGTGGGCGAGCGCAAGGTGAACTACAAGCTCCGGGACTGGGTGTTCTCCCGCCAGCGGTACTGGGGCGAGCCCATCCCCATGGTGAACTGCCCTAAGTGCGGGTGGGTGCCCGTGCCGGAGGAGCAGCTGCCCATCCTGCTGCCGGAGGTGGAGAGCTACGAGCCCACCGACACCGGCGAAAGCCCCCTGTCCAAGATGCGGGACTGGGTGGAATGCAAGTGCCCCAAGTGCGGCGGTCCCGCCGAGCGGGAGACCGACACCATGCCCCAGTGGGCCGGCTCCAGCTGGTACTTCCTGCGGTATATGGACCCCCATTGTGACACCGCCCTGGCCTCCAAGGAGGCCCTGGAATACTGGTCCCCGGTGGACTGGTACAACGGCGGCATGGAGCACACCACGCTGCACCTTCTGTACAGCCGGTTCTGGCACAAGTTCCTCTACGACATCGGCATGGTGCCCACCAAGGAGCCCTACGCCAAGCGAACCAGCCACGGCATGATCCTGGGCGAGGGCGGCGTGAAGATGTCCAAGAGCCGGGGCAACGTGGTCAACCCCAACGACGTGGTGGCCAAGTACGGCGCGGATACTCTGCGGCTGTACACCATGTTCATCGGCGACTTTGAGAAGGCCGCCGCCTGGTCCGACGAGGCTGTGAAGGGCTGCAAGAAGTTCCTGGACCGTGTCTGGGCCCTGGCCGAGGCCGGCCCGACGGGGGACGAGGTGAGCGAGGCCAATGAGGCGCTGCTGCACCGGACCATCAAGAAGGTGTCCGACGACATCGAGGAGATGAAGTTCAACACCGCCATCGCCGCCATGATGACGCTGGTGAACGAGTTCTATAAATCCAAGCCCAGCAAGGGCGACATGCGTGTTCTGCTGGAGCTGCTCAGCCCCTTCGCCCCCCACGTGGTGGAGGAGATGTGGGAGATGCTGGGCTTTTCCGGCCGGGCCATGGCCCAGAGCTGGCCGGAATACGACGAGGCCAAGATGGTGGAGCACACCAGGGAGATGGCTGTGCAGATCAACGGCAAGCTCAAGAGCACCGTCTCCGTCCCCGCCGACGCCTCCGACGAGACCGTCCTGGAGGCCGCCAAGGCCGACGCCAAGGTGGCCCGGGCCATGGAGGGCATGGAGATCGTCAAGACCATCGTGGTGAAGAACCGCCTGGTGAATTTGATTTTGCGGCCGAAAAAGTAAGAATTCCTTGACAAGAACGCGGAAAACCTTTATAATATCCAAGGTCCGCAGGAGAAAGCACATACGAGGCGTATTCGGAGGGAGGGAAAACAGAATGTCGGAAATTTACGTCAAAGAGAACGAATCTCTCGATAACGCGCTCAAGCGGTTCAAGCGCAGCTGCGCCAAGGCTGGCGTCATGAATGACCTCCGCCGCAAGGAGTACTATCAGAGCCCCAGCGTCAAGCGCCGCAAGAAGTCCGAGGCGGCCCGCAAGAACAAACATAAGCGGTACTATTAATGATGCAAAAACGCCCCCAGCCACCGGCTGGGGGCGTTTTTTGTCGTCTGCGGACCTGCGCGCTTATTTTATCAGGATGCGGAACGCGCCGTTTTCAATGGTGATGGAGGCGTAATCCAGGACGGCGCTGAAACGGCCCTCGATGATCAGGCCCTCGGGGGTGTCCTCCTTTGTGACGATCTTCAGCTGGAAGAAATCGTCGCTGCCGCCCCACTCGCCCCGGCTGGTGAAGGATTGGTAGTTCATCAGAATGCTGCCGGCGCTCACGTAGAGGTATTCCGGCGGATCATCCGGCGTCCAGGTGATGTCGTCCCCGTCGCGCATGGACTTGGGAAAGCGCATCTGGAAGTGGGAGGGGCTCTGCTCGGTGTCGAAGTACTCAAATTTGTACTGATAGGCGTCGTAGGAGCGCATGAAGTCCAACTCGTCCGTCAGCACCTCGCGGCCGTTGTAGACCATGCGTACGTAGTACTCGGGCAGGGGCTCGCCAAAGACAATGCCGTTTTGCACCAGCAGCATCATCACCCCGTCGTAATCGGGCAGCAGCAGCGCCGCCAGATCCTCGTATTCCAGGCGATAGGCATCGTAACCCTCCACCGTCGTCTCAGACGCGGTGAAGCCGTTGGCCTCCGCCAGGTCCAGGTAGTCGGCGAGGAAGTCATCGTCCGCCAGATCGTAGGTGTAGACGGAGCATATAAAATCCGTGGCGAAGTTATAGTCATCGGCAAACAGCGTACCCTCGCTGTCCAGCAGATCCGCCGGATCGGGCAGCACGCCCGGATCGCCCTCCTCGTCGGAGGCGGTGACATCCGGCAGGCCGTCGCTCAGACCGCCCAGACCCTGCGCCCAGGCGAAGCAGGGCATGCACAGCAGAAAGCAGAGCAGAGAACACAGCAGAGACACGGAAAACTTCTTCATGCAAATACACTCCCTTTTTCGGCAGATTCGGTCCGGCTGGCCGCCCCTGGGGGCGGACGGACATACATTTTCTGGAAAACCGGTTTTTCGCTGTTAAAAATACTATAGCATGCAGCGAATAATATTGCAAGCGATTTATGCCCGCCGGGCGGCTGGCCCTGCCCGCGGTTCTCTCACCGCTCCGCGAAGGAGCACTTCTCCCTCGGCATGTCCTCAGTCTTTGTGGCGCCCAGGTAGCGGATGGCCTGCCGGCCGTATTTTTCCCGGATGGCGTCCACCGCCGCGTCGATGCGCCGCTGGCCGTCCAGACGGCGGTAGTCGGTGAACAGATCCGTCTGCTCCGGTCCGTCGGCGGGGGAGAGGGACCCCACCCGCAGCCCCAGACCCCGCAGAGCCCCCGGCCAGTCGTGGAGCTGGTCAAATAGGGCCATGGCCCATTGGAAGAGCTCCCGGGTGACGTCCGTGGGCCGGGACAGCACCGCCTGGTGGCCGTTCCAGCGCAGACTGGACGCGTCCCGGGCGGCCACCTCGATCAGGGAGCCCGCCCACCGGCCCGCCCGGAGCCGGCCGCCTACCTCCTCCGCCAGGGCCAGCATCACCGACCGGACGTCGCCCTCGTTGAGCAGGTCCCGGGGCGGGGTGGTGGAGCAGCCCACGCTCTTCTGGGGCGGCGGACAGTCGAAGCGGCGCACGGGGCTGTCGTCCCAGCCGTTGGCGTAGCGGTAGAGGGTGATGCCGCTCTTTCCCAGCCGCAGCCGCAGACACTCCGGGTCCGACCGGGCCAGCTGGCCGATGGTGCGGATGCCCATGGTATCCAGCGTCCGGGTGGTGGCGGGCCCCACGAACAGCAGCGCGCTGGCGGGCAGCGGCCAGACGATCCGGCGGAAATTCTCCCGGTCAAACACCGTCACCGCGTCCGGCTTGCGGTAGTCGGAGCCCAGCTTGGCGAAGGGCTTGTTCCAGCTCACCCCCACGCTCACCGTCAGGCCCAGTTCGGAGCGCATCCGCCGGCGGATCTCCTGGGCCGCCAAAAGGCCGTCCTTCCAGGCGTGGCAGCCGGTGATGTCCAGCCAGCTCTCGTCCAGACCGAAGGGCTCCTGCCGGTCGGTGAAGTCGGCGTAGATGGCCCGGGCGGCCCGGGAGTAGCGCTCATATTTCTCATAGTGGGGCCGCAGCACAGTCAGCTCCGGGCACAGCTGCCGGGCCTGCCAGAGCACCATGCCCGTCTTGACGCCGCAACGCTTGGCCTCTTCGCTCTTGGCGAGAATGATGCCGTGGCGGGCCTCCACGTCCCCGCCCACCGCCACCGGCTTTCCCCGCAGCTCCGGCCGGTCCAGAAGCTCAATGCTCACATAACAGGCGTTGATATCCGAATGTAGTATGATCCGTTCCATGGGACCATTATAAATCGCTCAAATGGAGAAGTAAAGAGAAAAATTCTCCTAATAAGAGAAAACTATTGCAAAGGTTCGCCCTATACGGTATACTGTATCCCGAAGGGGGGCGTGGGACCGTGACGGAGGATCTGGGCGGAAAATTGGCGGCTCTGCGGCGCGAGGCGGGGCTGAGTCAGAAGGAGCTGGCCCAGCGGCTGACGGCGCTGGGGGAGCCGGTGAGCGACAAGGCGCTCTCCAAATGGGAGAAAAACGCCACCCAGCCCTCGGCCCGGCAATTTCTGCTGGTGTGCCGGGCGCTGGAGGTGTCCGACATATCGGGGGAGTTTTTGGGCGCGGGACTGGCCAGGGGGCTGGACGGCGCGGGCCGGCGGAAGCTGGCGGAATACGCGGATCTGCTGCGGCGCAGCGGGCTGTATGAGCCCCGGCCGGAGCGGGGTCGGACCATCCGGCTGTACACCCTGGCGGCCAGCGCGGGTCCCGGACAGTTTTTGGACGACGGGGATTACCAGTGGATCGACGCGGCCGGCGCGCCGGAGGGCGCGGATTTTGCCGTGCGGGTGGCGGGGGACAGCATGGAGCCCCGCTATCACGACGGCCAGACCGTGTACGTGCGCCAGGCGCCCGCGGTGGAGGACGGCCAGACCGGCCTCTTCTACTGGCAGGGCAGCGGGTACATCAAGGTCCTGCACGACCGGCCGGAGGGCGTGTGCCTGCACAGCCTGAACCCGGCCTACGCCGACATCCCCATCCCGGAGCCGGGACAGCTGCGGGTGTTCGGAAGGGTGCTATAAGGAGTGAGGGAAATGAAATTGGAATGGAAGACCTGCTGGCGGCTGGGCGTCGCGGCGTTTTTGCTGTATCTGGCGATCTACTACTGGGAGACTGTGTCGGGCCTGCTGGGCCTGCTGCTGGGGGCGTGTGTGCCCCTGGTGCTGGGGGCGGTCATCGCCTATCTGATCAACATCCTCATGGGCTTTTATGAGCGCCACTGGTTCCCCAACAGCAGGAAGAAGCTGGCCCTGGCGTCCCGCCGGCCGGTGTGCATGCTGGCGGCGCTGCTGACGGTGGTGCTGGTACTGGTGCTGGTGGTGCAGATGGTGGTGCCGGAGTTCATCTCCTGCGTCAACGCCCTGATCCGGCAGGCGCCGGCGGCGGTGGACGAGCTGCTGAGCAACCCGGCCATCGAGCGGCTCATCCCGGCGGACATCGAGGAGCGGCTGGCCGAAATGGATTGGAGCGCGCTGGTGAAGAACATCGAAAAGATCCTGATCGGCGGCTTCACCGGGGCGATCAGCGCCGTCGGCTCCATCTTCTCCGGCGCGGTGACGGCCCTGTTCGCGCTGATCTTCGCGGTGTATATCCTGCTGGGCAAGGACACCCTGGGCCGCCAGTGCAACCGGCTGATGGACGGCTATCTGCCGGAAAAATGGCGGGCCCGGGTGCGCTACGCCCTGGCGCTGCTCAACCGCAGTTTCCGCAGCTACGTGGTGGGCCAGTGCACCGAGGCGGTCATCCTGGGCGGGCTGTGTATGGCGGGCATGTCCCTGCTGCGGTTCCCCTACGCCGCCATGATCGGCGCGCTGGTGGGGGTGACGGCCCTGATCCCCGTGGCGGGGGCCTACATCGGCGCGGGCGTGGGCGCGTTCATGATCCTGTCCGTGTCCGCGGAGAAGGCCCTGTGGTTTTTGGTGTACATCGTGGTGCTGCAGCAGCTGGAGGGCAACCTGATCTATCCCCGGGTGGTGGGCTCCTCCATCGGGCTGCCGGGCATCTTCGTGCTGGCGGCGGTGACCGTGGGCGGCGCCATGTTCGGCGTGCTGGGCATGCTGCTGGGCGTGCCGCTGACGGCGGCGCTGTATCAGGCGGTGCGGGATGACCTGGACCGCCGGGCGAAGGCCGCGCCCTGAGGGAAAGGGCGGCGTTCCGCCCCGGCAAAAAGCGTCCCCGTCCGTTCGGACGGGGACGCGCTTTTTCGTTTTTCGATCAGTAAAAGGTGGCCACCGGCTGGGCGGGGGGAGCGGCGGTCTCTAGATCCAGCACCGTGAGCACCGGGCCCCGCTTGCCGTAGCCCTTGTGCCACTTCAGATCCACACGGGCGGTGACGGTGATCCACTGGCCCTTTTGCAGCCGCGCCGCGTCGGGCCAGCGGCAGATCAGGCCGGTGAACTGGATGTCGTTGACACAGCAGGTCATCAGCTGCCGGCCGAAGACGAAGTTGTCCGACGCCAGGCGGGGGCTCTTGGCCACCATGCCCTTGTAGCGCAGGGTCTTGCCGTCGTACTTTTCAAAGTCCTCGGACAGGTCCGAGTAGAAGAGCGCGTAGTCCTCGTCCTGGATCTCCACCACCGGCGCGTTCAGATCGAAGGGCAGGGGGTCCTCGATCTCGTCGTACTCCACCTTCCCGTCGGGGGCCTCGTAGGCGATATCGCAGCGGCGGTTGGCGCCCCGGACGATCTTGTGCAGCTCCATCCGGTCGGCATCGGGCTTGCAGCGGTTGAACACCACCAGCTCGCAGCTGCGCAGCTTGTCGTACACCAGCTGGCGCATGTTGGCGTTGTAGCTGACGAAGGTGTTGGTGTCGCAGAAGAGAAACTCCTGGGCCACCACCCACGCCTCCGGCATCCGCTGGTAGAGACTGTCCAGCATCCACATGCCGTTATACTCCACCAGCACCCGCTCCGCCTTGTGCTTTTTGAAAAGCGCCTCCAGCGCGGCGGGCTGGATGTCCTCCTCGTTTTCGATGGACTCGATGAACACGTTCTTGCCGGAAAAGCTGTCCGGCTCGTATTCCTCCACGCCCTCCTCGCACAGCAGCAGCAGCGTCCGCTCGCCCTGGTTGAAGCGGGGATCCTCCAGAGTCTCCTGGATGAATTTCGTCTTGCCGGCCTCCAGAAAGCCGGTGAAGAGATAGACCGGGACCTGTTTCACAGTCCGAACAGCTCCTTCACAGCGTCCTCTTTGAGGTCCGCGCCGATGACGCATACCCGGCCGGCCACGTTGGCGGGACCGGTGCGGATGTTCTTCTCGCCGGGGGTGTAATCAAAATGGACCCAGGTGCCGTCCGGGGCGGGCACGTAGCCCTTGGCCCGGATGATCAGACCGTACTCGGCCTCCCGGCCCAGCTTGTCCAGAATGGCGTCGATGTCCGCGGCGGTGTATTTCTTCGCGGTCTCCGCGCCCCAGCTCTGGAACACCTCGTCCGCGTCGTGGCCGTGATGGTGGTGATGATGGTGATGGTGGTGCTCATGCTCGTGCTCGTCCTCGTCGTCGTGGTGATGATGGTGGCAGCAGCCGTGATGCTCCTCGTCCTCGTCGTCATCGTCGTCGTGGTGATGGTGATGGCAGCAGCCGTGGTGCTCCTCGTCCTCGTCGTCATCGTCGTGGTGATGGTGGTGGCAGCAGCCGTGGTGCTCCTCGTCCTCGTCCTCGTCGTCATGGTGATGGTGGTGGCAGCCGCACCCGCCGTCCTCATCCTCGTCCTCTTCCGCTTCCTCCCGGTAGTGCTCCTCCAGCAGGGCAGCCAGTTCGGCGGAGATGGAGTTTTTCTTGTCGATGGCGTCCAGGATCTGCCCGCCGGTGAGCTCGTCCCAGTCGGTGGAGATGATGACCGCGTCGGGATTCTTCTCCCGCAGCAGGGCCTCGGCCTGGGCCAGCTTCTCCTGGCTCATGCCGGCAGTGCGGCTGAGCACGATGCAGTTGGCGGACTGGACCTGGTTGTTGAAGAACTCGCCGAAGTTCTTCATATACATCTTCGCCTTGGAGGCGTCCACCACGGTGGTGAGCCCGCCCAGGACGAACTGGTCCCCGGCGGACTGGACGGCCGCCACGATCTCGGACAGCTTGCCCACGCCGGAGGGCTCGATGAGGATGCGGTCGGGGTGGTACTGCTGGTCCACCATTTTCAGCGCCTCGCGGAAATCGCCGGTGAGGCTGCAGCAGATACAGCCGGACTCCAGCTCGTTGACGACGATGCCGGCGTCCTTCAAAAAGCCGCCGTCCACGCCGATCTCACCGAATTCGTTTTCGATGAGCACCAGCTTCTGGCCGTTGTAGCCGTCGGCCAGCAGCTTCTTGATGAGGGTGGTCTTTCCGGCGCCCAAAAAGCCGGAAAAGATGTCGATCCTGGTCATAGATGTTCGCCTTTCTGGTAATGAAGATGAATATAATAAACTGTTAACAACTTTTGGCAGGGGAGAGGCTATAATGTCTTCCTGCAAAACACGATTATAACACATTTGCACCGCGATGAAAAGAAAAAACCGCAGGATACCTTTATTTTATACCGGATTGTCAATTGTGACTATGGCATATTCCGTACACCTGTGGTATACTAACTGACAATTGGGACAAATCATATCCTGAGGGGTATGAACGTATGGAGAATGGTCTTATGAAGCGCCGTACAGCACTCATATTGCTATTTGTCTGCGCGCTGTTTGTCGTGCTTGCCTCCTGCATCGACCGGAGCACCGCCGAGCAGCAGCAGGGTGTCGGAGAGGAGAACTATCACACCGTCACCTTCTATGACGGCAGCCTCATCCTCAGCCAGGAGCCGGTGGAGGACGGGGGAACGATCGCCAACGTGCCCCAGGGGCATGAGTGGCGGGACGCCTACGGCAGCCCCGTGGACCCGGTCGCCGTGGCCGTGTGGGCGGATATGGATCTCTATGTCCGGGAGCCCATGGCGCTGACCGGCGGGCACGTGCGGTATCTCACCGGTGCCAACCGGCTGTTCCAGCCGGAGGGCACGGTCAGCCGCGGCCTGGCGGCCCGGATCCTTTGCAGCCTTCTGGACAGGGAGAGCATGAATATCCCCGAGACGGGCCTCGCCTTCACCGACGTGGCCCAGAGCGATCCCTATTACGCCGACATCCAGGCCGTCTCCGGCCTGGGGGTGATGGGCGGCTACGCCGACGGGACCTTCCGGTCGGAGGAGCCCGTCACCCGCGCGGAGCTTCTGGCGGCGCTGTGCCGGCTGAAGGGCGTGGGACAGATCCAGGCCAACGCCTTCCCGGACGTGACGGCGGAGCACTGGTCCCTGGGCGCGGTGGCGGCCGCCACCACCGAGGGATGGATCTCCGGCTATGAGGACGGCGACTTCCGCCCCGATCTGCCGGTGACAAGGGCGGAGACGGTGGTGATGGTGAACCGGGCCTGCGGCCGGACCCCCAACCGGGACGCCATCGACCTGGTCTGCGAGACAAGCCCCTATATCGACGTGTCCAAGGACTATTGGGCCTTTTATGACATCGTGGACGTGGCCTATTCCAGCGATCTGATGGCCTACATCCTGGGCGAGGTGGAGGACGCGCAGCCCGGCTTCGTGGTCATCGGCGACGACATGGTCCATGTGAACGCGGACAAGCGTCTGGACTATTTCCAGAAGGGCTTCCATACCATCCGGGACGGTCTGGACAGCGACGGCATCTATTTCGTGCCGGAGAACGGCTATTTTGTCCGGCGTTCCCAGACCGGCCTGCAGGAGCTGGACGGGTCCATGTTCTATGTGGAAAAGGAAGACGGGCCCTTTGTGTCCGACTATGATCTGGGCTACCTCCATTTCGGGGAGAACGGCCGGTATACCTCCGGGGACGAGGTGCTGGACACCTATGTGGACGCGATGCTCGAGCCCATCATCCAGGGCAAGACGGAGAACCTTCTCAACGATGAGTGCCTCCGGTCCGCCTTTAACGCCATCGCCAAGACCAACACCTTTGACTATATGGTCCGCAACACCGGCTGGATCCGCGGCAGCACCAGCTGGGCGCTGGAGTGCGCCCGGGTCATGTATGAGACCAAGCACGGCACCTGCTTCTACTGGGCGGCGGCGTTCCTGTACGCGGCCCGGCGGCTGGGCTATCAGGCGTATCCCATCTGCGGCGGCGTGGGTACCAACAACCAGCTGCACGCCTGGGTGATGATCGATGACGAGGACGGCACCGAGTATATCTACGACGTGGAGCTGGACTGGGCCTACCGCACCGGCGCCCACGGCCGTACCCGGATCCGCTACGGAATGGATCTGTTCAAAATGCAGCGCGGCAAGGCCAGCGTGTTCTATATCTTCCCCGGGGATACATACTACGTGCCCCCGAACGATGACGAGGGCTTCCTTGGCTCGGAGCCCACAATCATCTGGCCCACCGAGTTCGGTTCCTCCGCCTTTATCGTGGTGGACGGGGAGAGCATCCCGCTGGATACCAGCTGGGCGGAAGTGGTGGATGAAAACGGCATCCTCACCGGCTACAACGTCACCGTCACCTATGAGGGCGTGACCTATTCCAGCTTCGTGCCGCTGGCCGCCCCTCCGGCGGACGTGACGCCCACGCCGCCGGCGGAGGGCACGCCCCCGGTGGACGTGACGCCCACGCCGCCGGCGGAGGGCACGCCCCCGGTGGATGTGACGCCCACGCCGCCGACGGAGGGCACGCCCCCGGTGGACGCGACGCCTCCCGTGGATGCGACGCAGCCGCCCGTGGATGTGACCGATACGCCAGTGGAGCCGGAGACTCCCACCACGCCCCCTGTCGACCCGCAGCCGGTGCAGCCGGACAGCGGCGAGACCGGGAGCAGCGGCGCCGGGGAAGGCGGCGGAGAATAAAAAAAGAGCGCCCGCGGAGAGCACTCTCCGCGGGCGTTGCCGCGTCCGTCAGCTTTTCACGGCGTCCTCCAGCCAGTCCAGCAGGGCCTCCGGCTCCCGGAACACGCCCACCGCCTCCAGCAGGCCGGGCTGGAAGAAATCCTCTCGCCGGGCCTTTTGCAGCCAGGTCAGCAACCCGTCATAAAATCCCGCCACGTTGTAGAGGGCCAGCGGCCCGGCCGGCAGGCCCAGGGAGCGGAGGGTGACGGCCTCAAACAGCTCGTCCATCGTCCCCACGCCGCCCGGCGCGGCGATGAAGGCGTCGGCCCGGGCCGTCATGGCGGCCTTGCGCTCCGCCATGGTGGGGGTGATGATCTCCTCGTCGGCGTAGGGCACCAGCACGCCGGGCTTTTGGAAAAAATCCGGCGCTACGGTGACGATCCGGCCGCCCAGCGCGTGCGCGCCCCGGGCGGCGGCGCCCATCATGCCGCTGGCCCCGCCGCCGAAGATCAGGCCGTGGCCCCGCCGGGCCATGGCGCGGCCCAGCTTTTCCGTTTCGGTGAGGTAGACGGCCGGGACCGTGTCCCGGGCCGAGCCGAACAGGCAGATGTCCATGGGCGGCGTCCTCCTGGCAAAAGAATGTGAGCGGGCCCGTCCGCGCGGGCTCCGAATGGATTATACCAGAGGCGGCCCGTATTTGCAAATGCGGCGGGACCGCCGCGCCGGAGAGAAGATCGGCGGGGCCCACGCTTGCGCGAAGGGGCGCCGCATGGTACAATAAAGAAAAAACCGCCGCGGGCGGAAAGGAGCGCTTATGGAAAAGGATATCCGCATCAGCCAATGGATGGACACGCACCGGGAGGAACTGGTGGAGGATCTGAAGACCCTCTGCCGGATCGACAGCACCTCCGGCCCGGCGGAGGAGGGGGCTCCCTACGGCCCCGGGCCGAAAAAGGCCCTGGAGGCGGCGATGGCGCTATGCGCCGGATACGGCTTCGACGTGACAAACCGGGGCGACCGGGTGATGACCGCGGACATGGGGCCGGCCGAGCCCCTGCTGGATATGCTGGCCCACCTGGATGTGGTGGGACCCGGGGACGGCTGGGAGACGGAGCCCTTTGAGCCCACCGTAAAGGCCGACGGGCGGATCTACGGCCGGGGCGTGGCGGACGACAAGGGCGGCGCTGTCGCCGCGCTGTATGCCATGCGCTGCGTCCGGGAGCTGGGCTATCCCGTGAACGGGCGGTGCCGGCTGATCCTGGGCACGGACGAGGAGAACGGCTCCAGCGACGTGGCCTGGTACTATCAGCAGGTGCAGCCCGCGCCCATGACCTTCACGCCGGACTCCAGCTTCCCTGTGTGCAACGCCGAGAAGGGCTTTTACCGTCTGCGGTTCACCAAGAGCTGGGCGGCTGAGACGGCCCTGCCCCGGGTGACGGAGCTGCACGGCGGGTTCCGGGTGAATGTGGTGCCCGGCCAGGCCAGCGCCCTGGTGGCGGGCATGGCCAAAGCGGACCTGCTGGCGGCCGCCGCGCCTCTGGCGGCGGAGGTGGGCGCGTCCGTCCAGGCAGAGGAGACGGACGGCGGCGTGAAGCTCACGGTGATCGCCAAGGGCTGCCACGCGGCGTCACCGGAGACCGGCGTCAACGCCAATACGGCCCTCATCCGGGTGCTGTGCGGCCTGCCCCTGGCGGACTGCGAGAGCACGAAGAGCCTGCGGACGCTGGCTGCGCTGCTGCCCCACGGGGATTATTACGGCAAGGCCCTGGGCATCGCCCAGGCCGACGAGGTGACCGGGGCGCTGACCTGCTCCTTCACCATGATCGAGTTTTCCGCGACCGGGCTGAGCGGTCTGTGCGACTGCCGGGTGCCGGTATGCGCCAACGAGGGCAACTGCAAGCAGGTGGCCGACGAAAAGCTGCGGAGTCAGGGCTTCGAGACGGAGGGAGAGATGGTCCCGCCCCACCACACCCCGGCGGAGGGGCGCTTCATCCAGACCCTGAACCGGTGCTATGAGGCTCACACGGGCCGGCCCGGCGCGTGCTACTCCATGGGCGGCGGCACCTACGTCCACGACGTGCCCGGCGGCGTGGCCTTCGGCGTGGTCATGCCCGACACGGAGGTGAATATGCACGGGGCCAACGAGAGCATCCCCGTGGAAGAGCTGGTCACCGCGGCGAAGATCTTCGCCCAGGCGGTGGCGGAGCTGTGCGGCTGAGAGAACGACAAAAAGCACCCCTGCCCGCGGGCAGGGGTGCTTTTTGTCGGCGGTCAGGGCCAGTGCTTCATCCGCTTGAGCTCCTCCTGGGCCTTCTGGTAGCCCATGTCGGCGGCCCGGCGGTAGTACTCCTGAGCCTGGCGGCGGCTTCTCTTCACGCCGGCGCCGCGGGCATAGCACTGACCCAGCAGATAGACGGCCCGGGCGAGACCCTGGTCGGCGGCCTTGGTGAACCAGGAAACCGCCTGGGCGGCGTCCTGGGGCACGCCGATGCCCCGGTAGTAGAAAAAGCCCAGGTTGCACTGGGCCCGGGCGTAGCCCTTTTCCGCCGCCCGGCGGTAGAGCTCCGCGGCCCTGCCCTTGTCCACCGGCACGCCCCAGCCCATCTCGTAACATAGCCCCAGGCCGCACAGGGCGGGCAGAAAACCGGCGTCCGCCGCCTGGCGGTAGAGGGCCAGCGCCCTGTCCCGATCCTGGACGACCCCGTGGCCGAATTCGTAGCACTCGGCCAGCAGGGACCTGGCGCGGGTATAGCCCTGGTCGGCGGCCTTGGCGAACCAGAACGCGGCCTTGTCGTTGTCCTCCGGCACGCCCACGCCGTGGTAATAGAGGTACCCCAGGTTGCACTGGGCGGGGGCGTAGCCCCGCTCCGCGTCCGTCCGGTAGAGCTCCGCGGCCCGCGCCTTGTCCATCTCCACGCCCCGGCCGATCTCATAGCACAGCCCCAGGTCGCAGGCTGCCGAGAGGTAGCCTTGCTCCCAGGCCGCCTGGAGGTAGCGCACGGCCCGGACCTCATCCTTTTCCACGCCCCGGCCCTCCTGGTAGCAGGTGGCCAGCAGGCTCATGGCCCGGGGATAGCCCTTGCCGGCGGCCTTGGCGAACCAGGCGGCGGCTTGGCCGTCGTCCCGCTCCACGCCGTCGCCGGTGAAATAGAGAAAGCCCAAATTGCACTGGGCGGGCGGATGGCCGTGCTCAGCGGCCCGGCGGTAGAGTTCCACCGCCTTTGCCATATCCCGCTCCACACCCCGGCCGGTCTCGTAGCACAGGGCCAGGTTGCACTGGGCGGGGGGATGGCCCATCTCCGCCGCCCGGGCATAGAGTTGGACGGCCTTTTGCAGATCCTGCTTCACGCCGTCGCCCGACTCATAGCACTGGCCCAGCAGACTCATGGCCCGGGGGTGATCCTGGCCGGCGGCCTCGGCGAACCAGGCCGCCGCCTTTTCCGGGTCCCGGTCCACGCCGCTGCCCGCGTAGTAGAGATAGCCCAGGTCGCACTGGGCGGGCGCGTGGCCCTTTTCTGCCGCCCGGAGATAGAGCTGGGCGGCCTTTTGCAGATCCTGCTCCACGCCCTGGCCCAACTCGTAGCACAGCCCCAGCTCGCACAGAGCGGCGACATGGCCCTGGTCCGCCGCCCGGGCATAGAGAGCGGCGGCCCGCGCCGGGTCCTTTTCCACCCCGCGGCCGAAGTCATAGCAGCGGCCCAGCAGATACTGGCCCCGGGCGTCGCCCCGGTCGGCGGCCTCGGCATAGAGCTGGGCGGCCCTTTTCGCGTCCTGTTCCACGCCGCCGCCCCGGTCGTAGCACACCCCCAGGGCGCAGGCGGCCTCGGCGTAGCCCTTGTCCCTGGCGGCGCCGTATAGCTTCACGGCCTTGTGGATGTCCGCCGGGAGACCGTAGCCGTTTTCGTAGCACAGGCCCAGCAAGAACAGCGCCCGGGGATGGCCCCGGTTCGCCGCCGCCGTGAAGAGCCGGGCGGCCTCCGCCTCGTCGGTGGGCACGGCGATGCCCCGGAAATAGAAATATCCCAGATTGCACAGGGCGGGGGGATAGCCCTGGTCCGCCGCGTCCCGGTAGAGTCCGGCGGCGCGGGTCAGATCCCTCTCCACGCCCTGGCCCAGCTCATAGCACAGCCCCAGCTCACACTGGGCGGGGGCGAAGCCCTGCTCCGCGGCGGCGGCAAACTGCTCCGCGGCGCGGATCGGGTCCCGCTGCGTGCCGATGCCGTTGGCGTAACACAGGCCCAACTCGAACATGGCGGCGATGTGGCCGCCCTCGGCGGCCTGGCTGAGCCAGTCGAAGGCCTTTTCCGGCGCCTCGTCCATATAGTCCCGGCCCAGCCGGTACTGGGCGTCCAGATCCCCGTCCTCGGCGGCCTCCAGCCGCTCCTGCCGGGTCCGCTCCTTCTTTCGGGCGGCCCGCTCCATGGACCGGAGCATCTGGGGGTCTATGTATACGAAGGTGTTGGGCTGCTCTGCCGGCAGATCCCGGTCTTCCTCCATGGCGCGCGCCTCCTTTCCCGCCGCCTATTATGACGCACTTTGATGCGTTTTGCAAGCAGGGAAAATCGCGCCGCCCGGCGAAAGCCGGGCGGCGCGTTCAATTTTGCCAGATGTCATATCCCAGACTGTCCACGCCCTCGGGGACGGGCGCGTCGTCCGGCGTGTCCAGGGCCCGGTAGACCATGGGCGGATCGCCCATCCATCCCTCGTTCGTATACTCCGCCAGCCAAAGGGCCGTGTCGGCGCTCCCTACGGCGTAGACCATGATGTCCGCATCCTCCCGCAGGTGCCCCAGTCTTGCCCCCAGGGCGATGCGGCCCTCGCTCAGCGTCCCGTAGGGGGCGTAGGTCCGGCCCTCCCACAGGATGGTCTTATAGCCGGCTGTCTCGCCGGTCTCGAATTGGATGGGCGCGGCGGGGCGCACGCTCCGGTCGGCCTGCCAGGCGCTCAGGCTCTGCTGGGCCCATGTGCGCCCACCGCCGGTCTGCCAGTCCAGCAGCGCGTCGCCGCTCAGTTCGCCCGCTTCCACCAGCTTCTCCGCCGCGGGGCGGGCGTCACAGCCCAGCTCATAGAGATAATAGGTGTCCACCTCCGGGAGCTGGCCGGAGAGATAATGGTCTACGTTGTACCGGGCGATCATCCGTCCGGGCCCCGCCAGGTTCATGCAGCACCACAGCGCCAGGGCGAAGGCGGCGGCCACCGGGACGGCCCGGAAGACCGGCCGGATCAGCTTCCATCCCGCCGCCAGGATGCCTGCGGCGATCACCGCCATGGCCCACAGCGTCAGCAGCCGCAGCACGCTCATGCCGAAGGCGGTGATATAAAGGCGCATCCGCCAGAAGGCGGACACCAGGATCACCGCTGTCAGGGCCAGCAGCAGGGCGAAGGCCGACCGCAGCAGCTTTCCGCCCCGGGCGGCGAAGCGGCCGGCGTCCGCGCCCAGGAGGACCAGACCCAGGTCGATGGCCGCCACCGCCACCAGTTGGAAAAATCCCGACCGGGCGTATTCCGCCCAGCCGCCGGCCATGGCGGCGGTCTGCGCGCCGCCGAAGAGGTATTTGAACTGGATGGTGCAAAAGACCAGGTAGACGATGTCCAGCAGCAGCGCCACAGGCAGAAAAGTGGCGGCGTGGCGCTCCCCGGCGGGTTTTTCCGCCCGATGGAGCGGCTCTTCCCGGATGAAACACAGGGCGGAGGCGATGAACAGCGCCGCCAGCACCGTCCGCAGGATGCTCCCAAAGGCCCGTTCCGGCACCAGATTCACCCGGAAGGGGGCGAGAAGGCTTCCAAACACCGCGTCGGCGGAGGACAAAAGCCACAGCACCGCCGCCAGTACCGGCACCGCGATGACCACCGCCAGCGCGCCCCGGCCCAGGGCGGCGGCGCCCTTTTGCCGGCGAAGCTGTCCCAGGGCCCGGAAGGGGCGGTCGACGCGGGAGAAGAGGGCGATAAAGCTCAGACCCACGGCGTCCCCCAGGGACCGGGTCCGGCCCAGCTCCAGGTGGCCCGACAGGGCGAAGGTGGCCATGGCGGCGACGAACAGGATCACGAAGCAGTTCATCAGGAGAAACGGGGCGGAATCGTACAGGGCGCAGCTCGTCCCCAGGACCAGGGCCGCCGCCGTGCAGAAGAGACTCCCGGCGTTTATATGGGCCCGCCTGCCCAGCATGACGAACACCGCGGCGAAGTGGGCGCCCACCAGCGCCAGCACCCCCAGGTGGGGGAGAGACAGGTTCTCCAGGCCAAAGCTGGCCCAGAAAAGCCATGCCAGGCCCAACGCCAGCGCCGGCGCGGCGGCGTCCCGCCAGGTCAGAGGCGGGGGAGAGGGCGGAGAGGCAGTTTCCATAATATCATTATTCTTTTTCTCATCCATTGGCTTCTTCTTCCCGGAACTCCAGGATGTCCCCCGGCTGGCAGTCCAGGGCCCGGCAGATGGCGTCCAGGGTGGAAAACCGCACGGCCTTGGCCTTTCCCGTCTTGAGGACCGACAGGTTCGCAATGGTCAGACCGATGCGCTCCGACAGCTGGGTCAGGGATATATGCCGCTTGGCCAGCATCACATCAAGGTTAACATAAATCATAACATTGCCCTCAGATGGTCAGGTCGTTCTCGTCCTGGAGCGCGGCGGCCTTCAGGGTGAGATGGCTCAGAGCGGAGGCCGCCACGGTGAAGGCCGCACCTACCACCAGCACCGCCAGCATCCCGAACAGGAACATGGGGTGCATGGGCGCCAGCATGGCCAGCGCCACGGTGCCGACCAGCCATGCCACCGTGTCGCCCAGGGCCAGGTGGCTGATGAGCCGCAGGCGGCGGGCGTTTTTCGCGGTAAAGCTGCGGTCCCGGCCGATGTCCGCGAAGATCTGATAGGCGCAGACTAGCGCGGCCACCACCACCGCCAGGGCGCACCAGAAGAAGATGAGGCACGGCCATTTCAGATAGGCCAGGTCCGGGTTCATCGCGGCCGTCTCCCAGGCCATGGCGGGCACGATCAGCCCGCCCACCAGCGCGCAGCCGCACCAGCACAGGATCACCACCACGCGAAGTAGGATGGAAAGTTCTTTCTGTTTCAAGATGGGTCACCTCCTTGTGTGGCCCAGAATAGCACGGATATTACCGATTGTCAATAAAAATTTACTGAATTTCGATAAAAAATAGAAAGAAAAAGCCTCCCCTGTGCAAGGGGAGGTGGCCGCCAACGGCGGCCGGAGGGGTTGTCGTATCAGGGGGAACAATCCCTCAGTCACGGCTGCGCCGTGCCAGCCCCCTTTGCACAAGGGGGCCGTTCCAAGTGGTATCGCCTCCGGCGATAGCTTTATTTTTCCACAATAAAAACATTCTCCCCCTTGGGTCCCGTCCCACGGTGCACGATGCGCCGGCCTGTGAGCAGCCTCTCCGCTGACCGGGCGTCGTAGGGGTGAGAGATCCCGCCGTCGGCGTACCGGATGCTGCCGTCCGGCAGAAGGTCGTGCTCCGTGGACAGACCGTCCCCGTCCGGCGTGTCGAGGGCCAGCAGGAGCAGCCCGCCGGGCCGGGTGATGCGCGATAGCTCCCGGAGGGCGCTTCGGGCGTCCGGGACCGTCATGTGGTCCAGCACGGAAAAGCAGACCACAGCGTCGAAAGCCCCGTCGGGATAACCGGTGTCCAGAACGCTGGCAGTCCTGTGCCCGGCCAGCCGGAGGCCGTAATGCTCCAGGACCCGCCCGGTGATCTCCACCGCCGTTTCGGAAAGGTCGAAGGCCGTCACGGAAAAGCCGTTGGAGGCCAGGGCCAGGCAATACGCGCCAAAGCCGCACCCGGCGTCGCACACGGTGCGGACAGCACGCTGTCGGAAAAACTCGATCTCCGGGCTGGACAGACGGAAATAGGGCTTGGCGCAGGCGAAAAAGTCCCTGTCCCGATCCCGCTTCCAGCACCGCTCCCAGTATTCCCTGTCGTTCGGCATATCTGTCACCCCCTGATAAAATCATACACCCTGCCGCGAAATTTGTAAATTGTCGCATCGTTTCGACAGCTGCCGCATATCGTTTACGGGAGGGATCGCTATGCTGAGCCGGTTTTCGGAGTTTCGCTACAAAGAGGTCATCAACGTGCGCACGGGCAGCCGCCTGGGGTACGTGTGCGACGCCCAGTTCCAGTCCCCGGAGGGGCGCATCACGGCGCTGATCGTGCCGGGGAAGGCGAAGTATCTGGGGTTTCTGGGGCGGGAGGACGACTATGTGCTGCCCTGGGAGTGTATCAGCCGCATCGGAGAGGACATCATCCTGGTGGAGTCCGACCACGGGATAAGCCGGTGCAAAAGACCGAAAAAACCGTGGTTTTAAGCGAAAAAAGCCTTGAATTAGACGCGCTGCTCTGCTATAATAATCAAGCTTGCCTATTACGCACGGATGCTGACGCACGGCCGGGTCCCGGAAGGGTGGCCGCAAGGGTGAGGCGTCCGGAGGGTAAAAACTGAATAAATAAGGAGGAACAAACGTAATGGCAGTAGTAACAATGAAGCAGCTCCTGGAGGCTGGCGTCCACTTCGGTCACCAGACCCGCCGCTGGAACCCCAAGATGGCGGAGTATATCTATCTGGAGCGCAACGGCATCTATATCATCGACCTGCAGAAGACGGCCAAGAAGCTGGAGGAGGCTTACGCCTTCGTGCGCTCCCTGGCGGAGAGCGGCCAGTCCATCCTGTTCGTGGGCACCAAGAAGCAGGCCCATGACGCGGTGGCCGAGGAGGCCAGCCGGGTGGGCCAGTACTACGTGAACGCCCGCTGGCTGGGCGGCATGCTCACCAACTTCAAGACCATGCGCACCCGCGTGGACCGTCTCAACCAGCTCAAGCGCATGGCCGAGGACGGCACCTTCGATATGCTGCCCAAGAAGGAAGTCATGAAGCTCATGGGCGAGCAGGCCAAGCTGGAGAAGTACCTGGGCGGCGTGAAGGACATGAAGAAGCTGCCCGGCGCGCTGTTCGTCATCGACCCCCGCAAGGAGCACAACGCCATCGCCGAGGCTCGCAAGCTGCACATCCCCATCGTGGCCATCGTGGACACCAACTGCGACCCCGATGAGATCGACTACGTGATCCCCGGCAACGACGACGCCATCCGCGCCATCCGGCTGATCTCCAACGCCATGGCCAACGCCGTGCAGGAGGGCCGCCAGGGCGTCGACGCCGAGGCTCCCGCCGCTGAGGAAGAGATTGCTAAGGAGGAAGAGGAATAATGGCTGCTGTTACCGCGAAAATGGTCAACGACCTGCGCCAGAGCACCGGCGCGGGACTGATGGACTGCAAGAAGGCCCTGGTGGCCTGCGACGGCGATATGGACAAGGCCGTCGACTATCTGCGTGAAAAGGGCCTTGCCAGCGCCGGCAAGAAGGCCAGCCGCATCGCCGCGGAGGGCATGGCTTACGCCGCTGTCATCGACGGCGTGGGCGTGGTGGTCGAGGTCAACTGCGAGAGCGACTTCGTCGCCAGCAACGAGCTGTTCACCGGCTTTGTGAAGGACCTGGCCAAGGTCATCGCCAAGGAGAATCCCGCCGACGTGGAGGCCCTGCAGGCCTGCCCCTGGGTGGACGGAAAGACCACCGTGGCCGACGCCAAGAACGAGGTGTTCTTGTCCCTGCGGGAGAACATGCAGATCCGCCGCTTCGCCCGTGTGGCTGAGGGCCTGAGCGTGCCCTACGTGCACATGAACGGCAAGGTGGGCGTGCTGGTGACGCTGGATACCGCCTCCACCGCCGACGCGGTGGTGGAGTTGGGCAAGGACGTGGCCATGCAGATCTGCGCCATGCGGCCCCAGTACCTGGATAAGTCCCTGGTGGACGACGCCTTCATCGCCCACGAGAAGGAAGTCCGTCTGGCCCAGGCCATGCAGGACCCGAAGAATGCCAAGAAGCCCCAGCAGATCATCGAGAAGATCGTTATGGGCGGCATCGAGAAGTACTACAAGGAGATCTGCCTGCTTCAGCAGGCCTACGTCAAGGGCGAGGGCGAGGACGTGGCCGCCCATGTGGCCGCCGTCGCCAAGGAAGTGGGCGCTCCCATCGCCGTGAAGGGCTATATCCGCTTTGAGAAGGGCGAGGGCATTGAGAAGCGTCAGGACGACCTGGCCGCCGAGGTGGCCAAGATGATCGGCTGAGACGCCGAATAACGGAATAAAAAACCTCCGGCAGCGGTCGCTGCCGGAGGCTTTTTGCTTGAAGAAGGTCATTTCTCCTTGAAGGCGGTGCGGAGATACTCGTTCACTTCCTTCTTGGTGTTGAAGCAGCAGATGCCCACCTGGTTGCCCATGGCGCCGCTGAGGGCGTCGGGCATGCGGGTGAACAGCCGTGCGTTGGCGGCGTATTTCTCCTGCAGCTCGTCCAGCGTGAGCACATAGTCGCACTCATCCCGCCGGCCGGCATAGACGCAGTAGCTCTTGGGCCCGTCGTAGGTGTGGCGGCACTCGTCGAAGGCCACCATGTCCGCCCAGATCTGGTATACGTCCGCGCTCTGGCTGAAGTTGAGCATGTCCGGGGTGAAGCCGCCGGCCGGCCGCATGTTCACCTCCAGGGCCACAATGTCGCCCTTTTTGCCCAGACCCGCCTTGTCCGCGGTCAGGCGGAAGAACTCCAGATGGAAGAACCGCCGGGACGCGCCGAAGGCCGCCAGGGTGGCCCGGCCCGCCGCCTCCACCTCGGGGGGAATGGTGCGGTTTACATAATACGAACAAGGCCGGTGCTCGTTCACCATGTCCATGATGGAGGTGGGGCTGATGTGGCTGGCGGCGAAGAGGACCTCGCCCTTGGAGTTGCACACGCCGTCATAGGTGGTGACCTCGCCGGGGACGAACTCCTCCATCAGATAGGGCACGTCCGGTTTTTCGGCGAAGAAGGCGGCGGTGTCCGCGTCGTTTTTCAGCTTGTAGGTGGCGGTGGCGCCGACGCCGCTGTCCGGCTTGACGATCACCGGGTAGCCCACCTGGGCGATGAAGTCCAGGGCGGCGGCCTCGTCCGTCACCGGCAGGCACCGGGCCGCGGGCACGCCCGCCTTTTTATAGAAATCCTTCATGGCGGACTTGCTCTTGTACTTCCAGATCTCGTGGGCCTTCAGCCCGGTGGTCACGTTAAAGTCGGTGCGCAGCTGGGCGTCCTGCTCCAGCCAGAACTCGTTGTTGGACTCGATCCAGTCCAGCTTGCCGTACTTGAAGGAGAAGTAGGCCGCCGCCCGGAACACCTGGCCGTAGTCGGCGAGGGTGTCCACTTTGTAGTACTCGGTGAGGGCCTGCCGCAGCTCCGGCCGCAGGTCGTCGTAGGGGCAGTCGCCCACGCCCAGCACGGTCACGCCGTTGCCCGCCAGGCAGGCGCAGAAGTGCCAGTATGCCTCGGGGAAGTTGGGGGAGATGAAGAGGAAATTCATCGGGTCGCCTTTCTCTTTCATGATTTGCGCATTTAAGCTGTTACATTATATAGCCTTTGCCTCCGGATTGCAAGAGGGCGATTGACAACCGCCTGCCCGGAGGGTACAATGGCGGCGGGAGGGATCGGATATGCGAAAGATATTGCTGGTCATCGACATGCAGAAGGATTTTATCGACGGCGCCCTGGGCACCGCCGAGGCCGTCGCCATCGTGGACAGAGTGGCGGAGGAGATCGAAAAATACCCCCGGGAGAACGTCATCGCCACCCGGGACACCCACCCGGAAAACTATCTGGACACCCAGGAGGGGCGCAATCTGCCCGTGGTCCACTGCGTAAAGGGCACCGCCGGCTGGCAGCTGGATGGGAAGATCGCCGCCGCGCTGGGGGACGCCCAGATCATCGACAAGCCCACCTTTGGGTCCGTTGTCCTGGCGGAGAAGCTCAAGGCCATGGCGGCGAAGGAGGAGCTGGACGTGACGCTGGTGGGGCTGTGCACGGACATCTGCGTGGTGTCCAACGCCCTGCTGGTGAAGGCGTTTTTGCCGGAGACGCCGGTGTCCGTGATTGCGGACGCCTGCGCCGGGGTGACGCCGGAAAGCCACGCCGCGGCTCTGGAGACCATGAAAATGTGCCAGGTGAAGGTCCTGTAAGGACAAAACGACAGCAGAAAGCCTGTGTCCGATTTGGACACAGGCTTTTTCCTATGGGCGTCTTACCCCTGGCGCGGGGACAGCCGCCTGCCTGCCCGGCGCTTGCGGCGCTGGGAGCGGACCACCACGTACACCATCATGACGATGGTGATGACGTAGGGGATGGTGCTGGTCAGGTCGGAGCTGACGTAGTCCTGCAGGCGCAGGCCGATGGCGTCGAAGAAGCCGAACATCAGCGCCGCGCCGTAGGCCACGGCGGGGTTGGCCTTGCTGAAGATGACGCAGGCGAAGGCGATGTAGCCCCGGGAGTTGGCCATGTCCTCGGCGAAGGTGCCCTGCAGCTGGCCCAGGGACAGGTGGGCCCCCGCCAGACCGCAGAGGATCCCGCACAGGATGCTGGCCAGCCACTTCATCCGCTCCGGGGCGATGCCCGCGGTGCGCAGGGTCTCGGGCTTTTCGCCGCTGGCCCGCAGCCAGAACCCGTAGGGGGTCCTGTACACGAACAGCCACATGACGAGCACCAGCGCCCAGGTCAGGTAAATGAACAGGGAGTTGTCGTTGAGCACCTGGCCCAGAAACGGAATGCTGTCCAGACCGGGGATGTGGACCACCGGCAGGGCGGGGTTGCCCTTGGTGCCGGCGGTGCCGAAAATGGAGCGGCTGAGGAAACTGGTCAGGCCCAGGGCGAAGGTGTTCAGCGCCGTGCCGATGATGAACTCGTCGGAGCGGAACTTCACCGTGAACAGGGCGAAAAACAGGCCCACCACCACGCCCATGGCCAGCACCAGCGCCACCCCCGCGGCGGCGGAGCCGAACAGATAGCTGCCCAGCACGCCGAAGAAGGCGCCCATGAGGATCATGCCGTCCATGCCGATGTTCATGATGCCGGCGTGCTCGGTCATGGCGCCGCCCAGGGCCGCCAGGGCCACCGGCGTGGCGGAGCGGAGCATCTGGTTGAAGGTGCCGGGGGAGAAGACGCTGGAGAGGATGTCCTCAAGCATGGTCCCGACCCTCCTTCCGGCGGATGTCCGCCCGGGCCTTTTTCCGTTGGGAGCTGGCCCGCAGGGAGGCGAACACGCCGCTCTCCGCTGCCATGAAGAAGATGATCACCGTCTGGATGATGAGATAGATCTGGTTGGGCACCCCGGCGGTGAGCTCCATGCCCTGGGCGCCGATCTTCAATATGGCGAAGAAGAACGAGAGAAAGATCACCGTCACCGGCTGGTATCCGGCGATCATGGCCACGGTCAGGCCCTCGAAGTAGTATTGGTTGCTGATGCTGCTGCGGTAAAGGTGCTCCGCGCCGTAGACCCGGAACATGCCCACCAGCCCGCACATAGCGCCGGAGATCACCATGCAGACGATGACGATGCGGTCCGTCTTGATGCCGGAGAAGAAGGCGAAGCGGGGGTTCTGGCCGGTGAGCTTCATCTCGTAGCCGGTGGAGGTCTTCTCCATGACGTACCAGGTCAGGAAGGTGATGACCACGGCGGCCAGGATGGCGGTGGACAGGTTGGAGCCGGGGATGAGCTTGGAGAGCCAGTACCGGCTGTCCAGCTGGGCCGTGGCGGCCACCATGTTCTTGTTGGGATTCTTCCACGGGCCCTTGGCCAGGTATTGGCACAGGCTCGCGGCGATGGTGTTGAGCATGATGGTGGTGATGACCTCGTTGACCTTCACCTTTACCTTCAGCCAGCCGGGGATGAGGGCGTACAGTCCGCCGGTGGCCATGGCGGCCAGGGCGGCGGCGGGCAGCACGATCCAGGCGGACCGGCCCGCGAGCCACACGCCCACCTGGCAGCCCACCACCGCGCCCAGCAGCAGCTGGCCCTCGCCGCCCACGTTGAAGATGCCCACCCGGGAGCCCAGTACGCAGGCCAGACCCGTCAGACACAGCACCATGGCGTACTCCAGCCAGTCGCCGATGTGCCGGGCGTTGGAGAAGGCCCCGTCCACCATGGCGGCGTAGGCCTTGAGGGGGCTGAATCCGGCGATGGCCAGGATCACCGCGCCGATGGCGAAGGCCAGCAGCACGCTGGCGCAAAGGCTGCCCAGATAGCCCCAATGGAATCTCTTTTTCACGACGCCGCCTCCTTGTCCCGCCGGCCGCCGGTCATGCCCAGGCCGATCTCGTCCTTGGAAAATTCCCCGGTAAACTCGCCGGTGATCTTCCCCTCGTACAGGGTGACGATCCGGTCGGCGAGGCGGAACACCTCGTCCAGGTCCGCCGAGCAGAGCAGGATGGCGCAGCCGGCGTTGCGCCGGGCGATGATCTGGCTGTGGATGAATTCGATGGCCCCCACGTCCACGCCCCGGGTGGGCTGGGCGATGATGAGAACGGGACTGTCAAAGGAGAACTCCCGGGCGATGACCACCTTCTGCATGTTGCCGCCGGACAGGTCGCCCACGGCGCTGTCCGTGCCCGCGCCCCGGATGTCGAATCGCTCATAAAGCTCCCGGGCGTAGCGCTGGATGGTGCTCGTCCGCCGGGCCAGGCCGAAGCGGTTGAAGCGCTTTTCCCGCTGCCGGCCGGCGAGCAGGTTGTCCGTGACGGTCCCGTTGCGGCTGACGCCGGTGGCCAGCCGGTCCTCCGGCACGTGGGCCAGGCCCAGGGCGCGGATGGCGCCGGGGTCCAGCCCCGTGGCGTCCCGGCCGCAGATGGTGACCCTGCCGGCCTCGATCCGCCGCATGCCGGTGATGGCCTCGATCAGCTCGCTCTGGCCGTTGCCCTCCACGGCGGCGATGCCCAGGATCTCCCCGGCCCGGACCGAGAGGGAGAGCCCGTCCACGGCGGTGAGCTCCCGGTTGTCCCGGACGGTCAGGTCCTCCACCTGGATCAGCACATCGCCGGGAGCGCCGGTCTTCTCCAGATGGTCGTACAGCACCGGCCGGCCCACCATCATGGAGGCCAGGGTCTGCTCGTCCACCTGGGACGTGTCGCGCACGCCTACCAACTGTCCCTTGCGCATCACGCCCACCCGGTCGGAGATGGCCAGCACCTCATACAGCTTGTGGGTGATGATGATCACGGTCATGTTCTTTTCCCGCACCACCCGGCGGATGACGGCGAACAGCTCCTCCGTCTCCTGGGGGGTGAGCACGGCGGTGGGCTCGTCCAGAATCAGAATCTCTGCGCCCCGATAGAGGGTCTTGAGGATCTCCACCCGCTGCTGCAGCCCCACGCTCAGCTCCTCCACCGGCTCCGAGGGGTCCACCTCCAGGCCGTATTCGGCCACCAGCCGGCGGGTCGTGCTCTCGGCGGCGGCGTTGTCGAAAAACGCCCGGCCCCGCCGGGGCTCCCGTCCCAGGACGATGTTCTGGGCCACGGTGAAGGAGGGCACCAGCATGAAGTGCTGGTGGACCATGCCCACGCCCAGGCCGATGGCCGTCCGGGGGCTGAAGTCGGTCACCTCCCGGCCGGCGATGAACACCCGCCCGTCGGTGGGGGTGTTGATGCCGTACAGCACGTTCATCAGCGTGCTCTTGCCCGCGCCGTTTTCCCCCACCAGGGCGAACACCTCGCCCCGCCTCACGTCCAGCGTCACGTCGTCGTTGGCCAGCACGCCGGGGAAGGCCATGCTCACATGCTCGAATCGCACAGCGATCTCATCCAATGCGATCACCTTCTTTGTCTCAGATTCCAAAAAGGGGCGCGTTGCAAGAACGCGCCCCGGAAACAGCGGGGGAATGACTCAGCTGCGGGTGGTGTCCACCACGATCTCGCCGGAGACAATCGCCTCGGCGATGTCGGCCACCTCTTCCTTCAGCTCGTCGGGGACCTGCTGGGCGGAGCCCTCCTCGCCGTAACCGATGCCCACATAGCCGGTGGACATATCCGCCACCCAGGTGGTGCCCCAGCGGGACGCGTCGCCGTCCAGCAGGGCGGACACGGCGTCATAGATGGAGGCGCCCACCTCTTTCTTCATGGAGCAGATGATCACGTCCTCGTTGATGAACTTCTGGTCGGAGTCCACGCCGATGGCGTAAAAGCCCTTCTCCGCGGCGGCCTCAAAAACGCCGTCGCCGGTGGCGGAGGCGATCTGGAAGATCACGTCGGCGCCCTCGTCGTTCAGGGAGATGGCGCACTCCTTGCCCACGGCGGGGTCGGTGTAGGTGTTGGCGTAGTTGGAGACAACCTTGATCTCGGTGTCGTGGCCGTCGGCGTAATACTGGGCGCCCTGCTCGTAGCCCACAATGAAGTCGTTGATGGTGTCCGCGTCCTCGCCGCCCACGGCGCCCACCACGCCGCTCTCGCTCATGGCCGCGGCGATGTAGCCGGCCAGGAAGGAGCCCTCATTCTGGGCGTAGGTGATGTTCAGCACGTTCTCCACGGGCGCGGAGGTGGCGTTGTCGATCCAGATCCACTTCACGTCCGGATACTCCGGCGCGATGGTCTCAATGTCGAAAAATTCCCAGCCCACGCATACCACAATGTCAGCCACATCGGCGGCGTTGCGCATCTGGGTGGCGTGGTTCTCGCCCTTGCACTCGATGGTGGTCAGGGCGATGCCCTTGTCCGCCGCCAGCTGGTCGCAGCCGGCCTTGGACGAGTCATAGAACGAACGGTCGCCGAAGGAGTCGGCCACCACCAGGGCCAGCGTGGTCTCGCCGGTCTCCTCGCCGCTGTCGCTGCCGCCGCCGCAGGCGGCAAGGGTCAGAACCATCACCGCGGCCAGCGCCAGAGCCAAAAGTCTCTTTTTCATTGTCTTGTTCCTCCCAGATCTCATTTTACGGCCGGTGGCCGTTATTGCACGATTATAGCAATTTCCCCCTGCCGTTGCAAGAGGACAGGCGCGTCCAGCGGGGATTTTTCCTTTCTTCCCGGGAAAAACCGGGCCGGCGGGGAACGGCGGGTTGCAATTTTCTTCCAGATGCCGTATAATATTCTCTCACTCACCAACGCGGCAAATGAAGGGAGAAGGTTTTATGAATCTTTGGCACGACATACGCCCCGCCCGTCTGAAGCCGGAGGATTTTCTGGCGGTGATCGAGATTGAAAAGGGCTCGAAGAACAAATACGAGATGGACAAGGAGACCGGCGCTCTGCGCCTGGACCGGATCCTGTATACCTCCACCCACTATCCGGCCAACTACGGCTTTATCCCCCGGACCTATGCCGACGACGGCGATCCGCTGGACGTGTTGGTGCTTTGCAGCGAGGCCATCCGCCCTCTGAGCCTGGTGCGGGTGTATCCGGTGGGCTTTATCACCATGCTGGACAACGGCAAGGTGGACGACAAGATCCTGGCCATCCCCTTTGAGGATCCCATGTACAGCACCTATAAGGAGCTGGAGGATCTGCCCCAGCACATCCACCAGGAGATCCAGCACTTCTTCACCGTGTACAAGAGTCTGGAGCCGGGGAAGGAATCGGTGGTCAACAACGCCCACGGCCGGGCCGAGGCCATAGAGGTCATCCGCAGGGCGTTCACCGACTATGTGGACAAGTTCTGCCGGTAACGAGCCGGATGCCCCGGAGGTTTTCCTCCGGGGCATCTTCCGTGAAAGGCAGTATAAGCCATTGTGAAAACGGCCGGAGCGTGCTATGATAACAGCAGCGATTATATGCCCGGCGGACCGGGCGGAAAGGACGGAGTACACATGAAAACAGGCGATATCCTTCACGGCTTCCGGGTGCTGGAGCGGCGGGAGCTGGGCGAGATCGGCGCCGTGATGTGGCGGATGGAGTATGAGAAAAACGGGGCCCGGCTGATCTGGCTGGACCGGCCGGACGACAACAAGACCTTCTCCATCGCCTTCAAGACCATCCCCCAGGACGACACAGGCGTGTTCCACATCCTGGAGCACTCCGTCCTGAACGGCTCGGAGAAGTATCCGGTGAAGGAGCCCTTTGTGGAGCTGCTGAAAAGCTCCATGGCCACCTTCCTCAACGCCATGACCTTCCCGGACAAGACCATGTATCCGGTCTCCTCCCGGAACGACCAGGACTTTCTGAATCTGATCGACGTATATATGGACGCGGTGCTCCACCCGCTGAGCGTCACCGACCCCCATGTCTTCCGCCAGGAGGGCTGGCACTATGAGCTGGACAGCCCCGAGGGGGAGCTGCGGTGCAACGGCGTGGTGTACAACGAGATGAAGGGCGCTTACGCCTCTCCCGACACGGTGATGGAGGCGCAGATGGAGAGGCTGCTCTTCCCGGATACCTGCTACAGCAAGAGCTCCGGCGGCGACCCGGAGCATATCCCGGAGCTGACATACGAGGGGTATCTGGCCAGCTACCATCGGTTTTATCACCCCTCCAACGCCTATATCTGCCTGGACGGCCAGGTGGATCTGGACACGGTGCTGGCAAAGCTGGACGGTTTTCTGTCCCCTTACGGCCGGATCGATCCGGATACGGACATCCCCATGCAGGCGCCGGTGGCCCCGGAGGAGAAGACCTGCCGGTATGAGATCGGCCCGGAGGAGGACGAGACCAACAAGGCCATCCTGGCGGCCGGATGGGTGTTCTGCCGATTCGACGACGTGGAGAGCAGCGTGGCGTTTTCCGTGCTCAGCCGGCTGCTGTGCGGGACCAACGAGTCGCCCCTGACGAAGGCGCTGCTGGACGCGGGGCTGTGCGAGGACGTCTCGCTGGAGAAGCTGGACGGGGTGCAGCAGCCGTACGCCCTGCTGCAGATCCGCAACGCCGATCCGGCCAGGGAGGCGGAGATCTGGTCCCTGGCGGAGGGCACGCTGCGGGACCTGGCGGAGAACGGTCTGGACAAAAAGCGGCTGCGCAGCATCCTCAACCGGCTGGAGTTCACCACCCGGGAGAAGGACTACGGCTCCATGCCCCGGGGGCTGGTGTACGCCATCGCGTCCCTGGAGGGGTGGCTGTACGGCGGCGATCCGGCCCAGAGCCTGGAATACGACGCGCTGTTCGCCTCCCTGCGGGAAAAGGTGGAGGGGGACTGGTTCGAGACGTTCCTGCGCCAGGTATTTTTGGAAAATCCCCACCGGGCGCGGCTGCTGATGCTGCCCTCCAAGACCCTGGGCGCGGAGAAGGCCAAGGCGGAGGCGGACCGCTGCGCGGCGGTGAAGGCCGGCTGGAGCGAGGCCGAGGTGCGGCAGGTCATCGGGGACTTCGCCACGCTGCGGGCCAGACAGAGCCGGGAGGATACCGCCGAGGAGCTGGCCAGTCTGCCCACCCTGGCGCTGTCGGACATCCCCCGGAAGCGGAACGTGCCGGAGATAAAGGCGACGGACCAGGAGGGAGTGACCGTCCTGCAGCAGACGCCGGAGACCGACGGGATCACCTATCTGGATCTGTATTTCTCCCTGGCGGATATGCCGCTGGAGCGGCTGCCGGCCGCCAGCTTCCTGGCGGGGCTGCTGGGCCAGGTGGCCACGGAGCGGTACTCCGTGCTCCAGCTGCGGGACGAGATCGAGGGCAAGCTGGGCCGGTTCAGCGTCAGCCAGACCGTCATGGCCCGGCCGGATCAGACGGCGGAGGCCCAGCCCTATCTGGTGGTGAGCGTGTCCATGCTGGAGGACCACAAGGCCGACGCCGCGGCGCTGGTGGACGAGATTCTGAACCGGTCCCGGTTGGACGACACCGGCTATATTCACAACATCCTGCGCCAGGAACGGCTGGGCATGGAGCAGGGGGTGGCCATGAGCGGCAACGCCTTCGCCGCCATGCGCGCCGCCGCCGGCTGCTCCGCCAAGGGAGCGGTGGGCGACGCCATGCAGGGCATCGGCCTGCTCCGGTGGCTGCAGCAGGCGGATAAGCAGTTCCCGGAGCGGGGCGAGGCGCTCTGCCGGGAGCTGGCGGCCCTGGCGGGGACGGCCTTCTCCCGGGAGCGGGTGACGGTGAGCATCACCGGGCCGGAGGACCCCGGCTTCGCCGGGCAGATCCTGGCCGTGCTGGGCCACGGCCCCATGGGGGAGCCGGCGGTGTATCCCACCGCGCCCGCCCAAAAGGAGGGCTTCATCATCCCCGCGCAGATCGGCTTTGCCGCCAAGGCGGCCAACGTCGCCGCCCTGGGCGGACACTATACGGGCCAGGGGCGGGTGGCCGCGCAGCTGCTTACCTTCGATTACCTGTGGAACGAGGTGCGGGTGAAGGGCGGCGCCTACGGCGTGAAGCTGACCGTCCGGACGGACGGGGACGTGGCCTTCTCCAGCTACCGGGACCCCAGCCCCGCCAAAACGCTGGACACCTTCGACCGCAGCGGCGAGTCCCTGCGGCGGGTCTGCGGGAGCGGGGAGAGCCTGGACAAGTATATCATCAGCACCGTGGCCGCCACGGAGCCGCTGCTCACGCCCCGGCTGGAGGGATTGCAGGGCGCGGGGCTGTGGCTCAGCGGCCAGAGCGGCGCCGATCTGCAGCGGGAGCGGGAGCAGATCCTCTCCACCACGGCGGAGCAGCTGGCCGCGTACAGCCGGACGCTGGACGGCGTCTGCGCCCAGGAGCGGGTGTGCGTCATCGCCGGCAAGGCGCTGCTGGACGCCTGCGCCGGACTGGACAGCGTGGAGAGCATCCAGTGACCACGCCGGAAACGGCGGACCGGGGGATACGCCGGAAGGGCGCATCCCCCGGCGTCTTTTGTCCGCCATTTGACGGACGGGATCCGGCGTGGTAAAGTAGGCCCAGAAAAGGGAGGCGGGACGATGTACAGGATCTTTATCGTGGAGGACGACCGGGCCATGGCCCAGGCCATGGAAAAGCAGATCCGCTCCTGGGGGCACCAGGTCCGCTGCGCCCGGGATCTGCGGGACGTGATGGGCGAGTTCGCCGATTTCGACCCCCATCTGGTGCTGCTGGACATCGGCCTGCCCTTCTATAACGGCTACCACTGGTGCGAGCAGATCCGGAAGGTGTCCGCCGTGCCGGTGGTGTTCATCTCCTCGGCGTCGGACAACATGAACATCGTCATGGCCATGACCATGGGCGGGGACGACTTTCTGCCCAAGCCGGTGGATCTGAACGTGATGATGGCCAAGCTGCACGCGGTGCTGCGCCGGGCCTACGACATGGGCGGCAAGACGCCGGCCCTGGAGCATCGGGGCGCGGTGCTGAATCTGAACGACGCCAGCCTCAGCTATGAGGGCAGGCGGGTGGAGTTGACGAAAAACGAGTTTCGCATTCTCCAGACCCTCATGGAGAACAAGGGCAAGGTGGTCAGCCGGGACACCCTCATGACCCGGCTGTGGCAGATGGACGCCTACGTGGAGGAGAACACGTTGACCGTGAACGTGACCCGGCTGCGGAAAAAGCTGGAGGAGGCCGGCCTGGCCGACTTCATCGTCACCCGGGTGGGCGCGGGCTATATCGTGGGGTGAGAGATGGAGGAGAAATGGTATCGGCTCGTGGGGCCATATTTGCGGGCCCATTGGCGTTTCATCGCCGCCCAGGCGCTGTTCGCGGCCATCTTCACAGTGGTGCTCTTCCTGTACGGCGTGCCGGCGGAGGCAGCGCTGTACGCCGCGCTGCTGTGCGCCCTGGCGGGGGCGGGGATGCTGGCCGCCCACTTTTACCGGTATGGAAAAAAACGGCGGGAGCGGATGGCGGCGCTGGAGAATCTGACTGTGTCCGCCGCGCCGCTGCCGCCGGCCGATGATCCCGGCGAGGAGGATTTCCGGCAGATGGCCCAGCGGCTGCGCCGGGAGTATGCCGCCCTGGCGGAGGGACAGCAGGCGGAGCGGCGGGAGATGCTGGACTGGTTCACCGCCTGGGTCCATCAGATCAAGACCCCCATCGCCGTCATGCAGATGACCCTGCAGGGGGAGGATACCGACGAGCACCGGGCGCTGGGGGCGGAGCTGTTCCGGGTGGGGCAGTACGCGGATATGGCGCTGAACTATCTGCGGCTGGACGGGAGCGTGACGGATCTGGTGATCCGCCCCTGCCCGCTGGACGATCTCATCCGCCGGTCGGTGCGCAAGTACGCCCCCCAATTCGTGGCGAAGCGGCTCAGCCTCACCTACGAGGGCACGCAGGCGCAGGTCCTCACCGACGAGAAGTGGCTGTCCTTCATCCTGGAGCAGCTGCTGGACAACGCCGTAAAATACACCGCCGCCGGGGGCGTGACCATCACCGTGACGAAGGAAAAGGTGCTGCGCATCGCGGACACGGGCATGGGCATCGCCGCCGAGGACCTGCCCCGGATCTTCGAGAAGGGCTTCACCGGCTACAACGGCCGGACCGACAAGAGCGCCACGGGCCTGGGTCTGTATCTGTGCCGCCGGGCGGCGGAAAAGCTCCATCACCGGCTGTGGGCCCAGTCGGAGCCGGGGAAGGGCAGCGTCTTCTGCCTGGATCTGCACAGCGACGCGCTGGAGGTGGAGTGAGTCCGTTGGATACCTTTCCATATTATGGCCCCCTTGTGCAAAGGGGGCTGGCTCCGGCGTAAGCCGGAGACTGAGGGATTGTTATCAGGCCCAGTAACAACCCCTCCGAGCCGCTTTTGGCGGCCCACCTCCCCTTGCACAGGGGAGGCTTTGAGCGGGTATCTTACGATAATGTCACCTCCGGGGGCCGAAATGTCACCTGATTCGATTTCGGACCCCGGAGGCTTTTGTTATGATAGGGGCACGAAAGGGGGAAACGAATATGACGATCCTCGATGTGCAGGGCCTGGGGAAGATCTATACCGGCCGCTTCGGCGCCAACCAGGTCCGGGCGCTGAACAATGTGTCCTTCTCCGTGGAGAAGGGGGAATATGTGGCCATCATGGGGGAGTCCGGCTCCGGCAAGACCACCCTTCTCAACATCCTGGCCGCTTTCGACAAGCCCACCGGCGGCAGGGTGCTGCTGGAGGGACGGGATATGACGCAGATCCGGGAGGAGGAGCTGGCCGCCTTCCGGCGGGACTGCCTGGGGTTTGTGTTCCAGGACTTCAACCTGCTGGACACCTTCAACCTGCGGGACAACATCTTCCTGCCCCTGGTGCTGGCGGGCATGGGCTATGTGGACATGGCCAAGCGGCTGCAGCCCATCGCCCAGAAAATGGGCATCACCGACGTGCTGACCAAGTATCCTTATGAGGTCTCCGGCGGGCAGAAGCAGCGCGCCGCCGTGGCCCGGGCGGTGATCACCGCTCCCAAGCTGCTGCTGGCGGACGAGCCCACCGGGGCGCTGGACTCCAAGAGCTCCGACGGGCTGCTGGACCTGTTCGCCCAGCTGAACCGGGAGGGACAGACCATTCTCATGGTCACCCACTCCACCAAGGCCGCCAGCCATGCCGGCCGGGTGATCTTCATCAAGGACGGGGAGCTGTTCCACCAGATCTACCGGGGCGAGGCCACCAACGAGCAGATGTACCAGAAGATCGCGGACACCCTGACACTGCTGGCCACGGGAGGGGACGGGCATGAACAGTAAGTTCCTCTCCCGCCTGGCCCGGCAGAACCTGCGGAAAAACGGTCGCTCCTACGGCCCCTTCATCCTGGCGGCGGTGCTGACGGTGTGCATGTTCTACATCATCTCGTCCCTGGCCGTCGATCCGGGGCTGCAGTCCATGACCGGGGCCACCACCATCCAGATCGTCATCCGCTACGGCATGGTCGTGGTGGGGCTGTTCGCGGTGATCTTCCTGTTTTACACCAACAGCTTCCTCATCAAGCGGCGCAAGCGTGAGTTCGGCCTTTTCAACGTGCTGGGATTGGAGAAAAAGCACCTGGCCGGGGTGATCGCCTTTGAGACGCTGTATGTGGCGCTTATAAGCATAGGTCTGGGCCTGCTGCTGGGCGTGGCGCTGGACAAGCTGCTGCTGCTGATCGTGGCGAAGATCCTGGGCGTGGCCGCGCCCATGGGCTTTTTCGTGAGCCTCTGGGTGGTGGCTGTCACGGCGGCGCTGTTCGGCGGCATCTTTCTGCTGATCTTCCTGTACAGCATCCGGCAGGTATATGTGGCCCGGCCGGTGGAGCTTTTGCAGGCCGAGCACGCCGGGGAGCGGGAGCCCAAGGCCAAGTGGCTGCTGGCCCTCGTGGGCGCCGGGTGCCTGGGGGCGGGGTATTATATCGCCGTCACCACCACAGACGTGCTCCAGGCCATCTTCCTGTTTTTCGTGGCGGTGGTGCTGGTGATCATCGGCACCTATCTGCTCTTCACCGCCGGCAGCGTGGCGCTCTTGAAGCTTTTGAAGAAGAATAAGCGCTATTACTATAAGACCCGGCACTTCACCGCCGTCTCCGGCATGATGTACCGGATGAAGCAAAACGCCGTGGGCCTGGCCAACATCTGCATCCTCAGCACCATGGTGCTGGTGATGGTGTCCGGCACAAGCTGTCTCATGCTGGGCATGGAGAGGGCTCTTCATGAGCGCTATCCCTACGACATGAACATCTCCCGCAGCGACGAGGCCACCATAGAGCTGTGCAAAAAGGCCGTGGCGGACGCGGGCATCGTGCCGGAAAACGAGACGGAGTACAGCTATGTGACCTGCGCCGCCTACAGCGTGCCCGGCGGGCTGGATGTGACCCGGGACTATACGCTGGACACGGAGTCCTCCCTGGCGGACGTGATGGTGGTCTGTCTGGCCGATTACAACCGCTGCACCGGCCAGAGCATGACCCTGGGCCCGGACGAGATACTGCTCAAGGTGGAGCGGACGGACTATGCCGAGGACACGCTGACGCTGCTGGGCAAGACCTATACCGTCAAAGCGCAGGTGGAGCCCATGGTGAAGTACGGCAACCTGACCGCCAACCTGACCAGCACCTGGTACATCGTGGTATCGGACAGGGAGGAGCTGGAGCGGGTCGACGCAGCCCTGGCAAGCGGGTTTGGCGTCAAGTCGTACGAGCAGCACCAGGGGCGATACTATATGAGCCGGTTCTACGGCTTCGACGTGCCCGGCCATGACGACGAGACGGCCCTGAACGCCCGGCTTGCCATCCGGGATGCCTGGAACAAGGCGTCGGAGGACGAGTCCGTGGACCTGGCGGGCACCTATGAGTGCCGGGCCTGGGAGCGGCAGGACTTCGTGAGCCTGTACGGCAGCCTCTTCTTCCTGGGAATGTTCCTGGGGTTGCTGTTCACCATGGCGGCCATCCTCATCATCTACTACAAGCAGATGAGCGAGGGTCGGGACGACAGGGAGCGGTTTCAGATCATGCAGAAGGTGGGCATGAGCCGCCAGGAAGTGAAGCGCACCATCCATGAGCAGGTGCTCATCGTGTTCTTCCTGCCCCTGGTGACGGCGGGGGTGCACACCGCCTTCGCCTTCCCCATCCTCAACCGGGTGATGGCGCTGTTTAACCTGATGAGCACGAATCTCTACATCTGGTGCGTGCTGGGCACCTTCGGGGTGTTCGCGGCGCTGTACGCGGTGGTGTACAGCCTGACGGCGCGGACCTATTACCGGATGGTGAGCGTATGAGAGGAGGAGGGAAAACCATGCGCATAACGGCGGCGATCTTCATCCTGCTCCTGCTGGCGGGGCTGCTCCTGCCCGGCTGCAGCAAGGACCAGATACTGGACGCTTACGGGACGGTGGTGTCCCTGGCGGGGAACGTGGGGCTGGACACCTCCCTGACCCTGCAGGGGGAACGGACCTTCGGCGAGGACAAATACACGGGCACCTATACGGCCCGGTACGACGGCTTCACCGGCGAGGAGTGCCCCTTCGGCGGCACGGCCCTGGAGCGCCGGGAGGGGGAGCATGTGACCGTGACCTGCGCCCTGGAGGGCGACGGCTCCGCCCGGCTGGAGTGGAACTGCGGCTATGACACCGCCGTGGTCCTGGCGGATACGGCGGGGGAGGCGAGCTGCGACGAGACGGTGTATCTGGCCCCGGGCAGCAACTACTTCAACCTGGTCTGCGAGGACTTTACGGGAAGCGTGACGCTGACCATAAAATGAATACAAATCAAAATATACTGCATATTTCGAGCCACAGAACCCGGTTTTTGTGGGATTTGATGTGAATATTAATGCAGTTATGATGAATTTTATTGAATTTTCATCTTGTATTCCTCGTTTATGCGGAATATAATCAAACCATCCTTTCCGTCGGGAGGAACGCACCCGCGGAAGAAAGCGAGGAAGAGACATGAAAATGATGAAAAAACTTGCGGCTGTCGTCATCGCGCTGATGCTGGTGACGAGCCTGTCCGTCAGCGCCTTTGCCTGCACGTCCATCTATGTGGGCTCCGACCTGACCGAGGACGGAGACGCCTACTTCGCCCGCAGCGAGGATCTGGCCAACAGCTACAACAAGGTCTTCTATGTCAGCCCCGCCGGCAACCACAAGGCCGGCGACGCGTACACCGGCTGCTACGGCTTTGAGTACACCTTCGAGAAGGACAGCTACGCCTACACCGCCTTTAGGGACGACAACCTGGGCGGCGAGTGCCCCGACTGCAATTCGGAGGAGATCGATCCGACCCATGAGCACACCCCGTACGAGGCCGGCGGCACCAACGAGATGGGCGTGAGCATGACCGCCACGGTGAGCATCTACCCCAACGACGAGATCTACGATGCCGACCCCTATACGGACGCAGGCATCGAGGAGGCGGAGATCGTCACCGTGGTGCTCAGCCAGGCGGACAGCGCCAAGGACGGCCTGGACATCCTGATGGGCATTTATGACGAGTACGGCATGGCCGGCGGCTCCTCCATCATGATCGGCGACGAGAGCGAGGTCTGGTACATCGAAAACTGCACCGGCACCCAGTACATCGCCATGAAGCTGCCCAGCGACCTCATTCTGGTCAACCCCAATATGAGCCTGTTCGGCCTGATCGACCTGGACGATGAGAACGTCATCGCCACCCCGGACCTGATCCAGGTGGCCAAGGACGCCGGCACCTTCGTGGGCGACGAGGCGGAAAATCAGATCAACTACCGGGCCAGCTACAGCGAGGACTATATGGATTGGCGTATGCCCAACTGCCTGAACTACGTGAACGCCGGGTATGGGTACACGGTGGACGATCTGGAATACGAGGACTTCTGCCTGTCCAACGTCAAGGACGGCCAGATCGTGCCCCTGTACACCAACATCGAGGCCGACCGGGTCTTCACGCTGCAGGACGTGATCGACTACTACGACGTGGAGAGGGTAGCCCGGGACGCCAACCTGGACATCCATGTGTTCCAGCTGGACGCCGACGCCGCGCCGGAGATCGACACGGTGGAGTGGGTGGCCATGGACGACGGCGCCTATACCGTGTTCGTGCCCTACTATCCCGTGCTGACCAAGGACACCTATGCGCCCTACCAGGTCACGCTGGGCGAGGCCGAGTTCGTCACCGAGGAGCCGGACGGCAGCGCGCCCTATTATCCTGACACCGACTGGAAGTACAAAGAGGGCTTCACCGTCCAGCCCGCCGACTGGGCGGACAGCATGTACTGGTCCTTCAACGTGGTGAGCAACTATGTGCTGTACGTGGACGAGAGCCAGCAGCAGACCGTGAAGGACGCCTACGCGCAGCTGCAGGCGGACATCTACGCCGACTGGGCGGAAATCACGGCCGCCGCGGCCAACGCCGAGGATATGGATGAGCTGGCGGACACCGTGACCGCGGCCAGCATGGAGATGGCCAAGCAGGCCCACCAGACCGCCGTGGACCTGTACGCTCAGATCAGCGCCAAGTGAGCGCGCAGCAACAAAAAAGACCTGCCCCTCGTCGGGGCAGGTCTTTTTTCTGTCTGGCGGTCAGCCCATGGCCCACACCAGGGCGGACAGCAAAAGCAGCAGCGCCAGATTCACCACGGTGAACTCCGCCAAAAACCGGCCGGGCCGGGCTCCCTCCGAGCGGGAGTAGAGCTTCAGGCCGATGAGGCTGGCCAGACTGGCGATGGGGGTGCCCAGACCGCCCACGTTCACCCCCAGCAGCAGGGCGCGGGCGTTGTCGGTGAAGCCGGACAGCAGCAGCGCCGCCGGCACGTTGCTGATCACCTGGCTCGTCAGCACGCCGACCAGGTATTCCCGCCCCGCCAGGAGCCGGCGCAGCAGCGCGTCCACCGCGTCGATCCGGGCCAGGTTCCCCGCGAAGATGAAGAAGGCCACAAAGGTGATGAGCAGCATGAAATCCGCCCGTCCCAGGGTGTCCCGGTCGAACAGGGCCAGCGCGGCAACCACGCCGCCCAGCATGGCCGGCCAGGGCAGCAGCCGCGCCACCGTGGCCAGACACAGGGCGAACAGCAGCCCGTGAAGGAGCAGCAGCTTTCTGTCCAGGGCCGGCTCCTCGCCCAGCTGGGGGCGGATCTCCGCCCGGGGCAGGGTCAGACATCCCAGGCAGACGAGCGCCAGGGAGGCCAGCCATACCGGCGCCGTGGCGGAGAAAAACGCCCCGGCGGACATCCCGTAATAGGAATAGAGATACAGGTTCTGGGGGTTGCCCACGGGGGTGAGGACGCTGCCCAGATTGGCGGCCACCGTCTGCAGCACCGCCACCCGGATCAGATCCTGGGCCCGGCCGGCCATGGTCAGCACCACCACCGCGAAGGGCACAAAGGTGAGCAGGGCCACGTCGTTGGTGATAAACATGGCGCTGAAAAAGCACAGGAGCACCAGCATGAGCCCGATGGCCCGGGTGCTGCCCGCCCGGGCGCACAGGCGATGGGCCATGGCGGGGAAAAGCCCCGCCTTGCCCAGACCGGACACCACCGCCATCAGCGAGTACAGCAGCGCCAGGGTCCGAAAGTCGACGTAGCCCAGGTAAGCCCTGTCCGGGGGCACAAAAAAGCAGCTCACCGCCGCCGCGGCCGCCGCCACGCACAGCACCGGCTCCCGCCGGAGAAAGGAGCGGATACGTTCCATAGCCGTTTACCTCAAAAGGAGATTGCGCCTTGCGGGCGCCGGGATATTGTACCACCGGCGGTGGAGGAGCGCAACATTTTCCTTGACAGGACGGGGACGACGTGGTATTGTTCTATTGCGATAGAAATTCTATTTCAATAGAACAACGAAACGGAGGGATGACAATGAGAGGGCGGTGGATCGTCCTGTCTGTGCTGCTGGCACTGCTGGCGCTGGCGGGATGCAGCGGGGAGCGGGACCTGGTCTTTGAAGAGCGGTATACCATCGACGCCGACCTGGACCCGGCAGATCGGAGCATGGTCTATACCCAGCGGGCGGAGATCACCAACACCGGCTCAGACAGCGCGTCGGAGCTGTGGTTTCATCTGTACGCCAATATGTACAAGGGGCTTTTCCAGACCGAGGACGGGGATGTGCTGGTCTCGTCCGTTACCGACGGGGCGGGGCGGCCCCTGGCCTATGAGCGCAGCCAGGAGGGGGTGCTGTACCGGGTGCGCCTGGCCGCGCCCCTGGAGCCGGGGGAGATGGCGGAGATCCGTTTTTCCTGCCAGGTGATCATCCCGGACCTGGAGAGCAAATACGGCGTGTCCCCGGCGGGGGATGTGCAGCTGCCGGGGTTCAACCTGCAACTGGCGGTGTACGATGAAAACGGCTGGGACACGGACCCCCTCCCGGAGGAGGGGGACGGCCGGTACGCCCATACGGCGGACTACGATGTGACGGTCCGGGCGCCGGCGGACTATACCCTGGCCTGCAACGGGGACGAGCAGAGCGCGGCGGCCCGGGACGGCGTGACGGAGTACCGCTATACCTGCCGGGACCGGCGGGACCTGGTGCTCATCGCCTGCAAAAACTATGTGCGCCGGGAGCGGCAGGCGGGGGATGTGCGGGTGCTGGGTTACTTCGATCCGGGCACCGCCGGTGTGACGGAGGCGGCCATGGACCAGGTGATGGACGCGGCGGCGTTTGCTTTGGAGTACTTTGGCGGGCTATTCGGCGCCTATCCCCACGACACGCTGGTGGTCACCAACGCCGCCCTGGGCACCAACTTCGCCCTGAGTATGGAGTACTCCGGCCTCGTCACCGTCTACTTCGACCTGGAGACCGACCCCACCGCCCGCTCCCACATCACCTTCCATGAGACGGCCCACCAGTGGTTTTACGGCGCCGTGGGCAACGACGAGAACCAAGAGCCCTGGCTGGACGAGGGCTTCGCGGAGTTCGCCGGGAACCTGTGCCTGGGGGCGTGGGGGAGCGACTGGCCGGGCTGGGAGATCTCCGCCAACGCCGCCGGCGCGGAGCAGGTGAAGGACGACAAGGTGAACCTGCCCGCCGACGAGCACCCCGTGTACCAGTGGGGGGTGTACGACCGGGGGTGTATGTGCCTGAAGGAGCTGATGGACGCCGTCGGCCGGGAGGCGTTCATTTCCATCCTGCAGGACTACTGCCATGACCACTGGATGGGCGTGGCCACCACGGCGGATTTTCTGGCGGCGGTAGAGGCGGGGACCGACGGGGATGTGGGGGATATCCTGGCGGAATACATCCAAAAATAAAAGTATGCCTCTTGCTAGGGCGGGGAAAGTTTGGTACAATCTTGCCGACAACACAGGCGGGAGGCGCGCGATGAAGACCATCTATTTCGACAAGGACATCCCCCGGATCCTGGCCACCAAGGCGGCGGCCCGGACCAAGGCCGCCCGGGGACTGCTGTTCACCGGCATCAACGCGGTGAAGTTCGCCGCCGACATCCCCGATCCGCCCCTGCCGGCGGACAACTGGGTGCGGGTGCAGAACATCGCCTGCGGCGTGTGCGGCACGGACGTGAGTTTTTTCAAGGCCACCACCGGCACCAACTCCGCCCTGGAGCCCATCCCCGCCAGCCGCAGAACCTTCCTGGGCCATGAGAACGTGGGCGTGGTGACGGAGGTGGGCGGCGCGGTCACGGATGTGCAGGTGGGCGACCGGGTGGGCATCCGGGCCTATATGGCCGGGTGCGACAACAAGGATTTGCCCCGGTGCCCCAACTGCGCCGCCGGCAACTACAGCATTTGCGAAAATTACGGGGCTAAGCCCCGGTTCGATCTGCCCTGGACCGGCGCGGGGTGGGGCGACAGCTTCATCGCGCCCCAGCAGCAGCTGTATAAGATCCTGCCGGAGCTCACCGTGGACCAGGCGGTGATGGTGGAGCCGGCCAGCGTGGCGGTGCACGCGGTGCTGATGAGCGTGCCCCAGCCGCGGGAGAGGATCGTGGTCATGGGCTGCGGCGTCATCGGCCTGGCCGTCGTGCAGGCGCTGAAGGCGATCCAGCCGGACTGCGAGATCTGGGCCATGAGCCGGCGAAAGGACAAGCTGGACTTCGCCCTGCGGCTGGGGGCGGACCATATCCTCGCCGGCGATGCGCTGGAGGCGGCCAGCGCCGCCTGCGGCGGCAGCGACGTCTATCAGGGCATGAGCCGGAAAAACCGCTTTTTTTTCGGCGGCTTCGACCGGGCCTACGACTGCATCGGCGGGGACTGGTCCAACACCCTGGGGGTGCGGCTGCTGCGGGCACGGGGCACCTTCGTGAAGCTGGGCCACCACATGAACGCCATCCGGTACGACGAGACGCCGGTGTGGTGGCAGGAGCTGACCGTGATCGGCGTGGACTCCCACGGCATGGAGACCTGGCAGGGGCAGAGGATGTATACCTTCGACCTCACCCAGCAGTGGATACGGGACGGGAAGTACACCGTGGACGGCTTCGTCAGCCACCACTTTCCCCTGGACGACTACAAAAAGGCCCTGCGCCTGGCCATGGACAATCCTGCCGGCGTGTTTAAGATCGTGCTGGACTGTCAATAAGAGAAGAGCTCCCGGGCCCGGCCCGGGAACTTTTCTGGAGATCTGCCGTCATAAGGGGCAGACTGATAAACAAGGAGGCGCGGATATGAAGCGTTTGTTTGCACTGGCGCTGGTGCTGGCGCTGCTGGCCGGGTGCGCCGGCGGGGACCTGGCGGAGAAGGAGCCGGCCCCGGAGCCGGACCAGTCCGGAAACCGGGACCTGATGCAGGGTGTCGCGGCCCACGCGCCCGAGACCGACGGGGCCCTCACGGAGCAGGGGGCGGCGACGCTGACGGACTTTGGCGTCCGGCTGCTGCAAGGCTGCCTGGAGGAGGGGGGCAACGCCCTGGTCTCGCCCCTGTCGGTGATGGAGGCCCTGGGCATGACTGCCAACGGTGCGGCGGGGGACACCCTGGCGCAGATGGAGCAGGTCCTGGGCTTTGCCGCGGGAGAGCTGAACGACGCGCTGTATATCTATACCCAGGGACTGCCTGACGGCGAGGGCGGGAGCGTGCGCCTGGCCAACGGCATCTGGCTCCGGGAGGGGGCCGTGGAGCCGGAGGAGGCCTTTTTGCAGGCCAACGCCGACTATTACGGCGCGGGGGTCTTCGCCGTGCCCTTCGACGGCTCCACCGCGGCGGATATCAACGCGTTTGTCGCAGCCAACACCAAGGGCCGGATCGACAGGATCGTGGACGAGATCCCCGCCGGCGCTATGCTCTATCTGGTCAACGCGTTGAGCTTCGACGGCACTTGGGAGGATATCTACCGGGAGGACCAGGTGGACGACGGGATCTTCGTCACCGAGAGCCGGGAGGAGCGGCCGGTGCAGATGATGTATTCCACGGAATTCGCCTATCTGGAGGACGAGCAGGCCAAGGGATTCGTCAAGTACTACGAGGGGCGGGATTACGCCTTCGCGGCGCTGCTGCCGGAGGAGGGGCTGTCCCTGGCGGAGTATGTGTCCGGCCTCACCGGGGAGCGGCTGAGCCGGGTGCTGGGCGCGGTGCGGGCGGATGTGCCTGTGTTTGCCGCCATCCCCAAGTTCACCGCCGAGTACGCCGGGGAGCTGAGCCAGGCCCTGACGGACATGGGCATGGGAGACCTGTTCGATCCGTCCAAAGCCGACCTGTCCGCCATGGGCACGTGCTCCGCGGGGCCGCTGTACGTCAGCCAGGTGCTGCACAAGACCTATCTCGCCGTGGACGAGCAGGGCACCCAGGCCGGAGCGGCCACCGCCGTAGAGGTGGAGGCCGGGGCGGCCATGCAGTACGAGACCATCACCCTGGACCGGCCGTTCGTGTATATGATCCTGGACGCGAAGACCAACGTGCCCATCTTCATCGGCGCCATGACGGACCCGGCCTGAGGGCGGGGATAAAACTAAGGCGGATATGTCTCATGAGACATATCCGCCTTTGCGTATGCTGGGGACTATTACAGGGCGTTGAAGGCCGCCGCCGGGTCGCCCAGGGAGGGGTCCACCACGAACAGACACACGCAGTTTCCCCGGGTGACGACGACGGCATTTTTCTCCCAGCCCTCGATGGTCTCCGGGTACCAAGCGCCGCCGGCCACCTGGGCGTCAATGCGGGCCTGGAAGATCTCCTCCACCGCCTTGGCATCGGCATCGTCGGCCACCTCCACCATGGCGATCTCGCAGGGGGTGGCGGAGATGGCGGCGGTGTAGAGCACCGTCTGCTCCCGCTGGATGGCGGTCAGACCGGGGTAGAAGTTCTCTGCCACATCCTCGCCGATCTCCATCATCATGGGAAAGCCCTCGTCCGCCGTGATCTGGCCGTAAAAGGCGGTCAGATCTGTGGTGAAGCTGTCGGCCTTGCCGCAGCCGGCCAGCGTGGCGATCAGGCACAGCGCCAGCAGCAGAGCGGCGCATCGGTTCGTCTTTTTCATTCGTATATTCTCCTTTGCGTTTTTGATCCGTGTCCGGACAGGCCGGCTGTTGCTATGACGGCCCGGCGCGGGAAAAGTTCCCGCATCTATTATACCGCCTGGAGACGGTGACCGCAACCGGAAGGGGAAAGAACCTTTTCTTTTTGCGGCGGCTGTGGTATGATAGCGCCAGAGTCGCTATTATACCAGTGAATACCGGTCGCGCTCCCGGCTTGCGCCGGAACCGCGCGACATGGTACAACAGACGCAGAGCGCTGTTATACCACAATGATACCGGTCGCGCTCCCGGCTTGCGCCGGAACCGCGCGACATGGTATGATAGAAAAAAACGGCAGGGGGACAATATCATGCTCCAAGACGGCAAGATACTCATCGGCAAGGGGGACAATCCGGTCTGGCTTCTCCCCGGCATGGCCAACCGCCACGGCCTCATCGCCGGCGCCACCGGCACCGGCAAGACCGTCACCCTCAAGGTCCTGGCGGAGGGCTTCTCCGACATGGGCGTGCCCGTGTTCCTGGCGGACATCAAGGGCGACGTGTCCGGCACGGCCCTGGCGGGGACCGACAGCGAAAAGATGCGCCAGCGGCTTACCGGCGTGGGGGTGGACCCGGCCGCGTTCACCTACACCGGCTATCCCTGCCGGTTCTGGGACGTGTTCGGCAGGGGCGGCATCCCCGTGCGGGCCACGGTCACGGACGTGGGGCCGGTGCTCCTCAGCCGGCTGCTGGGGCTGACCGACGCCCAGGAGGGCGTGCTGAACATCGCCTTCCGGGTGGCGGACGACAACGGCTGGGAGGTCATCGACCTGAAGGATCTGCGGGCCATGCTGGCCTGGCTGGGGGAGCACCGCGCCGACTTTGTCAATACATACGGCAACGTGACCAGCCAGAGCGTGGGCGCCATCCAGCGGGCCCTGCTCAGTCTGGAAAACGACGGCGCGGCGGACTTTTTCGGCGAGCCCAGTCTGGACATCGCCGACTGGTTCAGCCAGGCCGCCGACGGCCGGGGGACCGTCAACGTGCTGCACTGCGTCCAGCTGGCGCAAAAGCCGCTGCTGTACGCCACGTTCATGCTGTGGATGCTCTCGGAGCTGTATGAGGCCCTGCCGGAGGTGGGCGACGGGGACAAGCCCAAGCTGGTGTTCTTCTTCGACGAGGCCCATTTACTCTTCTCCGACGCCCCCAAGGCGCTGGTGGAGAAGGTGGTCCAGGTGGTCAAGCTCATCCGCAGCAAGGGCGTGGGCATCTTCTTCATCTCCCAGAGCCCCGCGGACATCCCCGACGCGGTGCTGGCCCAGCTGAACAACCGCATCCAGCACGCCCTGCACGCCTATACCCCCGCCGAGCAGAAGGCGGTGCGGATCGCCGCCCAGAGCTTCCGGGCCAATCCGGCCTTCAAGACCGAGGACGCCATCAGCGAGCTGGGCACCGGCGTGGCGCTGGTGTCCATGCTGGACGAGGGGGGCGTGCCCACGGTGGTGGAGAAGGCCACCATCTGCCCGCCCCGGAGCGCTATGACCGCCATGGACGACGCCGCCCGGGCCATGCTGGTGGCGAACGACGCCCTCTACGGCAAGTATAAGGACGCGGTGGACGAGCGCTCCGCTTATGAGATCCTGGACGAGCAGGCCCAGGCGGCTGCCCAGGCCGAGGCGGAGACTGAGGCGGAAAAGCAGGCCGAGGAAGAGGCAAAGGCCGCCGAGAAGGCCGCCATCGCCCAGCAGAAGGCCGCCGAGAAGGCGGCCCGGGAGGAGGAGCGCCAGCGCAAGGCGGAGGAGAAGGCTCTCCAGGCCCAGTATAAGGCGGAAGGCCGGGATAAGTACGGCCGCACCAAGATGGAGCAGAGCATCGTCAAGGCCAGCCGCAACACCGCCAAGAGCATGGGCCGGCAGCTGACCCGCTCCATCACCCGGGGGCTCATGGGCAACTCCAGCAAGACCGTGCGCAACGCGGCCAGCCAGTTCGCCGGCAACATCGTCAGCGACCTGATCGGCGGCTTCTTCAAGTAAACGATCCGGCAGAAACGCCCGCCGTCCGGCGGGCGTTTCGCTCTGCCAAGGCGGCGGAGCACAGAGAAAGGGAGGCGGGCGCAAAGCCCGCCTCCCGGTGCGTTTTCGGAGAGATCACTTCTTGTCGTTGTCCACGACCTTGATGATGCCCTTTTTGTACATGATCCAGCTGGACAGGATGGCGATGGGCAGCATCACCATGATGATGGGGCCCACCATGCCCATGATGGCGGAGGAGGCCGCGGCGCCGCCCATGATGCGGGCAGCCAGGGTGATGATGCTGACGATGACGATGACGGGGACCACGCCCATGATGCCGTTTTTGACCACCTTGCTGCCGGAGCTGGTGCTGGCGAACAGACCCAGGGTCATGGAGCCGAACAGAGCCGGGATCAGGTAGTTGGAGGCGGTACGGAAGGCGGGCACGTCATACAGGAAGCTGAGCTGGGAGCTTAGGGCCGCGGTGATGGCCAGAATGACCACGGTCACGATGGAGCTGACCGCGATGCCGATGGCGGCCACGCAGTCGCCGGCGGGGGTGCTGGGCTCCTGGTTGGCGGTCTTGATGGCGTTGATGGCCACAGGCACCTTCAGGTTCATGATGTTGCCGGTGATGAAGCCCAGATAGGAGGACGCGCCCATGATGGGGATGTAGCTGAGGGCCTCGGAGATGCCCACGGCGATATAGATGATCAGCAGGCCGAAGGTGGTCAGGTTGAACACCTGCCCGATGGGGGGGACGCAGTGATAGACGCCCAGGACGATCAGCGGCAGGGCGATCATATAGATCAGGGCGATGACCGTTCCGGCGCGGCCCCAACGGTGGCACCATGCCTGGAAGGGGTCCAGAGCCACGGAAGCGTTGTTCTTTTTACTCATTGTCAGTTCCTCCTTTTATCAACCGAAGAGGTTGACCCACAGCTGCGCGGAGGCCATGCCGGCTATCATGGAGATTGCCATGATGAAGTCGTTGAGCCAGCCCAGCTTGGGCTTCTTTGCCAGGATGCCGAGGACGATGGCCACCACCAGGCCGGTGAGCATGACCGCCGCCTGGACGGTGTCGCCGAACAGCAGCACGGGCACGTACACGGCCAGCAGGCACAGCATGAAGCAGCCGCTGAAGACCATCTTCCAGGGGTTGGTGGCGCCCTGGGACTTGTCCACGCTGGAGGCGTACTTCTTGCCGAAGGGGATCAGGATCAAAAAGCCGCTGAGCATGCCCACGCTCATCAGGATCATGATGATGCCGAATTCCTGACCGGAGGCGGTGCTCATCATCTCGGCGGAGCTGGTGTAGCCCAGCGCCGCGGCGATGTTGCCGGAGAACAAAGTCTCATAGGACAGGGAGCCGATGACGCTCAGCCGCCACCAGGACCAGACGGTGCCCAGCGCGCCGATGAGGGCGAACAGGCCGATGGCGATGGAGATCGCGGGGACGATGGAGGACACAGCGCTGGTCTTGATGACGCGGGACAGGTCCTCCTTGGTGACCCCCAGCGCCTGGGCGCGCTTATACGCCTTGACAAGATACAGCACGGAGAACCCGACGATGTACGCCAGGCCGACGGCGACCAGCACCAGCAGCAGCGGGCTGGTCGCAATGTCTCTCATGGTTGCCATTGATTCATTTCCTTCCTTTCTTGTTTGTGGTTGGTCGCTTACTTGTTGTTTTGCAGCCAGCGCACGGCGCAGTGGGCCAGGCAGGCTGCGCCGATGGGGAGCGCGTCCTCGTTGAAACGGACCTTGGGGTTGTGGGCGGGCCAGTCGCCCCGCTCATCCAGGTATCCGGCGGACAGATACATGAAGGTGGCGGGCACTTTCTCCGCGACCAGGGCGAAGTCCTCGCTGGCGCTGGCCTGAACCCCGGGGTAGGGCATCGCGCCGGGGAAGTTCAGCTCCTGCATATAGCCGGCGATCTCCTCCACCATCTTCCCGTCGCAGATCAGAGGCGGCACGCCGGTGGCCATCTCCACCTCCGCGCTGCCGCCGTAGACGGCCGCCACGGACTGGGCCACCTCTTGGACCCGGCGGACCAGCTTCTCCCGGGCCTCGGCCTTGTCCGCGCGGATGGTGCCCCGCAGCACGGCGGTGTCGGGGATGATGTTGGGGGCGGAGCCGGCGGTGAACTGCCCCACCGTCACCACGCAGGACCAGCTGGGGTCGCTCTCCCGGGCGATCAGCTCCTGCAGGGCCAGGTGGATGTGGACGCCGATGTTGATGGGGTCGATGCTGGTGTGGGGATAGGCGCCGTGTCCGCCGTGGCCCTTCACCGTGATGGTGAAGCCGTCGTTGGAGAACATCATGGTGCCGCCGGCGTTGTACATGAAGATGCCCACCGGCATCTTTCCCGGCCCGACGTGGTAGGCCAGCGCCGCGTCCACGCCGTCCAGGATGCCGTGCTCGATCATGTTCCGGCCGCCCTGGAAGGTCTCCTCGGCGGGCTGGAACATGAATTTGACGGTGCCCTCCAGAGAGTCCTCGTTCTCCTTGAGCATCCGGGCGGCGGTGAGGAGCATGGCCGCGTGGTTGTCATGGCCGCAGGCGTGGGCCGCCTCGCCGGTGGGGCAGGCAAAGCTCTCGCCGCTCTGTTCGGCCATGGGCAGCGCGTCCATATCGGCCCGGAGCAGGATGGTTTTTCCGCCCTTTCCCAAGGTGACCGTCACGCCCTCGCCGCACTCCCGGGGCTCGATGCCGTACTGGCGCAGCTTGTCCATGACATAGGCCTTGGCCTTCGGCATGTGCAGACCGACCTCCGCGTTGGTGTGGAACCAGCGGCGGTCCGCGACGGTGTCCTGCTTCAGCTCCAACGCACGTTCGTAGTAGTTCATTCCGGGTCCTCCTTATACAGTTACCGCTTGACCGCATTTCATCAAGGTGTTTGGAACGGCCATGCGGACGGCGATTCGCGCCGCTTAATTTGTGTATATTATACAGAAACAGGCGGATGCAGTCAATCATTTCATGATTTTTTTTGCCGGCATTTAAAAATATATAGGCGGAGACTATAAATCGGCGTCCCCGCCGGGACGGCGGGAGCCGTCCGCGGGGCCGCCGGCGCTGATAAAAAGGAAAAATGCCCCTGAACGGCGTACGGGACCCTGCGAACAGGGCCCCGCGCGTCTTCAAAAGCATTTTGACATGGTGAGGACAAAAATTCACAATGCGCCCCGACTCTTGACGGACTGGATAGACGGAACGGGGCAACATGCGGATTGCGTTTCGCGGCCTGTTATGCTATGATGGCGGTAGATTTTTTCTCGATTTTTGGAAAGGGGCGTTGGGATATGGGGCGTTTTGCGGAGGTTTCAAAAAAAGTTAAAGATAATCGCAAATCATTTACCCCGATTGAATTAACCGAGGGCAATGTTCAGGCAATCTTTGAGAGGTGCTCGGCAAAGGAAGATAGCAAAAATTTTTCATACAGTATACTTTTTCCAATTACACGGGGATGGAAACATGAAGATTGTATCACAATAAAATTTGACGCGGACAAATTATTGAAAGACAAAAAAGCAATTCAATATTTGTTTGGTCAATTACAAAGAGTCCATCGTAGTGTAGAAGGGGAAAATGTTTTAGATGTAACTATTGATGATTATAACATTACTTACAAAGAAACTCATTGGACAAGCGATAAGAAGATCTTACTCAAATTGTTATACTTAGGAGTTCCAGCAGAAACACTGTTTATTACACCCTTTTTTGCTGAACTTAACACGTCTGGAATAAACGGAATTGTCAAGCCCACCCTCTCCCCCAAAGACCCGGCGTTCCCGGCGTGGTGGGAGCAGCACAAGACCGAATGGGAGGTCTGACCGGCACCGGCCATCCCCGGAACAGAAAAACAGGCGCTCCGTCCGTGGACGGGGCGCCTGTTCTCATGCGGGGATTCGCTTGTAGGTGGCGCGTTTGGTCTGTAAATGCGTTTCGCCCTCATAGCCGTCTACGGCGACTATGAGGGCGAACACGTTGGGGTATACGGCAAAACGGCCATTGTTCATGGTGTTCGTATACCGATTGGATGGTGGAGACGAAGGGATTCGAACCCTCGACCTCTCGGATGCGAACCGAACGCTCTCCCAGCTGAGCTACGCCCCCACGCGGTGCTAAAGCATTATAACACAAATCCTGGATTTGTAAAGTCCCCCTTGCGAAAAAACCTGCTATGGCGTATAATAGCACAGGAACTGTACTAGTCGGGGAGCCAGCGGTGCCCTGCACCCGCAATCCGCTACAGCGGGGATGAAATCCCGCCCCCGGATATTCGATGTGTTGTCTGACCGCGGTAAGTGGCGTTGAGGGCCTGGTCTCGCGCAACGCCGGCCTGTGAACCATGTCAGGCGGGGAACCGAGCAGCATTAAGCGGATACCGGCGTGTGCCGTGAGGTCGCTGGGTCTGAGCCAACTGCCGCGGTAACGGATGGATCGGGTATACAAAGGCGGGTGTACAGTTCTTTTTTATATTCCCGGAGGGAAGAGATCATCCATGTATCAGGCCCTTTATCGGAAATACCGGCCGCAGACCTTTGACGACGTGGTCGGCCAGGAGCACATCACCTCCACGCTGAAGCGCCAGGTCCAGACCGGGCGGCTTTCCCATGCCTATCTTTTCAGCGGCACCCGGGGCACCGGAAAGACCACCTGCGCCCGTATCCTGGCCCGGGCGGTGAACTGCGAGCATCCGGTGGACGGCAACCCCTGCAACCGGTGCGCCGCCTGCCGCGGCATCCTGGACGAGAGCATCCTGGACGTGGTGGAGCTGGACGCCGCCTCCCACAACGGCGTGGACGACGTGCGGGCCCTGCGGGACGAGGCGGTGTTCTCTCCCGCCAGCGTGAAAAAACGGGTATACATCATCGACGAGGCCCACTCGCTGGCCTCGTCTTCCATGGCGTTCAACGCCCTTTTGAAAATATTGGAAGAACCCCCGGAGCACGTGATGTTCATCCTGTGCACCACGGCGCCCCAGAAGATCCTGCCCACCATCGTGTCCCGGTGCCAGCGCCACAGCTTCACCCGGATCGAGCGGCCGGCCATCGCGGCGAGGCTGTCTTATGTGGCGGCCCGGGAGGGCATGGATCTGACGGCGGAGGCCGCGGAGCTTCTGGCGCAGATGGCCGACGGGGGGATGCGGGACGCGCTGAGCCTGCTGGACCAGTGCGCCGCCGCGGAGCACATCGACGCGCAGGCGGTGCTCTCCGCCATGGGTCTGGCCGGCAGCCGCCGGACGGCGGAGCTCTTGGAGGCCGTCGCCGCCGGAGATACGGAGAAGGCGCTGGCCGGCTTTACCGGGCTGTGGCAGGACGGAAAGGAGCCCGCGGGCATATTGGACGAGCTGGCGGGGCTGATGCGGGACGTGCTGCTGCTGCAGGTGGCCCCCCAGGGGGGCGAGGCCCTGCTCAGCGGGATATACGACACGAAGACCCTGCGGCGCTTTGCCGACCGCATCCCCGGCGCCCGGCTTATGGACGGCATGCGCGCCATCCGGGCCGCGGATACCGGCGGATCCGACCCCAGAAGGGCGGCGGAGATGTGTCTGGTGGAGCTGTGCGTGCCGGAGACCGGCGACAGTCTGCAGGGCCTGAAAAACCGTGTGGCCCGGCTGGAGGCGGCGCTGAAAAACGGCATTCCGGCCGCCGCGCCCCCGGCTCCGGCGGAGAGATCGGAGCCGGAGCATAAACCGGAGGCAGCGGCAGAGCCCATGCCGGCGCCCATGCCGGCGCCCGAACCGGAGGAGGAAGCGCCGCCCTGGTATACGGACGACGACGCGCCCCCGGCCCCGGCGGAGGAGGCGGCCCCGGCGGCGGAAAGCACGCCCGCGCCCCAGGCGGGCGGTGCCCGCCCGGCGAGCGCCCCGGCGGCGGACGACGGGATCTGGGAGGCGCTGATCGGCGCGCTGCGGGGGAAGATGGAGATGGGCGATTACGCCATGCTCCGCTCCCCGACCCAGGCGTCGGGAGCGCTGGAAGGGGACACGTTCACGGTGCGCTTCGCCACCCCGATCGCCAAGATGATGCTGGGTACCCCGGCGGTCATGGCCCTGATGCAGGAGCAGCTCTCCGCCATCACCGGCCGGGCGGTCCGGGTGGCCTTCACCGAGGGGGCCGCCGGCGGCCAGCAGGCCAAGCCCGACATGGCGAAGCTGGACGCCCTGAGCCGGTTCGGCAACATCAAATTCGAGTAAAGACTTTAATACTTTTACAGGAGATCATTGACTATGGGCAGAAACACTTACCGCGGCGGCGGCTTCGGCGGCATGAACCAGGCCGCCATGATGAAGCAGGCCCAGAAGATGCAGCGGGACCTGATGCAGATGCAGGAGGACCTGCAGCAGCAGACCTATACCGCCAGCGCCGGCGGCGGGGCGGTGACCGCCACCGTCAACGGCAAACACGAACTGACGGAGCTGGCGATCGACCAGTCCGCCGTGGACCCCGACGACGTGGAGATGCTCCAGGATATGGTGATGGCCGCGGTGAACGAGGCGCTGCGCAAGGCGGACGAGGCGTCCGCCCAGTCCATGAGCCGGCTGACCGGCGGTCTGGGCGGCCTGGGCGGTCTTCTGTGAGAGCGGAGACAGCCTGAATACGTATACATATTATTAAGGAGGTCCGAACCATGGTATGTCCCAACTGTAAGCATGAGCTCAATCCTCTGGCCCGGGTATGTCCCACCTGCGGCACGCCCGTGCCCGGATCCCAGCCCGCCGTGCCCGGCGGGCAGACCGTACCGGCCGGGCCTATGCCCGCCCCCCGGAAGAGCTATGTGAACGCCTGGCGGGTGTTCACGGTGATCCTGTGCGTCATTGCCATCGCCATGAACGGGGCGCTGATCGCGTTCTGGTTCCTGGAGTCCATCCGGGTGACCGGCGGCGTCGCGGAAAACTCCGCCGCGTCCGTCACGTTCTACTCCCTGTATGAGATCTGCCGGAAGCCCGCGCCCTATATGACCTACATCGTGGTGTGCGCCTGCGCGGTGTCCATCATCGCGCTGATCTTCCCGATGTTCCGCAAGCCCGCCGCCCGGCGCCGGTTCTTCGTTCCCAAGCTGATGGCCGTGGTGTGCGCGGTGTGCTACGCGGTGCCCTATTTCGTGGCCCGCATGGCCTACAGCATCCAGGCGATGCTGGACGGGGGCAAGGTGGACCACAGCAATCCCTTCACCACCATCTGCCTCGGGCTGCTGATCGTGCTGTTCGTGGCCGGGGAGCTGACCATCCGCAACCGCTATGTGGTCCAGCGGACCCAGATCGGGGACCTGCAGGCCCAGCTGAAGGCCGCGGGCATCAAGCCCAACGTGGAATAAGCCGGATTCTCTCCAAAGCCGCTGCTTTTGCAGCGGCTTTTTTTGTTGGCCGGGAGGAAAAGCTTGACAGGGGAGTAGCATAGTGATATCATTATGATATCAACAGATCAAGGAGGCTTTCCATGGAAAAGAAATATACCGAGGAGATCGTTCTGGGCAAGCGGAAAAACGGCATGGCCATGCTGCTGCTGGTACTGGCGCTGTATGTGGCGGCGGTGGGCGGTTTCATCGCCGCCGCTTTCTGCGGCGTGGACTGGCTCAGCGTCCTGCTGATCGTCGTGTGCGTCGCGTGGTGCGCCTTTGGGTGGATACTGCTGTGCGGCTTAAAAGTCCTCAAGCCCCAGGAGGCGCTGGTGCTGACCCTGTTCGGCAAGTACATCGGCACCCTCAAGGGCGAGGGCTTTTACTGGGTCAATCCCTTCTGCTCCGCTGTGAACCCCGCCGCGGGAACCAAGCCCAGCACCGGCAGTACCAACACCACCGGCCGGCGCAAGGGCGAGGGCGGCGTGAGCATCAACCTGAACGACGAGAGCCTGGCCATGCCCAGCAAGAAGCTGAGCCTGAAGGTGATGACCCTGGACAACAACAAGCAGAAGATCAACGACTGCCTTGGAAACCCCGTGGAGATCGGCATCGTGGTCATCTGGCAGATCGTGAATACCGCCAAGGCCGTGTTCAACGTGGACAACTACGTGGAGTTTCTGTCCATCCAGACGGACAGTGCCCTGCGCAACGTGGTGCGGCTTTACCCCTACGACGTGTCCCCCAACGTGGACACCACCGGCGACGGCGTGGCGGACGAGGGCAGTCTGCGGGGCTCCAGCGAGGTGGTAGCTGAGCGCATCCGCAAGGAGATCCAGGGTAAGGTGGACATGGCCGGGCTGGAGATCCTGGAGGCCCGGATCACCTATCTCGCCTACGCGCCGGAGATCGCCGCGGTGATGCTCCAGCGGCAGCAGGCCAGCGCCATCATCGACGCCAGGAAGATGATCGTGGACGGGGCCGTGGGCATGGTGGAGATGGCCCTGGACCGGCTCAATAAGGGCGGTATGGTGGACCTGGACGAGGAGCGCAAGGCGGCCATGGTGTCCAACCTGCTGGTGGTCCTTTGCGGTAACAAGGACGCCCAGCCCATCGTCAACTCCGGGAGCCTGTACTGATAACATGGCGTCCCCCAACGAGAAAAAACAGCTTCTGCTGCGCATATCCGGCGGGCTTTATAACGAGCTGGCCGCCTGGGCGGAGGACGACTTTCGCTCCGTCAACGGGCAGATCGAGTACCTGCTGACCCAGTGCGTCCGGGAGCGGAAGCGGTCCGGCCGGTATACGCCGAAGCAGGAAGAATAAGGAAAAAGCGGGCGCACGGCCCGCTTTTTTTCCATGTTGTGGTCTCTCCGATTCGGAGAATATCCGTCCGGGAGCCCGGGGGGTCTTGCGCTTGCTTTTATTATCTGATATAATCACCCGGAAATTTTCACCGGGAGGATCGTTCCATGAGCAAGATCGCCGTCGCCACCGACAGCAACAGCGGCATTACCCAGGCCCAGGCCAAACAGATGGGCATCCGGGTGCTGCCCATGCCTTTTTTCATCAACGAGGAGCTGTATTTCGAGGACATCACCCTCACGCAGGAGGAGTTTTACAGGCGCCTGGCGGAGGACGCGGATATCTCCACCTCCCAGCCTGCGCCGGGGGATGTGATGGAGCTGTGGGACGACCTGCTGCGGGAATACGACCAGGTGATCTACATACCCATGTCCAGCGGCCTGTCCGCCTCCTGCGAGACGGCGGAGGCCCTGGCGGAGGATGAGCCTTATGCCGGGCGGGTGTTCGTGGTGGACAACCAGCGCATCTCCATCACCCAGCGTCAGTCGGTGCTGGACGCGCTGGAGATGGCGGCGAAGGGCATGAGCGCCGCCGAGATCGTGGAGGTGCTGATGCGGGAAAAGCTGCAGGCCAGCATCTACATCACCGTGGACACCCTGAAGTATCTGAAAAAGGGCGGCCGGGTGACCCCGGCGGGGGCGGCGCTGGGCTCGGTGCTGAACATCAAGCCCGTGCTGCAGATCCAGGGGGAGAAGCTGGACGCCTTCGCCAAGGTCCGGGGGATGAAGGCGGCGCGGCTGAAGATGCTGGACGCCATGGAAAAGGACATCAACGAGCGCTTCGCCGGCAAACAGGTCCGTCTGATGGCGGCCTACACCTGCACGGAGGAGGAGGCGGCGGACTGGCGGGCCCAGATCGAGGAGCGGTTCCCGGACCACCCGCTGGAGATGATGGACCCGCTGTCCCTGAGCGTGAGCTGCCACATCGGCAAGGGGGCCATGGCCATCGCCTGCTGTAAGGTGATAGAATATTGAGTCAAATATTTTTTGGGGCGCCGACAGCGGCGCCCCTCTTGTTTTTCCCCGGTGGATATGCTATAATGCGCGATTGTGTGAATATCCACTGGCATAGGAGCGAAGATCCATGATCCTGGGCAGGTACATCAACCGATACTACATAAAATATGCGGGCCGGCTGCTGCTGGGCCTGCTGGCGCTGCTTGCGGTGGACTATCTGCAGCTGCTGATCCCCAACCTGTATCAGATGGTCATCAACGGCGTCAACGACGGCCAGGTCCTGGTGGACGGGCAGATGATCGTTTTTGACCTGGACTTTCTGCTGGACCGGATCTGCATGCCCATGGTGGGCATCATCCTGCTCATCGTGCTGGGTCGGTTTTTGTGGCGTATCTGCTTTTTCGGCGCGGCCATCAAGGTGGAGGCCCACCTGCGGGACGAGATGTTTGACCACGCCAAGGATCTGAGCCGCCAGTTTTATCAGGTGAACAAGGTGGGCAACCTGATGAGCCTGTTCACCAACGACCTGGACACGGTGCAGGACTGCTACGGCTCCGGCCTGCTCATGACCTTCGACGCCCTGGCCCTGGGGGGCATGGCCATCTGGCGTATGTGGCAGATGGACCGGCTGATGACCACGCTTGCCATGATCCCCATGGCGCTGCTGCTGGCCTCCAGCGCCGTGATCGGCCGGTACATGATGAAAAAGTGGGACATCCGCCAGCAGGCGTTCTCCGATTTGTCCGACTTCTCCCAGGAGAGCTTTTCCGGCATCGCGGTGATCAAGGCCTTCGTGAAGGAGGCCAAGGAGCTGTTGGCCTTCCAGAAACTCAATAAGTTCAACGAGAAGGCCAACGTGGACTTCACCCGGGCCTCGGTGCTGCTGAATATCCTGGTGACCCTGTTCGTGGAGAGCGTCATCTGCATCATCCTGGGCTACGGCGGGTATCTGGTCTGGCATGGCACCTTCAACGCCGGACAGCTGATGGAGTTCATCGGCTACTTCAACTCCACCGTCTGGCCCATCATGGCCGTGTCCCAGCTGATCGACATGACCAGCCGGGGCGCCGCGTCCCTCCACCGCATCTCGGAGCTGCTGGACGCCAAGCAGGACGTGGCCGACCGGCCCGGCGTGGGGCATCTGGCGGACGTGAAGGGGAAGATCGAATTCAAGGATCTGACCTTCCGCTATCCCGGCGGGGAGTATGACGCCCTTTCCGACGTGTCGGTGACCATCGAGGCCGGCGAGAGCGTGGGCCTGGTGGGGAAGACCGGCGCGGGCAAGACCACGCTGGTGGATCTGCTGCTGCGCACCTACAACGTGCCGGACGGCACGGTCTTTGTGGACGGGCACGACGTCAACACCGTATCCATCCACGACGTGCGGGAGGCCATCGCTTACGTGCCCCAGGACAACTTCCTGTTCTCCGATACCATTGCCCGCAACATCGGCTTCGCGGTGGATGATCCGGACATGGCCCTGGTACGCCAGGCGGGGGTGCTCTCGGATGTGGACGAGGACATCCAGGGCTTCGGCGCCGGCTACGAGACGGTGCTGGGCGAGCGGGGCGTGACGGTGTCCGGCGGCCAGAAGCAGCGCATCTCCATCGCCCGGGCGCTGATGAAGGACGCGCCCATCCTGATCCTGGACGACTCCGTCTCCGCCGTGGATACGGACACGGAGCGGACGATCCTGGACAACCTGGAGAGGACCCGCGCCGGGCGCACCACCATCCTGATCGCCCACCGGGTGTCCACCATTGAGCGGATGGACAAGATCATCTATCTGGAGGACGGGTGTCTGTCCGCCGTGGGCAGCCACCAGCATCTGCTGGAGACCTGCCCGGCCTATCGGAATATGGTGGAGCTGCAGAAGCTGGAGGAGGAAGGAGGCGGTCTGCATGCGTGAATACCTGCCTCTTTTGATCGTGGGCGCCATCATCGGCGTGTTCGCGATCCTGTTTGTAGTGCTGTGGAGCTATGTCAAGCGCCTGAAGGACCCCTTCAGCGCCGACCGGCACATGAAGGACGGGGAGATTCTGCGCCGGCTGGCCAAGTATGCCACCCCCTATTGGAAGAGCTTCCTGCTGGTGTTCTTCATCATGATCCTGTCCATCGCCTACAGCCTGCTGTCTCCGCTGCTCACCGGCCAGATCGAGGAGCTGATCAAGGCGGACTTTGAGCTCAGACGCCTGTATACCATGGTGGGGCTGTACGCCGGGATGCTGATCGTGTCTATGGTGTGCACCTATCTGCAGTCCATCATCCTGCAGAAGACCGGCCAGAAGATTCTCTCCAGCCTGCGCCAGGACCTGTTCACCCACATCGAGAGCCTCTCTCACGAGCAGCTGAACAACATCCCCGTGGGCAAGCTGGTGACCCGTGAGACCAACGACACCAACGCCATCTCCATGATGTTCACCAACATCCTGGTGAACATGATCAAGAACATCTTCATGCTGGTGGGCGTGCTGGGGGCCATGCTGCTGCTCAACTATGCGCTGACGCTGATGGTGCTGTGCTTCATGCCCTTTTTGGTGCTGTTCACCTACATCTTCCGCAAGCTGACCCGCCGGGCCTTCCGCCGGGTGAAGGACTGCACCACGGACATCAACACCTATCTGTCCGAGAACCTGTCCGGCGTGAAGATCACCCAGGTGTTCAACCGGGAGCAGGCCAAGATGAACGAGTTTCTGGAAAAGAGCACCCGGCTGAAGAAGGCCCGCCAGCAGCAGATGTACGTGTTCGGCATCTTCCGGCCCATGGTGTATATGCTGTACATCTCCTCGGTGATGTGCCTGTTCTATCTGGGAAGCCGGGGGGTCATCGAGGACCGGTCCTTCCTGGGCCAGACCATCACCAGCGGCACCATCGTGACGTTTTATCTCTATATCTCCCGGTTTTTCGACCCCATCCAGATGCTGGCCGAGCAGTTCAACATGCTCCAGTCCGCTTTCGCCTCGGCGGAGAAGATCTTCGCCGTGTTCGACATGCAGCCGGAGCTGGTGGACGAGCCGGACGCCATCGAGCTGGACCACATCGAGGGGGAGATCGAATTCCGGGACGTGTGGTTCGCCTACAATCCCGGCGAGTGGGTGCTCAAGGGCGTCTCCTTCCACGTGGCGCCCAAGCAGACCGTGGCCCTGGTGGGTTCCACCGGCTCGGGCAAGAGCACCATCCTCAGCCTGATCTGCCGCAACTACGACATCCAGAAGGGCCAGATCCTCATCGACGGCATCGACATCAAGCACATCAAGATCGCCTCCCTGCGCAGGCACTTCGGCCAGATGCTCCAGGACGTGTTCCTGTTCTCCGGCACCATCCGCTCCAACATTGTGCTGCGGGAGGAGCGGTTCACCGACGACGAGATCTGGCAGGCCTGCCGCTATGTCAACGCCGACCACTTCATCAACAAGCTGGACGACGGTCTGGACGAGGTGGTCCGGGAGCGGGGCAACAACTTCTCCGCCGGCCAGCGGCAGCTGCTCTCCTTCGCCCGGACCATCATCCACCGGCCGGAGGTGATGATCCTGGACGAGGCCACCGCCAACATCGACACGGAGACCGAGATCCTCATCCAGGACTCCCTGGAGAAGATGAAAAACATCGGCACCATGCTCATCGTGGCCCACCGGCTGAGCACCATCCAGCACGCGGACAACATCATCCTGCTCTCCCACGGCCAGATCCTGGAGCAGGGCACCCACCAGCAGCTTCTCCACCAGCACGGCCGGTACTACAAGCTCTATATGCTCCAATACGACGTCGACGCACGCAGGCAAGGGCTCTCTTCGCCGCAAGCGGCAAAGCTCGCATAGCCCGCGGCGTCACCTCTTCCCCGAAGTTATGATTCACACCCCCCTCTGTTCCGGCATACAATGGCCGGGCAGGGGGTGTTTTTTATGCGGATATACGTCTATGCCATCGCGAGAGACGAGGAGGCCTTCGCCGCCCGGTGGATGGGGTCCATGTCCGAGGCGGACGGGGTTTATGTTCTGGACACGGGAAGCGGCGACGGCACCGCGGCGGCACTGCGGGATCTGGGCGCCCATGTGGTCACGGAGCGGGTGGAGCCCTGGCGGTTCGACGCGGCCCGGAACCGGTCGCTGGAGCTGGTCCCGGCCGACGGCGACGTCCTGGTATGCACCGACCTGGACGAGGTGTTCTGCCCCGGATGGCGGGCCGCGCTGGAGGCGGCCTGGCGGCCGGGGTGCACCACCGCCCGGTACGAGTACGTGTGGTCCTTCAACGCCGACGGGTCCGACGGGGTGAAGTTCTGGTACGAGAAGGTCCACAAGCCCGGCGTGTGCCGCTGGGCCCACCCGGTGCATGAGGTGCTGGAATACGCCGTGCCGAAGGTATACTGCGCCGTGCCGGGGATGCGGCTGGAGCACCATCCGGACCCAGCCAAGAGCCGGGGGGATTATCTGCGGCTGCTGCAGCTGGCGGTGGATGAATCCCCGGAGGACGCCAGGGACCGGCACTATCTGGGCCGGGAGTATATGTTCCGGGGCCGGTGGGAGGAGGCCGTCGGCACCTTTAAGGCCCATCTGTCCCTCCCCGGGGCGGTGTGGCGGCCGGAGCGGGCCGCGTCCATGCTGTACATCGCCCGGTGCCTGGAGCGGCTGGGCCGGTGGGAGGAGGCGGAGCTGTGGCTGCTGCGGGCGGCCTTCGAGGCGCCGGAGCAGCGGGAGCCGCTGGTGGAGCTGGCCCAGCTCATGGCGGGGCAGGGCCGGTGGCCGGCGTGCGAGCGGTACTGCCGCCGGGCGCTGGACATCCGGGAGCAGGACATGACCTACGCCGCCGAGCCGGACTGCTGGGGCGCCAGGCCCTGGACGCTGCTGGCGGAGGCCTGCGCCCGGCAGGGCAGGAGGGACTGGGCGGCAAGCTGCGCGGACATGGCGCTGCGCATGGGAGAGACGGACCAGCGCCGCCGCATGGAAGAACTTACCAGAAACGGCTGACAAAATATATAAAAAATTCCTATGAAACTGTGACGTTTTTACAAAAACTAATGCTTGCAAATCGGAGACACATAGTATATATTAGACATATAAGGCAAGGCACAGACTGGGAACAAACTTTATATGGCCAGAAGAAACCGGCAGAACCAACGGAACCGCCGGTGGATGGGATTCTGGAGAAGCCCGCCTGCGGGGCGGGGGCCGAAGGGGCAAGGCAGCGATACGCTCAATCTCTCAGGCAAAAGGACAGAATAAGCCCGTCGTCCAGCGGGCGGACTGTTTGATGTTTGAGCGTACCCCTTTCGGGTAAGCTCTTTTTCTTGTTCCGGGTCGTGCCGCAACAGGCGACCACACCACACGACGATTTTTAGAGGAGAGACGAATATGGTAGAAATGATCGAAAAAGTCAACAATGCGATCAACGGCTTCGTATGGGGCCCCATCATGCTGATCCTGCTGGTGGGCACCGGCATTTACCTGACCTTCCGCACGGGGTGGGTCCAGGTGCGCTGGTTCGGCTACATTATGAAGAACACGATCGGCTCCGTCTTCAAGAAGACGGACAAAAAGAAAGACAGCAATAACCTGACCCCCTTCCAGGCCATGACCACCGCCCTGGCGGGCACCGTGGGCACCGGCAACATCGCCGGCGTCACCGGCGCCGTGTTCGTAGGCGGCCCGGGCGCGGCCTTCTGGATGTGGGTCTCCGCATTTTTCGGCATGTGCACCAAGTACAGCGAGATCGCCCTGGCCATGAAGTACCGTGAAAAGGACGAGAATGGCGCTTACTCCGGCGGTCCCATGTACTACATCCGCAACGGCCTGGGCAAGAACTGGAAGTGGCTGGCCGTGATCTTCGCCATCCTGGGCGGCCTGGCCTCCTTCGGCATCGGCAACATCGCCCAGTCCAGCGAGATCGCCGGCGCCATGACCGGCCTGTTCGGCGTCAAGCCCCTGATCACGGGCATCGTGCTGGCCATCGTGGTGGCCGTCGTCATCCTGGGCGGCGTCAAGCGCATTGGCACCGTCACCTCTTACCTGGTGCCCTTCATGTCCATCTTCTACATCCTGGCGGGCATCGTGGTCATCCTCATGCGGCTGCCCCAGGTTCCCGCGGCCTTCGCCACCATCTTCAAGAGCGCTTTCAGCTTCAAGGCAGTGGGCGGCGGCGTGTTCGGCTACGCCATCATGGTGGCCATGCGCCAGGGCGTCGCCCGCGGCGTGTTCTCCAACGAGGCCGGCCTCGGCTCCGCCCCCATCGCCCACGCCGCCTCCTCCACCGAGGAGCCCTGCGAGCAGGCCATCTGGGGCGTGTTCGAGGTGTTCGTGGATACCATCATCATCTGCACCATCACCTGCCTGACCCTGGTGCTGTCCGGCTTCGAGCTGGGCGAGGCGGCGCTGGAGACTTACGCCTCCAAGGGCGCGGCGGCCGTGGCGGCCTTCAACTCTATCCTGCCCGGCACTCTGGGCGGCCTGATCATCCAGGTCAGCCTGATCTTCTTCGCCCTGTCCACCTGCATCAGCTGGAGCTACTACGGCGACCGCTGCTGGGGCTATCTGACCCACAACAACAAGTATGTGTCCTGGGGCTACAAGATCATCTTCTGCTTGGTCTGCGTCGTGGGTGCCACCGGCTCCGGCAAGCTGATGTGGGACATCTCCGACACCCTGAACGGCGCCATGGCCATCCCCAACCTGGTGGCCTTGCTGCTGATGTCCGGCGTGATTGCCAAGATGAGCAAGGATTACTTCTCCGACAAGAAAAAGATCAAATAAATCCCCCCCTGAAAACAAGAGATCCACCGCCCCCGGAAATCCCGGGGGCGGCGTTTTTGGGCTGGATTTTTCCTGTTTTCACAAAACAAGGGGAAAAATGGGCGTAAAAATTGACTTTTCTGTCCGTTGACATCGGCGGCGTGGGAGAATATAATATCCACAACCTCCGATGGAGGGGAACAATCGAATACCACGCAAAGGCAATGAAAAGAAGAGTAAGCGGGAAGGTTATGCCGCCAGAGAGCCCCGGCAGCTGGAAAGGGGCGCAGAGAGCCCGCCGAACATGGTCTTGGAGCCGCGCGGGCGATAGGTAGTCCGCGACGGGGGCGCCCGTGACAGCGCAGGGGTTTGATGGAACCCTCAAAGGCATGCGCCGCGAGGCGTGTGTGAAGCAAGGTGGTACCACGGCGTAGTTGTATGTCGTCCTTGATGTATATCAGGGACGGCATTTTTGTTGAAGAGAGGACACAATGGGCGAGACGATCATCAAAATCGAGCATCTCAACAAGACCTTCGGCGCCGGCGAGGGGAAGGTAGAGGCGCTGCAGGATATCAACCTGGAGATCGAGAAGGGTGAGATCTTCGGCATCATCGGTCTGTCCGGCGCGGGCAAGAGCACCCTGGTGCGGTGCATGAACCTGCTGGAAAGGCCCACCTCCGGCAAGGTGACCTTCGCCGGCCAGGAGCTGACGGCGCTGAAGGAAAAGGATCTGAGAAAAGCCCGCCGCAGCATGAGCATGATCTTCCAGGGCTTCAACCTTCTCATGCAGCGCACGGCGCTGGACAACATCTGCTTTCCTCTGGAGCTGAGCGGCCTGGCGGGCGAGAAGGGCTGGCGGGAAAAGCGGGCCAGGGAGCTTCTGGAGATGGTGGGCCTGCCCGACAAGGCGGATGCCTATCCGGTGCAGCTCAGCGGCGGCCAGAAGCAGCGCATCGCCATCGCCCGGGCCCTGGCGGAGTATCCCCAGCCCCAGGTGCTGCTGTGCGACGAGGCCACCAGCGCCCTGGACCCCACCACGACCCTGTCCATCCTGGAGCTGCTGAAGAAGATCAACCGGGAACTGGGCGTGACGGTGGTGGTCATCACCCACGAGATGCGGGTGGTGGAGCAGATCTGCGACCGGGTGGCGATTCTGGACAACGGCGTCATCCAGGAGCAGGGGGCCGTGTCCGACATCTTCTCCAATCCCCGCACGGAGGCGGGCCGCCGGCTGGTGATGCCCGGCGGAGAGAAGATCCACGTGCTGCCGGAAAACCGGCTGGTGCGCCTGGCCTTCAACGGCGCGGCCTCCGGCGAGCCCATCATCTCCACCCTGGCGAGAGAGCAGGGCATCCTTTTGAACATCATCAGCGCCGACACCCGCACCATCGGAGACAAGTCCTTCGGCACCATGGTGCTGGGACTGCCCCAGGACGAGACGGAGGCGGCCCGGGCGCTCATATATCTGCGGGACATTCCCGGCGTGACGGCGGAGGAGGTGACGGACCTTGTTCAGTGAAGAAAATGTGCAGCTGCTGACGAGCATCATCCGGGAGGATCTGCTCCAGGCTGTGGGCGAGACGCTGCTGATGACCTTCCTGCCCACGCTGCTGGCCTTCGTCATCGGCATCCCCCTGGGGGTGCTGCTGGTGACCGGGGAGGAACGGGGCATCCGCCCGCTGCCCAGGGCGCTGATGCAGGCGCTGAACGCGGTCATTAACCTGCTGCGGAGCGTGCCGTTTCTCATTCTGCTGGTGATGGTGCTGCCCCTGTCCCGGGTGATCGTGGGCACGTCCGTGGGCACCAGAGCCATCATCGTGCCGCTGACCATCGCGGCGTTTCCCTTCGTGGCCCGGCTGGTGGAGACATCCATCCGGGAAGTGGATCAGGGGGTGATTGAGGCGGCCCAGGCTATGGGCGCCAGTCCTATGCAGATCATCTGCAAGGTGCTGATCCCGGAGGCAAAGCCCGCCCTCATCTCCAATGTGACCGTGGCCCTCATCACCATCTTCGGCTACGGCGCCATGGCGGGCGTGCTGGGCGGCGGCGGCCTCGGCGCCATCGCCATCAACTACGGCTATTACCGCAAAAAGTATCTCGTCATGTATGTGATGGTCATCCTGCTGATCATCCTGGTGCAGATCTTCCAGAGCACCGGCAATCTCATCACCAAACGGAGCGACAAACGCATCCGGTGAATCTAAAACGCTGACCCTGTCAAATCATCTTTCAAAAGGAGAAACTGAAATGAAAAAGACACTTGCAATCGTTCTGGCTCTGGCCCTTTGCCTGAGCGTCCTGGCCGGCTGCGGCGGCTCCAAGAAGGAAGCCGTCACCATCAAGGTGGGCGCTTCCCCCACGCCCCACGCGGAGATCCTGGCCCAGGTGAAGGACGTCCTGGCCGAGCAGGGCATCACCCTGGAGATCGTGGAGTACACCGACTATGTGCAGCCCAACGAGGCCGTGGAGAGCGGCGACATCGACGCCAACTACTTCCAGCACACGCCCTATCTGAACGCCTTCAACGAGGAGTACGGCACTCACATCGTCAGCGTGGGCGCTATCCACTATGAGCCCTTCGGCATCTATCCGGGCAAGACCGCCTCTCTGGAAGAGCTGCCTGACGGCGCCACCGTCGCCGTGCCCAACGACGGCTCCAACGAGACCCGCGCGCTGCTGCTGCTCCAGCAGGAGGGCCTGATCACCCTGGCCGACGGCATCGACGCCTCCTCCAACGCCACCAAGCACGACATCGTGGACAATCCCAAGAACCTGGACATCCAGGAGATGGAGGCTGCCCAGCTGACCAACGTGCTGCCCGACGTGGACCTGGCGGTCATCAACGGCAACTACGCCCTGCAGGGCGGTCTGAACGCCGCCGATGACGCCCTGGCCGTGGAGGATGCCTCCGGCGAGGCTGCCCAGACCTACGCCAACATCCTGGCCGTCAAGGAGGGCAACGAGAACAACGAGGCCATCCAGGCTCTGCTGGCGGCCCTGCAGTCCGACGCCGTGCGGGACTACATCAACAACACCTACGGTGGCGGCACGGTCGCCGTCTTCTGAGAATCCCCATAAAACAGAAGCGTTCCGGGAGAGATCCCGGAACGCTTTTTTTCTGGAAAGAGTCGGTCAGGCCAGCTTGGCGCCGCCCACGGGGCGGACGGAGACCACGTGGCAGGCGCCGGCGCCCAGCACCGCCTCCACGCCGGCCCGGAAGTCTGCCAGCATATCCCGGGGGACGAAGGCCTGGGCCGTGCCGCCGAAGCCGCCGCCGTGGACGCGGACCGCGCCCCGGCCGTTCAGAATGTGCCGCGCCAGGGCGATGGTGAGCATCAGCGCCTGGTCCGCGGTCTGGCCCGTAGGCACCACATTTTGCAGATACATGGCCGAGGAGAGGCCGGAGGCGGCCACCAGGCCCAGGAAGGTCTCAAAATCCCCGGCCCGCAGGGCGTCCGCCTGGGCGCCCGCCCGGTCGTTCTCGTCGAAGTAGTGCATGGACCGCAGCACCGCCCGGTCCCCGGCCAGGGCCCGCAGCGCCGGGATGGCGGGGGTGAATTCCGCCGGGACCACCTCCCGGAGCACTTTTTTGCCGAAATAGCCGCTGACCGTGCGCAGCTCGTCGGTGATGGCGGCGTACTCCGCCGTCAGATCCCCGTGGCCCGCGCCGGAGTTCAGAATGCACAGGGCATAGCCCGTCTTCTCCAGGTCCAGCTCGATGGCGTCCACCACCGGATGGGCCGGGTCCAGAAAGTCAATGGCCACCACGCCGCCCACGGCGCTGGCGGTCTGGTCCATAAGCCCGCAGGGCTTGCCGAAATACTCGTTCTCCGCCCACTGGCCGATCTGGGCCAGCTGGACAGGGGAGCACTGCCCGCCGTAAAACAGGTCGTTCACGATGTTGCCCATGAGCACCTCGAAGGCGGCGGAGGAGCTGAGCCCGCTGCCGCCGGGCACGTCGGACACCACGTACGCGTCAAAGCCCGCCCCGTCGAACCGGCAGCCCAGAGCCTGGAACCGGGCGGCCACGCCCCGGATCAGGGCGGCGGTGGTGTTGCGCTCTTCCTCCCGGACGGCCAGGTCCGCCAGATCCACCGTCACGGCGGGATAGCCCTCCGACTGGACCCGCAGCACGCCGCTGTCGGTCCGGCGCACGGCGGCCAGGATGTCCAGATCCACCGCGGCGGCCAGGACCCGGCCGTGCTGATGGTCGGTGTGATTGCCGCCCAGCTCCGTGCGCCCGGGGGCGGTGAAGAAGGCGTCGGCCGCGCTTGCGAAGGTGCGTTCAAAGCCCTCCAGCACGTGTTCGTACCGGGCCCGTGCCGCCTCCAGCCGCGCCGGACCGTACAGACGGGTAAGCCCGTCGTCCAATGCTCCCGACGCCAGCCGCCGGGAAAGAGTCTGCACCATATCGACCACTCCTTTTCTGCTGGGATCTGCCCGGATGGAAAGGCCGCCGGCCCTCCCGCCCGTCAGGGATCCTCCGGGAGACATGCTCCCGTGTGCACCATTGTAGCACACCCAGGGGGATTTTTCCATAACCCGGGAACATTTTTAATAAGGAGCGACCGCCGGCTCAGAGACCGGCGGCCGCCTCGTTTACGGGGATGTCCTCCCGGGGGACCTTGTCCCAGGAGAAGAGCTCCACCAGCTCCTGGGCTGCGATGGGCTCCGGGGCGGGGAGGAGGCCCACCAGCCAGGCCAGCTTCCCGGTCAGCGCCTCGGCGGTGGTATCCAGCCGGAGTAGCTGGGTGCTGAGACTGCCCAGCCGCTTGGAGAGCTTGCCCTCCATGCCGGTGAGCAGGGGCAGGTGGCAGTAGGTGGGGGGCACACCCCCCAGAGTGCGGATGAGCCAGGCCTGCCGTGGCGCAGAGGAGAGCAGGTCACGGCCCCGGACCACCCGGGTCACGCCCATGCGCATATCGTCCACGCTCACCGCCAGCTGGTAGGCGTATACCCCGTCCGCCCGGCGGATGATGAAGTCGCCGCCCTCCCGGGCCAGGTTCTGGGCATAAGGGCCGTAGTGGCCGTCCGCCACCGTGACGGTCTCGTCCGGCACCCGCACCTTCCAGGCGGGGGGACGGCCGGAGGCCATCCGCTCGGCCCGCTGGGCGGCGGTGAGGTGGGCGCACCGGCAGCCCGGATCGTGGACGGCCTCGCCGGGGTGGGGCGCGGAGGCGGCCGCCAGCCGCTGGGCGCGGCTGCACCAGCAGGGATATACCAGCCCCATCCCCTCCAGAGTGTGAAAGGCGTCCTCATAGAGGGCCGTGCGGTTTGCCTGCCGGTAGGCGGGGTCCGGATAGCCCTCGTCCCAGTCCAGGCCCAGCCACGCAAGATCGGCGGCCAGAGCCCGGGCGTATTCCTCCTTCGTACGGACCGGGTCCAGGTCCTCCATCCGGAAGACCATCCGCCCGCCCAGGGCGCGGCAGTCCAGCCATGCCAGAAGCATGGCCAGCAGGTTGCCCAGGTGCATATACCCGGAGGGGCTGGGGGCGAAGCGCCCTTTGATCGTCGTTTCCATAGCTCCATTATAGCGGAAAACCGCCGTTTGTAAAGACGGACCGGGCCGCTTGCCTCTTGACAGCGGGGCCCGGTTTTACTACAATATGCCCAGAAACTGCAAGGGGGAGCGCGGATATGAATTTGCCCAATAAGCTGACCATTGCCCGGATCGTGATGACGGCGCTGATGGTGGTGTTTTTGCTGCTGGACGGGGCCCTGTGGGCCTGGCTGGCGGCGCTGCTGTTCATCGCCGCGTCCCTGACAGATATGGCCGACGGCCGCATCGCCCGCAGCCGGAACCTGGTGACCAACTTCGGCAAGTTCATGGACCCCCTGGCGGACAAGATCCTCAACTACTCGGTGATGATCGTGCTGATCCCCGAGCGGCTGATCCCCACCGTGGCGGTGGTGATCATCCTGTTCCGGGAGTTTCTCGTCAGCGGGATCCGCCTGTCCGCCGCCGAGCAGGGCAGGGTGGTGGCCGCCAACATCTGGGGCAAGCTGAAGACCCTGGTGCAGGACCTGTCCCTGGTGGCGATCCTGGTCCTGCGGGCGCTGGACGCCGGCTTCCTGGAGGGCCTGGCCAACGCCCTGATGTGGGTGTGCGCGCTGCTGACGGTGATCTCCGGGGCCATATACCTGATCCAAAATGCCGATGTCTTAAAGGACGCCGACTGACATACGATCCGTTTTGCACGACGAAAGGGGACCCGCTCGCGGGTCCCCTTTCGCTGCACAGATAAGAGCTTTGCTCAGCTGGCGGCATCCAGCCGGAGCATCTCGTCCATCAGCGGCTCCAGCACCTCCTCCACGGCGCCTTCCTCGGTGAACAGCCGCAGTCCGCAGGCGGGCAGCACGGTCATGTAGCCGTCCTCGTAGGAGCCGGCCTCCAGAATGGCCTTCCAGGTGTCCACGCCGGCCTGGAAGTCCTCCTGGGCAATGTTCCAGATCTGGATGGTGGCCATGGCGGCGGCGGCATAGCTGATGTAATACATCGGCCTCTCGAAGTCGTGGTTGATGTACATCCAGGTGTAGTCCTCTTCCGTCAGCTCGTACTGGCCGTACTCGACGCAGATGGAGGCGTACAGCCGGTTGATCTCGTCCAGGGTCATATCCGGCTGGTCATAGATGCGCCGCTGGAACTCGTCATGGATGCAGCCGTCGATCACCGACTCCACCATCTCGCCCAGAACGCAGAATTTGGCGATGTCGGCGCCCTCGGTGTAGATCTGGTCATAATAGGCGGTGAACAGAGTCTCCAGACCGGTGGAGTGGATCTCGCTCAGATCGTAGTTGCTGGAGGCGGTCATCGGATCGGGGGAGGGGCTGTAGTAGCCGTTGATGAAATGGCCGAACTCGTGGCTCAGAGAGCTCATGTCGTAGTAGGTGCCGTCCAGCCCCATAAACAGGAACGGGCTGCCCAGCTCGGAGATGTTCATGGTATAGGCGCCCACCATCCGGTCGTCGCCGGCAGCGATGTCGTACATCCCGTGGTCGATCATGTATTCCAGCGGCTCCACGGTTATCTCGTCCAGCTGGGCGGCGAACCGGCCGAAGGTGTCCAGCAGCTCCTCCGCGTCCATCACGGGCTCGATGACGTCGCGGTCGTACCACAGGTCGCTGTAATAGAGGAAGGCGTAATAGTAGGGGGCGACCTCCTTCACCGCGTCGCAGAAGACCTGGGCCTCCTCGCAGGTATAGTCCCGGCCGAAATCCTGTTCATAGGCGAGGTCGGCATAGCTGTCATAGTTCCGGATGTCGGCGATCTCGTCCCGGATGGCCACCAGCTGGGTGAAAATGGGGCCCACCTGGTCGTTCAGAGCCTTCTGCAGGCCGAAATAGACCTCCCTATAGCCCTCGAAGTCGACGGCGGAAAGGGCGTCGCCGGCGGAGCCGTTGATCATCTCGAAGGTCCAGGTGCGGCCGTCGTATTCATACTCCACCTCGTCCTCGGCGGCCATGGCCTCGAAGTACTGGTCCACCAGATCGCTCTCCTGGACCAGCAGCTCGCTCTCCCGGTCGGTGAGGGGCTCATATTCGGCGTAGTATTCCGCCGCGTCAGCGCCCACATGCTCCGCGAGCGCGTCGGCGCAGGGACCCTGGAGCACGCCGTAGGCCGCCTGGCAGAAAGCGTCCGCCGCCTCGGTGAGCATCTCGTCGTTGTAGAGATTCTCCTGCGTCCAGTACTCGTCCGTCACGGCGGCGGAGTACTTGATGTAGGATATGCTGTCCATGGTGCTCATGCGCATCACCTGGGCGTAAAGGTCGTCGAACAGCGTCAAAACAGCGTCGGCGTCGTCCTCCTCCGCCAGGGTGTTGAGCCGGTCCACCTGCTCGTAAAACGCCGCCGGATCGATGTGCTCATATTCCAGATCCGACCAGTTGACGCCGGCCAGAGAGGCGGTTTCGCTGACTGGGGCGATGTCGGAGACGCCGGCGGTGCCGGCGGAAAGGGCCATGATGACAGCCAAGATCAGGGATAGGATATTGCGCATGGGATTACCTCTCTTTCCTGTCCGGGACTTCGCGGAAGTGTTAGGAAGTGTTATATAGTATACCACAGCCTTTGGGGAATTGAAACAGAAACCGGCTTTTTCCAACAAATTGACAACGGTCCGCCCTTTGGGTATAATGACTGCCAGCGCTTGTGAAAGGCGGAGAAGGATGAACGCGACGGGCATTCACAAGTTCATAGGCGACAGGGCGTTTTACCGGCGGGCGCTGTCGGTGGCGCTGCCCATCATGCTCCAGAACGTGGTGACCAACTTCGTCAACCTGCTGGACAACATGATGGTGGGCCAGACCGGCACCGCCTCCATGAGCGGCGTGGCCGTGGTGGGGCAGCTGTTTTTCATCTTCAACCTGGTGGTCTTCGGCACGGTCTCCGGGCCGGGGATCTTCTGCGCCCAGTTCTGGGGGGCGAGGGACGAGCGGAGCTTCAAGGCGGCCTATCGCTATAAGATGGCTACCTGCCTGCTGATGTGTCTGCTGGCCATGGGGTTCATCGGTCTATGGGGCCGGCAGGTCATCGGCCTGTACATCACCGGCACCCCGGAGGAGAGCGCCCTGGTGGAGGGCTACGCCATGGGATACCTGCGGATCATGCTGTGGGGGCTGCTGCCCTACGCGGTGTCCATGGTGTACGCCTCTACGCTCCGGGAGGAGGGCCATGCCACCGTGCCCATGGTGGCGTCCTGGTCGGCGGTGGGGACGAATCTGGTGCTGAACTGGGTGCTGATCTTCGGCCACCTGGGCGCGCCGGCCATGGGGGTGCGGGGCGCGGCCCTGGCCACTGTGATCGCCCGATTCGTGGAGCTGAGCATCTGTGTGATCTGGAGCCACCGGAACAAGGACGAGGTGCTGTTCACCCGGCGGGTGATGGAGGGCTTCCCCATGCCCCGGAGGCTGCTGCGGGAGATGTTCCTGCGCAGTATGCCCCTGATGGCCAACGAGATATTCTGGTGCGTGGGCACGGCGGTGCTGACCCAGATCTACTCCACGAGAGGCATCGCCGTCATGGCGGCCCTCAATATCGCCAACGTGTTCTTCGACCTGTGCACCGCCATTGCCTTCAGCGTGGGCAACACCATCGGCATCATCGTGGGCCAGGAGCTGGGGGCGGGCCAGACGGAGCGGGCCATCGACACGGACAGGAAGCTGATATTCCTGTGCGTGAGCATCTCGGTGGTCATCGGCACGGCCATGGCCGCGGTCTCGGGGGTGTTTCCCCGGTTTTACAACACCACCGACCAGGTGCGGGCCGTGGCGGCGGATCTGATCCTGATCATGGCGTTGATGCTGCCCCTGGACGGCTTCTGCCACGGCAGCTACTTCACCATGCGCTCCGGCGGCAAGACCGTGGTCACGTTTTTGTACGACAGCTGCTTCACCTGGGCGGTGAACATCCCCGTGGCATGGCTGCTGGCCCATCGGACGGGCCAGGGCATCACGGCGGTGTATGCCGTCAGCTCCGGCACCGTGGCCATCAAGTGCGTCATCGGCGCCATCTTCCTGCACAAGCGCTACTGGGTCAACACCCTGTCCGGCGCAGAAAAGCCGGTATCGGCGGGCAATTGCAGGGAGGAAGGTTAAAAATAGGAAAATATTCCGCAACAACTCGTTGACAATCGCAGAGAATGATGATAAAATTGTAACCGTATCGGATCGGAAATAACAATTATTAACAAAAAGATTACGAACGACTCTTGATCTGGAGGTACGGTTGTATGAGAAAAGCATGGATTACGCTGGTGGTGATCGGCATCCTGCTGTGCATGTTCGCCAGCCTTGGCCTGTCGGCCAGCGCTGCCGAGGAGCAGACGGAGGACAGCCTTTCCGTTCTGGCGGTCAGCGGCGACGGGCTGGAGGAGGAGTATATCGGCCTGCTGAAGGGCGGGCGCGAGAACCTGTATATCGTCGACGTGACCGGCGGCGAGTCCGAGACGGGCCATGCCGGTTACGATGTGGTCTTTATGGGCGCCGAGCCCGAGTCGGTCGACACGGCCCAGACCATGGCCATGACCGACACCGCCGAGGAGGCCGCGGAGCCCAGCTATACGGTCCTGTATGCGGGCGAGAGCACGACGCTCAGCGCCACCCTTTCCAACGGTGAAAAGCAGACGCTGACCCTGATCGGCGTGGACGGCAGCACCGACGCGGAGACCATCCGCGCCCTGGCCGGGGAGAGCGACGGCCCCGTGGTGGCCGTGGGCGCTCCCGAGGCGGCCAAGGCCGTTTCCGACGCCGGCGTGAAGATGTTCCTCACCGTGAACGCGGCGGAGGATGAGGAGCTGAACGAGGAGCTGGCCGTGGTGGATCTGAAGGACGGCGAGAGCGGCGCCACCGTTGCCCTTGTGGAGTGCGGCGCGTCCGATCAGCTGACCATGGTCACCATGCCTCTGTCCGAGCTGAAGGTGTCCGACCCCGGCGTGGGCCCCCAGCAGCCCGGCGTTTCCGACCCCGGCGTGGGCCCCCAGATGCAGCCCGGCGTCGAGGATGAGCCTCAGGTCGACGAACCCGGCGTGGGCCCCCAGATCTCTGACCCCACCGAGGATTCCGAGCCCAGCGAGGAGCCGGATACCACCGAGGAGCCCGAGGTCGTCACCTATACCGTCACCTATGAGCCCGGCGAGGGCAAGGGGGAGAAGACAGAGGTGACCGTCAAGGCCGAAGAGAACGAGATCGCTCTCAGCGACTTCGCCTTTGAGGCCCCCGAGGGCAAGGAGTTCTCCGGCTGGCTCATCGGCGAGCAGCTGTATGACGCCCAGAGCGCCTATACCGTGACGGCCGACGTGACGGCCGTGGCCCAGTACAAGGACAAGGCCGTCGAGCAGGCGCCCGAGACCGACAAGGACCCGGGCTTCGTGGAGGGCGAGACCATCGACGTCTGGCAGATCGGCAGCAACGACACCCTGATGGTGTCCTTCACCGAGGCCAAGATCGACACCGTCTCCCTGGTCAGCGACCAGGCCGGCAGCGTCGCCCTCACCGCCGGGGAGAGCTATTTCACCATCGACGACGGCAAGACCGCCGTGATCGGCAAGGACTATCTGGACAGCCTGGCGCCCGCCGATTACACCATGGTCTTCTCCTTCCAGGACGACGCCGACGGCTCCAGCTATAAGGACGCGGCCGTGGCCATCACCGTGGAGCCCACCGCTGTGGACCCCAACGAGTCCGCCTTCACGGAGAAGTGGGACCGGGCGGGAGAGCTGACCATTGATTTTGAGGACCGCACCCCCAACAAGCTGGAGATGCGCAACGGCAAGAACGCGGACACCGGCGAGCCCAACTGGGTGGAGGTCACCCTGGACAAGGACTATCGGCTCGACGGCAACAAGCTGATCCTTCTGCCCGCTATGATCAACGGCGGCAGCCGCTGGCAGATGTGGCAGAACGGCGGCTATGCCTTCCGGGCCAGCTTCACCTCCGGCGATCCGGTGGTGTTCAGCGTGACGGTGGAGGGTACTTTGCCCACCACGGAGCCCACGGCAACCGCGGCGCCCACCGCCACACCGGCTCCCACGGCGACCCCCGCGCCCACCCACAATCCCAACGGCGCGCCCGCCACGGGCGATAACACCCCCATCAGCATGTATGTGATCATCCTGGTGGTGTGCGTGGTGGCCGCGGTGGCCGTCGCCATCGTGGTGGTACAAAAGAAGAAGAACAACTGATCCCAGATCGACACATTGGTACCGGGGCCGTGGGCAACCACGGCCCCTTTGCGGGACTTATCGGAAGGAGAGCGGAGACATTTGAGCGGACGGGCAATGGTCTCGGCGGCGCGGCGGGCGCTGCCTGCGCTGCTGTGCGCGGTCATGCTGCTGCTGACGGGCTGCGGCGGGGATGAAGCGGAATCGGCGCGGCTGAATACAGGCGCCTCTTTTCGGGTGGCCATGACGGAGGTGCCGGAAAGCCTCAACCCCATCACCGCCTCCGACCAGACGGCGGAGGAGTTTTTCCTGCTGGCCTACGATCCCCTGTGGCGGATCGATCCCAGCGGAACGCCCACCGGGTGCCTGGCGGAGGACTGGAGCCTCTCCAGCGACCAGCTGACCTGGACCATCCGTCTGCGCCAGGGGGTGACCTTCTCCGACGGCACGCCGCTCACCTCGAAGGACGTGCGCTTCAGCTATGAGAATATGGGCTCCTCCGCGCTCTACGGGGACTGCCTGGAGGGCATCACCGGCATCACCTGTCCGGATGATTATACCGTGGTGATCACCACCTCCCGGATGAAGGGGGATATGCTCTACTGCAGCGTACCCATCCTGCCCCGGAGCAAGTGGTCGGAGTATGAGGGGGATCTGGGCGTCTTTGACAACGCCGAGATGATCGGCTCCGGACCGTTCGTGCTGAGCCAGGAGCCCAGCGGACCCCAGGAGGAGGCATGGACCTTCCAGGCCCGGGAGGACTATTTCGGCGGCAGCCCCAAGATCGGCCAGGTCCGTTTCACCTATTACAACACGGAGGCAGGTGCGGCGCGGGCCATCGCCACCGGGGAGGCGGACGCGGCCATCGGCATGACCGACGTGCAGCTCACCACCCTGGAGGGCGTGCCCGGCGTGGAGCTGGTCCAGGCCTATCTGCCGGGGAGCCAGGTGTGGGCGCTGGCGTTCAACACACGGGACGCGTTCTTCCAGGAGGCGTCCGCCCGCCAGCTGGTGGAATACTGCACCGACCGGTCCAGGATGCTGAGCATGTCCTCCGGCGAGTCCAGCCGGCCCGGCACCGTGTGGGCCAGCCCCGGCGCGGCGTATTTTCATCAGATAGCCAATCCCCGGGACTATAACCCCAGCGCCGCCACGGCGACTCTGGGCTCCCTGGGGTACTCCGATGTGGACGCCGACGGGATGATGGAATTCATCGGCAACCGGGAGGATCTGGTGCTGCGGCTGTACACCAGCGCCCAGGACGACTGGTCCTCCACGGCGGCCAGCGTGCTCGTCGAGGATCTGCAGGCCGTGGGCGTGCAGGTGTCCTGGCAGTCCACGGAGGGCAGCGTCGCCGCCGTATGCGGGCCGAAGGACGACTGGGATATGTGCATGCTCAGCTGGCGGGGCAGCGCCAATGCCGTCACCAGCGCCATGCGGTTCTGCCCGGGGAGCAAGAGCCTCACCGGCTGGGAGAGCGAGAGCTATACCCAGACGTACCAGCAGCTCTGCCAGACCGACGACAGGGACCAGATCAACGCCCTGGCCGGCCAGCTGCAGCAGCTGATCTACGACGACTGCGTCTATGTGATACTGGGCTACAACAGCGACATCCAGGCCATCCGGACGGATCTGTGGACGGGCTACGAGGACGTGCTGGCCGCCACAGGCGGTCTGTTCGGCACCGGCAGCGCCCAGCTCTACATGACCATCGAGCCGGTACAGGCGGAAGAATCATAAAAGGAGAGCAGCCATGGAACTGACCATCAACAGCGCCGCGCAGGCGGAGCAGCTTTCCGGCATCCGGGAGTTTACCTATCTGGTGCGGGCCACCCCCGGCGCCATCGGATTTACCCTGGGCGAGCCGGATCTGAACACCCCGGAGCACATCAAGCAGGCGGTGAAGGACGCCCTGGACGCCAACGACACCCACTATCCTCCCGGCAACGGCTATCCCTATACGCTCCAAGCCATCTCCGAGTACGAGAAGCGGGCCCACGGCCTCTGCTATTCCCCCGACGAGATCCTGCTCACCGACGGGGCGACGGAGGCGCTGTTTGTGTCGCTGGCCACGGTGCTGAACCCGGGGGACGAGGTGATCATCCCCACGCCGGCCTTCGGACTGTATGAGTCCCTGGTGCGGCTGAACCGGGGCGTGCCGGTGAAGCTGCCCACGGAGAGCCACCGCTTCCAGATCGATCCGGCGGAGCTGGCCGCGGCTGTGAACAGCCGGACAAAGGCCATCATCCTCACCAGCCCCAACAACCCCACCGGGTGCATCTATACCAAGCAGACTCTGGACGCGGTCCACGACCTGCTCCGGGACAAGCCCGTTTTCGTCATCTGCGACGACGTCTACCGGGAGCTGGTGTACTCCGGGGAATACCACGCTTTTGCCGATTACCAGGACATGCGGGACCGGATCATTGTGGTGCAGAGCTTTTCCAAGCCCTACGCCATGACCGGCTGGCGGCTGGGATATCTGCTGGCGGACGCGCCGCTGCGGGAGCGGCTGCAGGTGTTCCACCAGTACTGCGTCACCAGCGCGCCCAGCTTCCTGCAGCCGGCCTGCGTCAAGGCGCTGGATACGGACGTATCCGACGTGCGGGCGCTGTTCAAGCGCCGGCGGGACTACGTGTACGGCCGGCTCACCGCCATGGGACTGCCCGTCCAGGAGCCGGAGGGCGCCTTCTATATGTTCATCCCCGTCGGCCAGTTCGGCATGGACTGCAAGAGCTTCTGCAAGAAGCTGCTGGCGGAGGCGGGCGTGGGCCTGATCCCCGGGGTGTACTTCGGCACGGAGGGCTATGTGCGTATGAGCTACTGCTACTCCGACGGGGAACTGAAGGAGGGCCTGGACAGGATGGAGCGCTTTTTCGCCGGCCTGTAATCCAGGGAAAACCTGTGAAATCCGCGGCTGCCGGGACCGGCCGCCGCATGAAAGAGAGGGAATACAGAATGCTTATTATTCAAAACGGCAATGTCCATGACGCCGTCCGCCCGGAGGCCTACAAGGCGGATATCCTTCTGGAGAACGGGAAGATCGCCGCCATCGGGGAGAACCTCCCCGTACCGGCGCAGTGCGATGTGCTGGATGCCGCGGGGCTGGACGTATGGCCCGGCTTCGTGGACGCCCACAGCCACATTGGCCTGGACGGCTACGGCATCGGCTACGAGGGCCACGACTACAACGAGATGAACGACATCTGCTGCCCTCAGCTGCGGGCCATCGACGGCATCAATCCCATGGACCCCAGTCTGAAGACGGCCAGCGAGGCCGGCGTCACCACGGTCTGCACCGGACCGGGGAGCGCCAACGTCCTGGGCGGCACCTTTACCGCGATCAAGACCGTGGGCCGCTGCGTGGACGACATGACCATAAAGGCGGAGGTAGCCATGAAGTGCGCCTTCGGCGAGAATCCCAAGCGCTGCTACCGGGACAAGTGCGACTCCACCCGTATGTCCACCGCCGCCATCCTGCGCCGCGCCCTCTTTGAGGCCCGGGACTACAAGAGCCGCAAGGACGCCGCCGGCGGCGACGTCACGAAGATGCCGAAGTTCGACATGAAGATGGAGGCCATGATCCCCGTCCTGGAGAAGAAGATCCCCCTGAAGGCCCATGCCCACCAGGCCAACGACATCTTCACGGCCCTCCGCATCGCCCACGAGTTCGATGTGGACATCACCCTGGAGCACGTCACCGAGGGCCATCTCATTGTGGATAAGCTGGCCAACGAGCACGTCCCCATGGCCGTCGGCCCCTCTCTCACCCATGCCACCAAGTTCGAGCTGCAGAATAAGACCTGGGAGACGCCGGGCATCCTGGCGAAGGCCGGATGCGCCGTGTCCATCATCACGGACAACTCCGTCATCCCCCAGCAGTACCTGCCCCTGTGCGCCGGCATGGCCGTCAAGGCCGGCATGGACCCCTTCGACGCGCTCAAGGCCATCACCATCAACGCCGCCAAACACGCGGGCGTGGCCGACCGGGTCGGCTCGCTGGAGGTGGGAAAGGACGCCGACGTGGTGGTCACCGACGGGTGCCCTTTTGAGGTGTTCCACACCGTGAAGGCCGTGTTCATCGACGGCAACCAGGTGGTGTGACGGAGCGATCCGCCGCCGACCGCGGAAGGGCCGCGGCCGCCGGAAGCCGATAACAGAAAAAAGATCCGCACCCGGCGTGGGTGCGGATCTTTTCTTTTGCGTTCCCGCTTACTTTTGCAGGTAGTAGGACACCAGCTCCTGGAGCAGGTCGTCCCGGTCCAGGCGGGTGATCAGAGCGCGGGCGTTGTTATAGTTCGTGATGTAGGTGGGGTCTTCGGAGAGAATATAGCCCACGATCTGGTTGATGGGGTTGTAACCCTTCACCAGAAGAGAACTGTACACGCTGGACATGATCTCCCGGATCTCGGCGCTGTGGTCAAGGACCTTGAACTTGCGGGTGGATTCCTCCATGTTGTCCCCTCCTTTGTATCAGGTATAAAGAGTTCTTACACCCTTAGTATAACACACTTATGCGCTGGAAGATATTACAAAAGTATTAAGAATGTTTACGGGTCAGCGGATGGAGGCGCCGTGCTCCGCGGCCAGCGCCGCCAGGATGGCGTTCATGGTCTCGGCGGTGTGCTCCTCGGTGAGGGTCTGGTCCGCGGCCCGCAGGGTCAGGGAGAAGGCCACGCTCTTGCATCCGGCGGGGATGGAGGCGCCGGTGTACACGTCGAACAGCTCCGCCTTTTCCAGATAGGGCTTGCCCGCGGACTGGATGGTGGCCACCAGGGCGGCCACGGGGATGTCCTCCCGGCAGACCAGGGCGATGTCGCGGTTGACGGCGGGGAACCGGGGCAGGGCGGTGAAGGTCCGCTCCGGGCCCTGATGGGCGGCGATGGCCTCCATGCTCAGCTGGGCATAGAAGCTGCCGTGGTCCAGACCGTAGCTGTCGCACACGGAGGGGTGGACCTGGCCGATAACGCCGATGGCCGCGCCGCCGGCGGTGATCCGGGCGCAGCGGCCGGGGTGGAAGGAGGGGTCCGCCGTCTCGGCGGCGAAGGAGACGTCCTGCACCCGCATGTCCTTCAAAATGGCCTCCACGCAGCCCTTGAGCTGGAAGAAGCCGGCGTTGCCGCCGTACTCGCCCAGCACCAGCCACATCCGCTCGTCGGCCAGGGGGCTGTCGGGCAGGGGATGGAACACCTTGGCCCGCTCATACAGCCGGACCGACGGGTTGCGCCGGGCGGCGTTGGTGGCCATCACGTCCAGCATGGAGGGCATGGCCGTGGTGCGCATGACGCTCCGGTCCTCGCCCAGGGGGTTCTGGATGATGAGGGCCTGGCGCAGAGGGGAGTCCGCCGGCAGGCGGATCTTGTCCCAGGCGGACTTGCTGCCGAAGGAATAGGTGAGGATCTCGTTGAAGCCCATGGCCTGGCACAGGGCGTTCAGCCGGCTGGTGAGGCGCTGCTTTTCGCTCCAGCCGCCTTGGGCGGTCTTGCCCCGCATCATGGTGGATTCCACGGTGTCATAGCCGTAGAAGCGGGCCACCTCCTCGGCGATGTCGGAGTAGTGCTCGATGTCGCTGCGCCAGGAGGGGACGTGGATCACGTCGCCGGTGACGGTGAAGTCCAGCTTCTCCAGCACCTTCACCATGAAATCCCGGTCGATGTCCGTGCCCAGCAGGGCGTTGACCTTGGCCGGCTCCAGCTTCACGGTCTTCTCCACGTAGGGCTTGGCCACCACGTCGATCATGCCGTCGATCACCTCGCCGGCGCCCAGCAGCTCCACCAGCTCGCAGGCCCGCTGCACGGCGGGGATGGTCCCCTCCGGGTCCAGGCCCTTTTCAAACTTGCCGGAGGCGTCGGTGCGCATGCCCAGGGCGATGGCGGTCTTGCGCACGGAGGTGCCGTTGAAGTTGGCGGACTCGAACACGATGGTGCGGGTGCCGTCCACGATCTCGGAGTTGCCGCCGCCCATGACGCCGGCCACGGCGATGGGCTTGGTCTCGTCGGCGATGACCAGCATGTTGGGCGTGAGACGGCGGTCGTTGCCGTCCAGAGTGGTGAGGGTCTCCCCGGGGGCCGCCCGGCGGACGATGATCTCGTTGCCGCCCACGCAGCTGTAGTCGAAGGCGTGCATGGGCTGGCCGTATTCCTGCATCACATAGTTGGTGATGTCCACGATGTTGTTGATGGGCCGGATGCCGCTGGCCCGCAGACGGCGGCGCAGCCAGGCGGGGGAGGGCTCGATCCGGACGTTCTTCACCATCCGGGCGGTGTAGCGGGGGCACAGCTCCGGCTCGTCGATGCGGATGGTCAGATACCGGGCGATGTCGTCGCCGGAGCCCTTCACCTGGGGCTGGGGGATGGTGAGGGGGGCGCCGAAGGTGGCGGCGGCCTCCCGGGCCAGACCGATCACGCTCAGGCAGTCGGGCCGGTTGTTGGTGATCTCGAACTCCACCACGCTGTCGCCCAGGCCCAGGACCTTTATGATGTCGTCCCCGGGCGCGCAGGGCTCGCCCATGATGAAGATGCCGTTTTCAATGGCGTAGGGATAGTCGTGGGTGTCCAGCCCCAGCTCCGCCAGGGAGCAGAGCATGCCCTCGCTCTCCACGCCCCGGAGCTTGCTGGTGCGGATCTCCACGCCCCCGGGCAGCTTGGCCCCGTCCAGCGCCACGGGCACCATGTCGCCCACGGACACGTTCTGGGCGCCGGTGACGATGGTGAGGATGTGGTCCTGGCCCGCGTCCACCTGGCAGATGAACATGTGGTCGGAGTTGGGGTGCCGCTCCATGGCGGTGACACGCCCGGCCACCACGTTTTCGATGCCCGCGCCGGTGACGGAGAGGCCCTCCACCTTGGAGCCGGACATGGTCATGCCGTCGCAGAATTCCTTATCGGAGACGGTGATCTTGGTATAATCGTTCAGCCATTCTCTGGAAAGATCCATTTTCCTGCCCTCCTATCAGAACTGCTCCAGGAACCGGACGTCGTTCTCGAAGAGCAGACGCAGGTCGCTGATGTTGAAGCGGAACATGGCCAGCCGGTCGGAGCCGAAGCCGAAGGCGAAGCCGGAATATTTGTCGGTGTCGATGCCGCAGCCGGCCAGCACCTTGGGGTGGACCATGCCGCCGCCGAGAAGCTCCACCCAGCCCTCGCCCTTGCAGACGGGGCAGCCGGCGCCGTGGCACTTGAAGCACTCCACGTCCATCTCGCAGCTGGGCTCGGTGAAGGGGAAGTGGTGGGGCCGGAACCGGGTCTTCAGGTCGTTTCCGTACAGCCGGTGCACCAGCTCGTTGAGGGTGCCCTTCAGGTCGCCGAAGGTGATGCCCTCGTCCACCACCAGACCCTCGATCTGGTGGAACATGGGGCTGTGGGTGGCGTCCACCTCGTCCTTGCGGTACACCCGGCCGGGGGCGATGATGCGGATGGGGAGGGGGTAATTCTCCATCACGTGGATCTGCACGGGGCTGGTCTGGGTGCGCAGCAGCACCTGGTCGTCGTCGTCAAAGTAGAAGGTGTCCTGCCGGTCCCGGGCCGGGTGGCCCTCGGCGGTGTTCAGCTTGTCGAAGTTGTAGCTGGAAAGCTCCACCTCCGGCCCCTCGGCGATGGTAAAGCCCATGCCGATGGCGATCTCGGAAAACTCGTCGATGACCCGGTTCAGGGGGTGAGGCCGGCCCAGCGCCACGGGGGCGCCGGGGATGGTCACGTCCTCCCGCTCGGCGGCCAGACGGGCCTGCAGGGCCTTGTCCGCAAGGGACTTTTTCGCGCTGTCCAGCGCCTCGGTCAGCTCCTCCCGGATGGAATTGGCCAGCTGGCCCATCCGGGGGCGCTCCTCGGCGGAGAGCCCGCCCATCTGCTTGAGAACGGCGGTCAATTCGCCCTTCTTTCCCAGATACTTTACCCGCACGGCCTCCAGCTCGTCCAGAATGCCGGCGTCGCGGATGGCCTGCAGGGACTGCTCCCGCAGCTGCCGCAGTTTTTGTTCCATAGATGTCCCGCTCCTTGTATATGTGATGATACGAAAGAAAAATCAACGCTAAACTTATTTTATAACACAATATTCCATATTTAGCAACTATAATTGAAATCGAAGGATTTTTCCCGTATAATGGATATAAGGAGGAGGATGGCCATGGAACTTTCCAACAGTGTGAACATGGCCCGGGCGGACCGGACCGCCATCGACGAGCGGGGGATCGGGTCCCTGGAGCTGATGGAGAGGGCGGCCGCGGCGCTGGCCGATGCGGCGGAGTCCCTAGCGGTCCGGGAGCGGAGCGCGGCGGTGTTCTGCGGCCCCGGCAACAACGGCGGCGACGGCGTGGCAGCGGCCCGCATCCTGCTGGAGCGGGGCTTTTCCGTGCGTGCCTTTCTGGTGGGCAGCCGGGAGAGGATGTCCGCCGACGAGCGGGCCATGGAGGAGAAGCTGACAGCCGCCGGCGGCGCGCTGGAGGACTTTCGCCCGGAGGACGATTCCGTCCGCGCCTGGACGGAGCGGGCCGGCGTGGTGGTGGACGCGCTGTTCGGCGTGGGCCTGTCCCGGCCTCTGGCGGGGGACGCCCTGGCGGCGGTGGAGCTCATCAACGGCGCGAGACGGCCGGTGGCGGCGGCAGATGTCCCCAGCGGCGTCCGGGCCGATACCGGCGCGATCCTGGGCGGCGCGGTCCGGGCGGACGTGACCGTCACCTTCTCCATGGCCAAGCCCGGCCACTTCGTCGAGCCCGGCTGCGTGATGACGGGCCGGCTCCGGGTGGCGGACATCGGCATCCCGGCGGACCTGGTGTCGGGCGCGGGCTGCGGCATCTATGCCATCCACGGGGAGGACCTGGCCCTGCCCCGGCGGCGGCAGTTGACCCACAAGGGCGACTACGGAAAACTCCTCATCCTGGCGGGCAGCGTGGGATATACGGGGGCGGCGGCCCTCAGCGCGGCCGCGGCCGTCCGCACCGGCGCGGGCCTGGTCTATCTGGGCGTGCCGGCGGATATATATGAGATAGAGGCGGTAAAGACGGCGGAGGCCATGGCCTTCCCGCTGCGGTGCAACGACCGGGGCCGGATGGCGAAGGGCGCCCTGCCGGTGATCCGGGAGCGGATGGAGGCCTGCGGCGTCACGGTGCTGGGCTCGGGCATGGGCCGGGACCGGGACACGGCGGCGGTGACGGCGGAGGTGCTGCGCCGGGCCACGGGCCCGGTGGTGCTGGACGCGGACGCCCTGTGGGCCGTGGGAAGGGATCTGGCGCTGCTGGACCGGTGCGCCGGGCCGGTGGTGCTCACCCCTCACGAGGGGGAATTCGCCCGGCTGCTGGGCCGGCCGGTGGAGGACCGGCTGCTGGACAGCCTCAGCTTTGCCAAGGCCTACGACTGCGCTGTGGTGCTCAAGGGCCACCGGACGATCTGCGCCTTCCCCGACGGCAAGGCGTACATAGTGGACGCCGGCAACCCGGGCATGGCCTCCGGCGGCACGGGAGACGTGCTGGCGGGTATGATCGGCGCCCTCCTGGGCCAGATGAAGCCCCGGCGGTCGGTGGTGACGGCCTGCTGGCTCCACGCCCGGGCCGGGGATCTGGCGGCGGAGAGATACGGCGAATACGCCCTGCGGGCCGGGGATATCATCGAACTGCTGCCCCAGGCGGAGAGGGAGATCACCCGGGAGAGATAAAAAAAGGACCGCCCGGAGGCGGCCCGATGGGGAGCGGTCCTGCGACTCAGGCGGGACCCCAGTTGCCGGTGCCGTCGCACACGGTGCAGATGCCCTTGCCGTCGCAGACGACACATGTCTCATAGTTTTTCAGGTCATATTTTATCTGGCCGGTCCCATGGCAGTAGGGGCAGATGCCGTCGCCGCCGCACTCGGTGCAGATGATCATTCCATCCACCACCACCGGGTCCTCCGCGCCGGCCATGTAGCTGCCGTTCTGGAAGCTGCCGCCGGTGATGCCGCCGGGGACATAGCTGTCGTTCTGGAAGCTGCCGCCGGTGACGCCGCCGGGGACATAGCTGTCATTTTGGAAGCTGCCGGAGGATGAACTGGGACCGAAGGGCATGCCATCCGGGACATAAAGCGTCCAGGTGGCCTTGCCGGCAGCGGTGGCCCGGGTCGTGGTGAGGGTGGCGGTGCCGTCCTCGCCGTAGATGAGATAGTAGTTGAGCTCGTCGTCCGGCTCCAGCTCCTCCATGGTGAAGCCGCTCTGCTCCAGCAGGGACTCATAGAAGGACCGCTGGATGGAGCTGATGCCGTTTTGGATGTTGAAGGTGTATTCGTAGACGTGAAAGACGGTGCCGTTGACGGTCTGGTCGGCCAGCTGTACGGCGGACGTGTCCAACAGGCCGCCCGGATCGGGCAGAGCGCCCTCGGCAGTGTCGCCGTCGCCGTTTCGCAGGGCGTCCACAAGGGCGGACGCGGCGTCCTCGTCGGCGCCTGTCTGCATATTTTCATAAGCGGTCTCCGGCTGCCGGACGTCGTCCTTCTCGCCGCAGGCGGCGATGCACAGCAGACACACAGCGAGTACCGGTATCATGAGCTTTTTCATGGCGGTCTCCTTTTTTGAGAGATAGGATCATCTGTAATTTAGTATAATCCGTTCGCGTTTTTTGTCAATGCCCAATGGGCCAGCGGACGAGCGAGGAGCCAAAGCATGCGGAAAGGTCTTGTTTCCGCACTGATGATAGCCCTCCTGCTTCTGCCGGGGTGCGGGGAGCGGGAGGAGAGACTGCAGGAGGGATTCGACGAGCTGCGCGGCGCCGTCACCCGGGCGGAGAGCATCCAATTCCAGGCGGAGCTGTCCGTGGACCGGGATCAAACGGTGGAGACGTACACCCTGGCCGTGGACTACGACGGCCAGCGGACGGAGGTGGAGATCCTCTCCCCGGAGATCCTCGCCGGGGTGCGCGCCAGCGCGCTGCGGGGGCAGACGGAGCTGGCTTATGAGGGGGTCCTGCTGGGAGTGGGGCCGCTGGACGCGGAGGGGATCACCCCCATGAGCGCTATGCCCGTGATGCTGGACGCCATGGCCAGCGCCTATGTGGAGCTGCTGTGGTGGGAGGATGACGCCGTGGTGGCCCGGCTGTTCGTAGGGGAGCAGTCCGTGCTGACCCTGTGGATGGACGGCGAGACCATGACGCCCCAGGCGGCGGAGATCGCCCGGGACGGCGAGACCGTGATCACCTGCCGGATCACCGGCTGGGAGATAAGCTGAGAGCGGATACAAAGGAGAAAAAAAGGAGAGAGAATCATGGACGATCGGATGAAGAGAACCTGGGCGGAGATCAGTCTGGGCGCCATCGAGCACAACTACCGGGCCATGCGGGCGAGGCTGGCCCCGGGATGCCGGTTTTTGGGCGTGGTGAAGGCCGATGCCTACGGCCATGGGGCGGTGCGGGTGTCCCGGCTGCTGGAGGAGCTGGGCTGCGATTATCTGGCGGTGGCCTGTCTGGACGAGGCGCTCCAGCTCCGGGAGGCGGGGATCGGGCTGCCCATCCTGATCCTGGGCTACACCCCGCCGGCGTATGCCGCGGTGCTGGCGGAAAACCGCATCACCCAGGCGGTGGGGAGCCTGGAGATGGCCCGGGCGCTGAGCGCGGCTCTGGCCGGCACGGGCCTCACGCTGAAGGTGCATCTGAAGCTGGAGACCGGCATGGGCCGGACGGGCTTTCGGGTCTATGGGGACGGCGACCTCGCCGCGCCCGCCCAGGCCGCGGATCTGCCCGGCCTGGAAGCGGAGGGGGTGTTCACCCACTTCTGCGTCTCCGACGGCGGCGAGGGCGTCCGGGATTTCACCTGGACCCAGCTGGAGCGGTTCAAAAACGGCTTTGAGGCCGTCGAGTCCCAGCTTGGCCGAAAGCTGGAGATCCACCACTGCACCAACTCCGGGGCCATGATCGCCTTCCCCCAGACCTACATGGACATGGTCCGCCCCGGCGTGGCCCTGTACGGCATGTATCCCGGCCCGGAGGAGGGCGGCCTGGCGCTGGTGCCGGCCATGCGGCTGAAGACCCGGGTGGCCGCGGTGGAGCACCATGAGCCCGGCGATACCGTCAGCTACGGCCGCACCTTCACCGTGGAGGCGCCCAGCGAGATCGCCGTGCTGCCCATCGGCTACGCCGACGGTCTGCACCGGGTGCTCTCCAACAAGCTGACCCCGGTCCTCCACGGCCGGCGGGTCCGCCAGGTGGGCCGCATCTGCATGGACATGTGCATGGCGGACGTGACGGGTCTGGACGTGAAGCCCGGGGACGTGGCTGAGATCTTCGGTCTCACCGTCAACGCGGGCGAGGTGGCGGAGCTGGCCGGGACCATCCACTATGAGCTGCTGTGCGCCGTCAGCCCCCGGGTACCCAGGGTCTACGTGGACTGAGCGCTTTTGCGCCGGCAGGTATAAAATCCCCCCTTCCGTGGGACAATCAGAGTATGTCCGTACATACAATGTACCGGGCGACTCTTTCACGGAAGGTGCTCACATGACGAATCCGGTTCGACGCGGAGATATCTATTACGCCGATCTGAGCCCGGTGGTGGGTTCGGAGCAGGGAGGGCTGCGGCCGGTGCTCATCATCCAGAACGACACCGGCAACCGCCACAGTCCCACGGTGATCGCGGCGGCCATCACGTCCCAGGTGGGGAAGGCGCGTCTGCCCACCCACATCGAGATCCATGCGCCGGACAGCGGCCTGACCCGGGACAGCGTGATTCTGCTGGAGCAGATCCGCACGCTGGACAAATCCCGTCTGCGGGAGCGGATGGGGAAGCTCTCCGGCGACGCCATGACCCGGGTGGACGACGCCATCGCCGTCAGCTTCGGCCTGAATCAATCTCTGTCGTAAATCACGGCCCCCATTCATATACTCCGGTATAAGAATGGGGGTCTTGTTATATGGAATTGCCGGTGTACATAGACGGAAAGCGGGAGGGCGCCCTCACGGTGGAGCGCCAGGGGACCATGACGGCCATGACCGTCCAGGTGCGGGATGTGGGCCGGGTGGTACGGCTGAGCGTATACGGGGAGAAGGCCGGGTACCTGGGCATACCGGAGCCGGCGGGCGGGGGGACGCTGCGCCTGGAAAAGCGGTTCACGCCCATGGAGATGCTTCAGTTTCCCCAGCGGATGGAGTACGCCGCCGACCGGCCCATGGACCGGCAGACGCCGGCGGCGCAGCCCGCCGAAGCGCCGAAACCGGACACAGCAAAGCGCCATGTGCTCTGGATGGGGGGAAAGCCGTATTTTTTTTGATGCACAATCGGTAAAAGTATGGTACAATTGGCACGGAAAGGCTGCGCGGACCCCAGGATGACATTTTGCCGCGGCTCTGAGGTGACCGATATGCGCATGACAGACCTGATCGAGAAAAAACGGGACGGCGGCGCCCTCTCCCGGGAGGAGATCCGCTGGATGATCGAGGGCTATACGAAGGGGACCGTCCCCGACTACCAGATGAGCGCTATGGCCATGGCCATCTACTTCCGGGGGATGGACATGGACGAGACGTACGAGCTGACCATGGCGATGCTGGACTCCGGGGACCGGATCGACCTGAGCGCCGTCAGCGGCATCAAGGCCGATAAGCACTCCACCGGCGGCGTGGGGGACAAGACCAGTCTGGTGCTGTGCCCCATGGTGGCCGCCTGCGGGGTGAAGATGGCGAAGCTGTCCGGCCGGGGCCTGGGTCACACCGGCGGCACCATCGACAAGCTGGAGAGTTTCCCCGGCTTCTCCACCGCCATTGCCGGGGACGCGTTTCTCCGGCAGGTGGATCGGGTGGGCTTTGCCATCGCCGGCCAGACGGCCCAGCTGTGCCCCGCGGACAAAAAACTCTACGCCCTGCGGGACGTGACGGCCACGGTGGCCTCCATGCCCCTGATCGTCAGCAGCATCCTGTGCAAAAAGCTGGCCGCCGGGGCGGACGTGATCGTGCTGGACGTGAAGTGCGGCTCCGGCGCGTTCATGCAGACGGAGGAGGACGCCTTCGGTCTGGCAAAGGCCCTGACCGAGGTGGGCCGCCGTGCCGGACGGCGGGTGGTGGCCGTGGTGACGGATATGGATGAGCCTCTGGGCAACGCCGTGGGCAACGCCCTGGAGGTGAAGGAGGCCCTGGCCGCCCTGCGGGGCGAGTATACGGGCGACCTGATGGAGCTGTGCCTGACCCTGGGGACCCAGATCCTCCGGGAGGGCGGCGCGGCCGCCGACGACGGCGAGGCCCGGGCCATGCTGGAAAAGGCCGTTGAAAGCGGCGCTGCGCTGGAAAAATTTGCCGAATTCGTCCGGGCCCAGGGCGGCGACGCCGCGGCGGTATACGACCCTGCGCTGCTGCCCCAGGCGCCGGTGCAGATGGAGGTGCCCGCGGCGGCGGCCGGCACGGTGGGCCGCATCCACGCCGAGGACGTGGGCCTGGTGAGCATGCGCCTGGGCGGCGGCCGGGCGGCCAAGGATGACGAGATCGACCTGGCCGTGGGCGTGGTGCTGCACAAAAAAGTGGGCGATCCGGTGGCGGCGGGGGAGAGCCTGGGCACCATCCACGCCCGCACGGAGGCGGCGGCAGCGGAGGCTGCGGACATGCTCCGGGCCTGCTTTGAGATCGTCCCCGACGCCGTGACGCGCCCGCCCTTCATCAAGGGCGTGGTCCGGTGAGCGCGGGAAGGGAGCGTTGGCATTGACACGGAGAGAGAAAAAATGCTGTCTGCTCCTGGACGCCCAGGGCGGCGGCATGGGCGCGCAGCTTGCCCGGCTGCTGGCCAGGGATATGCCGGAGGACTGGGAGCTGCTGGCGGTGGGGACCAATGTGTCCGCCACGGCCGCCATGCTGAAGGCAGGGGCGTCCCAGGGCGCCACGGGGGAGAACGCGGTCCTCTATAACGCCGCCCGGGCGGATCTCATCCTGGGTCCGGTGGGCGTGATCCTGGCCAACGGCATCCTGGGGGAGGTCTCCCCGGCCATGGCGGCGGCGGTGTCCGGCGCGGCGGCGGCGAAGATCCTCATCCCCACGTCCACCTGCGGGGTGTATGTGGCGGGGACGGAGGAGCTGCGCCTGGAGGACTATCTGCGTCTGGCGGCGGAGAGGGCGCTGGCCCTGATGCGACAATGAGCCCGGTCTATGAGGGAACGCTGCGTCTGGTGACGGAGCTGATCCTGGGCGCGCCGGCGGGAAAGCCCTTTGTGGCGGCCATCGACGGCCGCTGCGGCAGCGGAAAGACGGTGCTGGCTCAGCGGCTGGCGGAGAATCTGTCGTGCCCGGTGGTGCACACCGACGACTTTTATCTGCCGCCGGAGCGGCGTGTGCCGGACTGGGAGAAGATCCCCTGCGCCAATATGGATCTGATGCGTCTGCGGCGGGAGGTGCTGGAGCCCTTCCGGGCGGGACAGGACGCGCTTTACCGCCCCTATCGCTGCGCCGACGGGACGTACGGACCGGAGCGGACCGTGCCGGCGGGCGCCGTGCTGCTGGTGGAGGGCAGCTACAGCCACCACAAGGAGCTGGCGGGGCTCTATGATCTGAAGATATTCCTCACCTGCTCCCTGGAGGCCCAGACGAGGCGGCTCCGGGAGCGGGAGGGCGACCGGTTCCAGGCCTTTGAGCAGACCTGGATCCCCCTGGAGGAGGCCTACATCGGCCGGTACGACATCGGCCGGGGCGGTCTGCTCATGGACACCACCGCGTGGTTTTGACCGCGATCACCGGCCAGGAAGGCCGTGACCAATTGTACCATGTCGCGCATCTCCGGCGCAGGCCGGGAGCGCGACCGGTATCTTTTGGTATAACAGCGCCGACGGCGCTACTTATACCCAGCACTCCAAAAAAGCCAGGAAGGCGATGCCCGTCCAGAAGGAGGGCGACCAAAGACTTTTGAGGAGGTCCCCAAGCATGAGAGAATCCAAATCCCTGAAAAACCTCGTCCTGGCGGCGATGTTCATGGCCATTGGCTTTGTACTGCCGTTTTTGACGGGGCAGATCCCCCAGATCGGCAATATGCTGCTGCCCATGCACCTGCCGGTGTTTTTGTGCGGGCTGATATGCGGCTGGCAGTACGGCCTGGCGGTGGGCTTCATCCTGCCGCTGACCCGGTCGCTGGTGTTCGGCATGCCGCCCATGTATCCCACCGCCATCGCCATGGCCTTCGAGCTGGCCACCTACGGCGCGGTGGCCGGGTGGCTCTACGGCCGCTCCCGCTGGCAGTGCGTGCTGGCGCTGTATAAGGCGCTGGTGGCCGCCATGGTGGCGGGCCGGCTGGTGTGGGCCGCGGCCCGGGCCATCATGAGCGGCGCCTCCGGCGCGGCGTTCACCTGGGAGATGTTCCTGTCCGGGGCGATCACCACCGCCATCCCGGGCATTATCCTCCAGCTTGTCCTCATCCCCGCCGTCATGGTGGCGCTGGACAAGGCGGGGGTGGTCCGCTTCCACCGGGAGGAGGCACAGAAGGCCGGGGCCTGAGAGGACCCGATACGCATCCGCGCTGTCCAGGAAGGACGGCGCGGATTTTTTGTAACGTTTTTTCCGCCGGATTGTCTAATATGCGTCCGGACCGGAGATGGACTGGAGTCTGGAGCTCCCGCCCCCGGCGGAGGAATAAGGAAAGCAAAAGCACCCGCCGGGGGTGCTTTTGCTTTAGTATTTCTCCTTGCTCTTGAACAGGGAGGCCACCAAAATGCCGAAGAAGATGGCGGCGCATATCCCGCCGGCGGCGGCGGTGAAGCCCCCGGTGAAGGCGCCGATGACGCCCCGCTGGGCCACCGCCTCCTTCACACCCTTGGCCAGCAGATTCCCAAACCCGGTCAGGGGCACCGTGGCCCCGGCCCCGGCCCAGTCCGCCAGGGGCTGGTAAAGGCCAAGCGCCCCCAGGATCACCCCCGCCACCACGTAACCGGTGAGGATCCGGGCGGGGGTGAGCTTCGTCAGATCAATGAGCAGCTGCCCGATGAGGCACAGCGCCCCGCCCACCAGAAATGCTTTCAGAAATGCCATTACAGTCTCGTTCATATCATGCCCTCGTGTTTTCCAGCGCCACCGCGTGGCAGATGGCGGGGATGCTCTCCCCCTGCTGGTTGGTGGTGGGGCTCATCATGGCCCCGGTGGCGGCGAACAGCAGCCGGTTCCAGTTGCCCTCCAGCATGCCGTGGAGCAGATGGCCGCACAGCACCGACGCCGAGCAGCCGCAGCCGGAGCCGCCGGAGTGGGCGTCCTGGCCGTTGGAGGCGTAGATGAGCCGGCCGCAGTCCATATACCGCACCCCCAGATCCACCCCGTCCCGCAGGAAGAGATCCGCCAGGATGTGGGAGCCCACGATGCCCAGATCGCCGGTGACAATGGCGTCGTAGTAATCCGGGCCCCGGCCCGTGTCCTCAAAGTGGGTCTTCAGGGTCTCATAAGCCGCCGGGGCCATAGCCGCGCCCATGTTGTTCATGTCCGTCACCCCCGCGTCGGTGATGACGCCGGTGGTGATGTGGGTCACGTAAGGGGCGGGGCCGTCGGCCTTGAGAATGAGGGCCCCCGCGCCGGTGACGGTCCACTGGCTGGTGGGCGGCCGCTGGTTGCCGTACTGCAGGGGGAAGCGGTACTGCCGCTCCGCCGAGCAGAAGTGGGAGCTGGTGGCCGCCGCGGCCACGTTGCAGAAGCCGCCGTCGATCATCATGGCGGCGAGGGACAGCCCCTCCGCCATGGTGGAGCAGGCGCCGTACAGCCCGAAGTAGGGCACGCCGCACGCCCGCATGGCGTAGGCCGAGCCGGCGCACTGATTGAGAAGGTCGCCGGAAAAGACGTACTCCACGTCGCCGCTGGTAACCTTGGCCTTGTCGCAGGCGATGGACCAGCACATCTTCAGCATGGCGCTCTCCGCCTTCTCCCAGCTCTTGGCGCCGAAGCGGGAGTCCTCGCTCAGATAGTCGAAATACCGGCGCAGCGGGCCCTCGCTCTCTTTTTTGCCGCCCACGCACGCCGCCGCGGCCACGCCGGGCTGCAGGGTGAGGCGGACGGTCTGTTTTCCCATTCGTTTCGTTTCCATGCCGCTAGTTTGCGCGGGATGGCGGAAAAAATACGCCGGAAGCGGCGCTTTCCGGCGGCTCCGGGCCTATACAGACATATAACGCCTTGCCATGGGGGCTTGTTTACAGAAAGTTTACAAAATAATCCGTGATACTACGTACGTTTTACTTTCATTGGGTATATAGTAAAAGTGCGATAGGCGCTGACGCAAATCTGTCCGCTTTGTGCTGTGTTTGACATTGTGAGGGAAGGCATGATCGTATGAACAAGCAGCATGACGCGCATCAGGAGGGGGACCGGATACATACACCGTCGCAGGGGGTCCAGATGTTCAAGGACCACATCGATGCGATGAGACACGGTTCCTGGCTATTGGGAGGAGAACGGGAGAAAACGGAACGAGAGGGCTCGTTCGGCTCAGAGGATAAGTAAAACCATCTGTGCACTATGGCGGAAGTGCATGCGCCGCATCGACAAAGAGGCCTGCTGCAGGTTTGATCCTGCGGCAGGCCTTTTTATGCTGTCCGGGCTTGATTCAAAGATATAGCTCAGCCTCCAAAAACGTCCTGTCCTTGCGGGACTGGCCGCCCACAGCGGTCACCGCGCCCTTGCCCTTTCCCCGGACGGAGATCACGTCCCCCTCCGATATGGGCGCGTCCACATGCAGGCACTGGGCGTAATTGAGGGTAACAGCCCCGGCGCGGATCAGCTCCGCCGCCGCGGTGCGGGAGATGCCGAAAAGGTTGCCCGCCACCGCGTCCAGCCGCAGGCTCTTCACGGTGAAGGTCATCTTCTTCACCTTCCGCTCCGGCGCGGCCACGTCGGCCAGGGGGATGGAGGCGGTCTTCACCGAGACGCGCCCTACCTGGGTCAGTTCGTCCAGCAGCAGCTTCTCCACCGTGGGCAGACAGAAGACGGTGGCCGCGTCCCCCTGGACCCAGAAATCGCCGATCCACTCCCGGCGCACCCCCAGACCCAGGGCCGCGCCCATATAGTCCCGGTGACCCGGCTCGCCGAAATAGGCGGTGACCTTCACCGCGCGGATGTACTCGGCGGGGTCGAAGTCCGCCTCCTCCAGGTAAAAGGGGAGGAAGAAGGCGCACTTGCGCTCGCAGGCGGGGTTGCCCCCGTCCAGGTGCAGCCGTACGTCCGCCCGGCGCCTGGCCCAGGCGGAGATCTCCGCCTGCTCGGCCATGGTGAGAAAGCCGGTGGATATGACGGCGCTCTGGCGCTCGCACCGCTCCGCCAGCTCCTCTATGCGCTTTTCCAGGTCTTTTTCCATCTCATGCCTGCTCCATAAACTGTTCGAACAGCCGGGACACGTCCGGGATATCGAAGCGGAGGATGTCGTCGAAGGGGACCATGGTGAGGATGTACCGCACAAACCGGCAGCCCAGGTAATAGCCCACGTCGCCATGGCCCCGGTAGCGGACCCAGTCGCCGAACCAGCGCTGATCGGCGGACGTTATCGAGTCCAGGTCGCGGTGGAAGTCCGCTTTTATATCCTCGAAATGCTCGTCGCACCAGGCCTTCCAGCCGTCCCTGTCCTGGTGATAGTATCCGGCGTCGTCCGCCAGGGTCTGCTCAAAGACCATGGCCACGCCCTCGGTGAACAGCTGCCAGAGGAACTGGTCGGCGGCGCGGTCAAAGTGCCGCTCCAGCACGCCGTACTGGTCCTGATACACATGACCCAGCTCATGCCAGACGAGACCGCGCATGTCGTCCTGGGAGCACCAGTTCAGCTCCATGATCTTCTCCAGCCCCAGCAGGACCGTCCGTCGGCCGCCGACGGCGGTGACCCAGCCGGCGCCGCTGCACAGGCCCAGATAGAAGATGAGGTCCACATCCAATGTCTTTCCGAATTTGGCCGGAATGGATTGCTCAAGCCCTTCTGTGACCAGCCGGAAGGCGCGGTGGGCCCGCTCCCGGAGGGGGCCGTCCCGGATGACGGCGTTCAGGACGGGAAGATAGTCCTTTTCCCAGGTGAACGGCCCCTCGGCCAGGGTCTGCTTCGCGTCCGCTTCCAGTAGCGGCCGCACGCCGGGAAGGGTCCTGTCAATATAGTCCCGCCAGCGGGCAGGGGAGAACGCGCCGTTTTCAAAGGCGGCGGGGATGTCCGGGTATGTGTCGATGATGCGCATAGGCTGGCTTTCCTCCTGCTGACCGAGGGCCTCCCTTAGCGTGAGGGAGCCATAAATGGCGCGGTTTCTACCCGGCGAAGGGGAAGCTGTCACGCCTTTTTGATCGGGTGGCGGATGACCGTTTTCCACTTCTCCGGAGGGACCTTGCGGGCGTCGGACATGTAGATCTCATGGTGGAGCCTGTCCCCGGAAAAATCATTCGCGTACCCGTTTTGCGCAAGATACGCGTCCATGACGGCCACCGTTGCGGGCTCGTCGTCAAAGGCGCCCAGGTGCATGATCTGCACGCACAGGCCCTCCTCCACGGTCAAAAATTCCGTGGACGAGCAGTCCATCTTCTTTTTCCTGCTGGCCGTGTCCACGGCCCAGTCGAAGTCCTCTCTCGTGACGAACTCCGGCAGCCGGATGACGGAGATCCAATGAAACGCGGCCTTGTTGGAATAGTCCACGCCCTCGATGCCTTCCTGCCGCCAGAAGCCCTCCAGGGGCGGCACCACATACTCATAAAAGCCCTCGATCTTGTGATCCGTCTTGTAGCTCATCTTCAGGGTATACGCCACCGCGTACAAAATGCCGATCGCCCGCTGATACGCGCCGCCGGGATCGTTGGGGTCGCCCTCGCCCCGGACCGCGATATAGTTTGCCTTGGGAACGTTCACGATCTCCGGCTTGTTCTTGGGCATATAAAACTCTTTGTACTCTTTTTTAAAATCGAACATCGAAATACCCCCACAAATCCTCTTATGAAAGCTCGCCGCCGATACCGACGACAATGGATGGGGCGAGAAAGCCGGCGGCGACGGGCGCAGCTTCCCGCATCGGGAGGCCAGCCCCTCTTCCATCATGGCCCGCTGTAAACGGAGTTAGGATCGCTTTGCTTTCTGGCGGATAATCAGCTTAATGACGAGAGCCGCGAGTAGAATGGCGGCCGTCATGGCGCCGTAAAGCAAAATGCTCGTGTACCACGGGGCGGATTGCATGGCGTACAGATCGGGGTGCGCCTTGAAATCCCAAAACACGTAGAGCCCATGCCCGATGAAAACACCGACGAATGCGCCCGTGATTGTATTCAGAAGCCGGTTCAGTTTTTTCAGCATGATCCTTACCTCCCAATGTCGCCTCGCCCGCGCCGGACAGCGGCGTGCGGGCCCGTTGCCGATGGCTCAGTATTGCGTCCGTTTCACCGCCTGGGCGATCTGCTCCAGCACCCAGTCCACCTCGGAGCGAAACTCCCCCGAGGAGGTGCGCAGCACCCCGGAGCGGAAGGCCCCCAGCTGGACCAGCCGGTCGGAGGTGACCACCCGGACGGTCTCGTTTTTGCCGATCTCGCCCACCAGCCGCTCGATGTACATGTCGGCGGTCTCGCCCTCTTTGGTATAGGCCACGTGCAGCTTCCCCTGGGTCTCCCGGCTGCCGGCGCCGCCGGGGACCTTGTAGGCGTCGAAGACCACCACCAGGTCGCACTTGGTGTAGCCCTGGTAGTTGGCCAGCTTGTCCAGCAGCCGATTCCGGGCCAGATCCAGGCTCTGGGCGGCCAGGGCCTTCAGCTCCTCCCAGGCGAAGATCACGTTGTACCCGTCCACGATGATGTGCTCCGGGTGCTTTTTCGCGGCCAGCTCGATGCCGATGGCGCTGTTCACCTGGGGCGCGGAGTACTGCCGCCGGCGGATGGGGCCGAACTCCCGGGTCATGATGGCCTCCAATTCCTTTTCGTCAATGTCCAGGTTCCGCTCCCGCACCGGGCTCTCGGGCCGCTCCGGCTCCGCGGGGGAGCGAAGGGCGCTGTCCAGGTGCATATACTCCGGCACCTTGTTCCATTTGACCGTGAAGCCGCCGCCGTGGGCGCAGAAGACGCTGTCCGGGGTGTTCTCCAGATCCGCCTCCGGGTCGTAGCCGATGGCGGCGATGACCGCATCGGCGTCGCGGCAGGGCCGGCAGCCCTCCACGTGGCAGGAAAAGCGCCCCCGGCCGCCGGTATAGGCCGCCAGATCCGCGGCGTAGTCGGCCATGGCGGCCACCGGCGCCGCGCCGGTGAGGACTGTCCGGTCCCCCAGGGGGACGGGGCTGTCGTGGACGCCGCCCATGGCCCGGACGTCGGTGATGGCCCGGCCGATCAGCGGCGAGGGCACCTCCAGCCGGAAGGCGTACCAGGGCTCCAGCAGCACGCTCTTCGCCTGCATCAGCCCCTGGCGCACCGCCCGGTAGGTGGCCTGGCGGAAGTCCCCGCCCTCGGTGTGCTTCAGATGGGCTCGTCCGGTGAGGAGGGTGATCTTCACATCCGTCAGGGGCGAGCCGGTGAGCACGCCCAGATGCTGCTTCTCCTCCAGATGGGTGAGGATGAGCCGCTGCCAGTTCCGGTCCAGCACGTCCTCCGGACAGGCGGTGGCCAGCTCGATGCCGCTGCCGGGCGCACCGGGCTCCAGCAGCAGATGCACCTCCGCATAGTGGCGCAGCGGCTCAAAGTGGCCCACGCCCTCCACCGTGTCGGCGATGGTCTCCCGGTACAGCACCCGCCGGTCGGCGATGTCCACGTCCACGTCGAACCGCTCCTTGATGAGGCTCTTGAGCACCTCGGTCTGCACCGCGCCCATGAGCTGGACTTGGATCTCCCCCAGACGCTCCTGCCACAGGATGTGCAGCTGGGGCTCTTCCTCCTCCAGGGACTTCAGCTTGGGCAGCATCACGCGCGGATTGCATCCTTTGGGCAGCGCGATCCGGTAGCCCATGGCGGGGGTGAGGAAGGGGGCGCCGGCGTCCGGCTCCGTCCCCAGACCCTGGCCCGGCCAGGTCTGGGAGAGGCCCGTCACGGCGCAGACCCGTCCGGCCTCCAGGGAGGGGACGGCGTCGAACCGGACGCCGGAATACAGGCGGATCTGGCTGATCTTCTCCTCTACCGGCGCGGCGCCGCCCAGGGGCAGATAGCGCACCGGCTCCCGCACGGAGAGACTGCCGCCGGTGAGCTTCATATACGTCAGGCGGTTGCCCTGGCCGTCCCGGCCGATCTTATAGACCCGGGCGCCGAAGGGGGCGGGGCAGACAGGGGGGAGGGAATACCGGGCCAGCCCGTCGAGAAAATCCTCCACGCCGTCCAGCTTCAGCCCCGAGCCGAAAAAGCAGGGAAACAGCTTCCGCTCCCGGATGAGCCGGATTACGTCGCCATCGTCCAGGGAGCCGGCGTCCATGTAGCGGTCCAGCACCGTCTCGTCCAGCAGAGCCACCGCCTCGTCCCGGGCGTCGCCGCCGCGGGAAAAGTCCACGCAGCCCTCTCCCAGCCGGGTCCGGATGTCCGCCATGAGGACGGCGGCGTCCGTGCCGGTCACGTCCATTTTCGTCACAAAGAGGAACGTGGGCACCTGATACCGCTCCAGGAGCGCCCAGAGGGTCTCCGTGTGGGCCTGGACGCCGTCCGTGCCGCTGATGACCAGAATGGCGTAATCCAGCACCCGCAGCACCCGCTCCGCCTCGGGGGAAAAGTCCACGTGGCCCGGCGTGTCCAGCAGCGTCACGGTCCTGTCCCCCAGGGGCAGGATGGCCTGCTTGGAGAAGATGGTGATGCCCCGGGCCCGCTCCAGATCGTGGGTGTCCAGGAAGGTGTCCCGGTGGTCCACCCGCCCCAGCTTTTTGATCTTTCCCGTCAGATACAGCATGGCCTCGGACAGGGTGGTCTTGCCCGCGTCCACGTGGGCCAGGATGCCGATGGTGAGGTTTTGATTCATGGCGGCAGCTCCCAAAGGATCGGATGATATACGCGCCGTCCCGCGCGGGACGGCCGGGAGCGGACGGCCCCCGGCATGGCACAAAAAAAGGAAAACCGCCGGAACCTTGCGACCATGTTCCGGCGATTCCCCTATGGAATGAGGACAAAATGAAAAAGATGAAACTGACTCTTGCGATTATTAGTATACCGGCCGGATGTTACAAAAGAAAGCAAAAGGTTATTACGAAAGTATGAAGTTTTGAGAAAAACGAAAAAAGTTTACCGTAATCGGCGCCGACCGGCCTCAGTCGAAGGCAAATCCCCACCAGAGTCCCTGGAGCAGACGGGCCGCCGCATGGGGCGGGAAGGAGCCCAGCATATAGGGCTCAACCGCGTCCGGACCGGGCAGAAAGACCGGCGTGCGGACGTGATAGGACCGGGCGGGGAACTGCTCCGCCAGGGCGGCCAGCACCTCCATCCAGTCGCCGCCGGGGGCCAGCAGCTCCTTTACCCGGCACACGTCTCCGTCCATCTCCACGGCGGCGATGTCGCCCTCCACGGAGAAGAACCCGCCGCCATAGCGCCGCATGGTGTAGGCCTCCATGGTCAGAAAGCTGCCGGACAGGACGGTGTAGGGCAGGCCCCGCAGCAGGGACTTGCGCCGCAGAAAGTACTCTCCGGGACTGACGGAGGAGGCCCTGCCGCGGGCGAGGCCGCGAAGCGCCTCCGGCTGGACGGTCCCCTCGCGCATATAGCTCACCGGCCGCGCGCCGGCGGCGCCGGCGTAAAAGTCATACAGAGACCGCTCCGCGGGCAGCACGCAGACCACGTCCTGCCGCTCCAGCGCCGACCGGACGCAGGCACGGTATACCGCCGTGCCGATGCCCCGGCCCCGCCAGGCGGGATCGGTGGCCAGCGCGTAGGTGTAGGCGGCGGACATGGCGGTGTCGGCAGGGGGAAACAGCACCGGACCCTCCAGGATATACATGGCCGAAACCACCTGATCCTCCGCCTGGGCCACGATGCAGGAGCCGGGCCGGAGGAACAGCTCATGGAACGCGCGGATATACGCCTCGTCGTCCCCGAAGGCGTCCGCCCAAAGGGCGCGCAGCGCGGGCAGATCGCCCTCCCGCCAGAAACGCAGCTGCCATTGGTTCATATTCTCAACTCCGCCATATATTTTTCCACCATCCGGTCGGGGTGGTAGGAGAGCTTGGACTGGCGCAGACTGGGCCGGCCGGTGTCGTCCTCCCGGTTGATCCACTGCACCTGGGGGTGCAGGGCGCGGATGTGGCGCACCATCTCCCGGTTGATCATGGTGAACGCGCCGGTGATGTCGCCGTCCGCCTTTTCGAAATGGACGTCGAAGGTGTCGGCGCTGGCCATCTCGCCCATGGAGAAGGCCACCACCTTCCCGGAACTGAGCAGCGCGCCGCCATCAAGGCCCAGCGCTCCGTAGTGTTGGAAGGCGCGGCAGATGGCCTTGTATTCGTCGTAGACGCCATCTCCATCGTTCTCGCCGCTGGAGGCCAGCCACTGGTCCAGTACCTGGCGGCAGGCGGGGAACAGCTCCTCCGTCAGGGGGACGAAGCGCCAGTCGTTCTCCTCCTCGAACCGGTGGATGTGGTTGCGCTTGCCGTGCAGATGCTTGCCGGCCAGGGTGTCCAGCTTCTCCGCGGCGTAAAGGTAATCCCACAGGTCCCGCTCCTCGGTGACGGCGCAGCGGTCCCCGTAGAGGCCGCGGATGATGGGCAGGTGGTCCGCCGTCACGCCCCGGAGCACGAAGGGGAAGCCCTCCGCCGCGGCGTAGGCGCCCATCTCCTCCAGCACGGGAGCGATGTCCCCCGTGCCGATGGGCCAGGCGAAAAAGGGGTGGTGCTCATAGCGCAGCAGCACTACCATCCGCCCGCCCAGGCGGCCCACCTGCTGGCAGTATGTCTCGTCCCAGAGGAAGATGTTGCCGAAGTTGTAGTCCGCGCTGGGGGAGTTTTCCGCCAGCACAATGGGGTCGATCCAGGCCTTGTCGGCCAGGGTGACCGGATGCAGCTCAATCATACAGGTTTTTGATCTCCCGTTGCAAAGTTTTCAGGTCCACAAAGGTCTCCGGCCGCTTGCCGGGGTCCCGCAGCAGGGCGGAGGGGTGATATATGGCCATGGCCCGGCGGCCGCCCACGTCGAACCACTGGCCGTGCTCCCGTGTGATGCGGAAATCGGGCTTGATGAACGCCATGGCGGCGATGCGGCCCAGGAAGACCAGGATCTTCGGGTCCACCAGGTCGATCTGCCGGGTGAGCCAGGGCATGCAGGCGGCCTGCTCGTCGGGCAGCGGGTCCCGGTTCCGGGGCGGGCGGCACTTGACGATGTTGGCGATGTACACCTTCGACCGGTCCAGGTCGATCAGCTCCAGCATGGTATCCAGAAGCTTTCCCGCCGGGCCCACGAAGGGCTCGCCCTGGAGGTCCTCCTGTTCGCCGGGGCCCTCGCCGATGAACATCACGTCCGCGCTCTCGCAGCCCACGCCGAACACCAGGCTGTGCCGGGTCTTGCCCAGCTCGCAGTCCATGCAGTGCCGGCAGTCGGCCCGGAGCTTCTCCCAGGTGTCGTCTGTGGTGTCTTTGAAAAAGTCCATATCAGTCCAGCTCGCTCTGTCCGGTATAGAGCATGTAATACCGGCCCTTTTGTTCCAGCAGCTCCTCGTGGCTGCCCCGCTCCACGATCTCGCCGTGCTCGATGACCACGATGGCCTGGGCGTTGCGGACGGTGGAGAGGCGGTGGGCGATGACGAACACCGTCCGGCCCTCCATCAGCGCGTCCATGCCCCGGTCGATGAGCTTTTCGGTGCGGGTGTCGATGGAGCTGGTGGCCTCGTCCAGGATCATCACCGGGTGCTTGGCCACGGCGGTGCGGGCGATGGCCAGCAGCTGCCGCTGGCCCTGGGACAGATTCTGACCGTTGCCGGTGATCATGGTCTGGTAGCCGTCCGGCAGCCGGGAGATGAAGCCGTGGGCGTTGGCGGACTTGGCCGCGGCGATGCACTCCTCGTCCGTGGCGTCCAGCTTGCCGTAGCGGATGTTGTCCATCACCGTGCCGGTGAACAGGTCCGTGTCCTGCAGCACGATGCCCATGCTCCGGCGCAGGCCGGCTTTTTTGATGTCCTTGACGTCGATGCCGTCGATGAGGATGCGGCCGCTGTCGATCTCATAAAAGCGGTTGATGAGGTTGGTGATGGTGGTCTTGCCCGCGCCGGTGGAGCCCACGAAGGCGATCTTCTGGCCGGGCTTGGCCCAGACGGTGATGCCCTTCAGAACCGGCTTTTCCGGCACATAAGAGAAGTGTACGTTCTCCAGACGGACGTTGCCCAGCACCTCCCGGAACTGGAAGGAGCCGTCCGGCTGGGGAATCTTCCAGGCCCAGAAGCCGGTGCGCTCGCCCTTGGCAGTCTCGGTGAGAGTGCCGTCCGGGGCCCGGTCCACGGTGACCAGGGCCACATTGCCGTCGTCCGTCTCCGGCTCGTGGTCGATGACCGCGAAGATCCGCTCCGCGCCGGCGATGGCGGAGAACAGGTTGATGGCCTGGTTGGACATCATGTTGATGGGCATGGTCACCTGGCGGATGTAGTTGAGGTACACCCCCAGCGAGCCGATGGTGAAGGAGCCGGCCAGGGTCATGAACCCGCCCAGCACGGCGGTGACCGCGTAGCACACGTTCATGATGGCGTTCATGGTGGGGAAGATGATGTTGCCCAGGAAGTTGGCGAAAATGGCGTTTTCCCGGTATTCGTCGTTGCGCACGCCGAAGCCGGCCTTGGCCCGGTCCTCATAGTTGAAGGCCTTCACCACCTTCAGACCGTCCAGCATCTCCTCGATGTAGCCGTTGAGCTCGCCCAGGGAGGACTGCTGCTTTTTGAAGAGGATGCGGGAGTACCGGCCCATCCCCTTCACCAGCAGGAAGGACAGGCCGATGGTCAGCAGGGTGATGAGGAACAGCTTCCAGCTGAGGCTGATCATCAGCGCCACCGTGCCCACGAAGGTGATGATGCCGCTGAGGAACTGGACGATGCCCTGCTCCAGGCACATCTGCACGTTGTCCGCGTCGTTGGAAAACCGGCTCATCAGCTCCCCGTGGGGGTGGTGGTCGAAGTAGGTGATGGGCATATCCTGCAGCGCGGAAAACAGATCCCGCCGCAGGGCGTTGGTGGCCCACTGGGCCAGGGTCATGCAGGTGCGGGAGGTGAGGTAGGTGGCCACGGCGCTGGCCAGGTAGATGCCCGCCAGGATCATCAGCTGCCGGGCCAGGGCGGAGAAGTCCTTGTCGGGCTGGGTGATCAGCGGCACGATGTAATCGTCCACCAGCGGCTTGAGGTAATAGCTGGCCGCCAGGGAGCATCCGGTGGAGATGAGCATGGTCACCAGCACCAGCACGAACAGTCCCTTGTTCTTTCCCGCGTAGCCCAGCACCCGGATCAGGGTGCCCTTGGCGTCCTTGGGCTTGCGGAAGTCCCGGCCGCCGCCGGGGCCGCCGCGGACGTTTTTATAGATGCGCTCATCGTCGGTGTCCACGCTGTCCACGGCGATGCGGGCCTTCAGCTGGGCCCAGATGCTCTTGCTCTTGTCAGCCATCGCTCAGCGCCTCCTCCACCTGTGATGTGTAGATGTCCCGGTAGATGGCGCTGCGCTCCATCAGCTCGTCGTGGGTGCCCACGCTCTCCACGGCGCCCTCGTCCAGCACCACGATCATGTCCGCGCTCACCACGGAGGAGATGCGCTGGGCGATGATGAATACGGTGGTGTCCGCCAGCTCCCGGCGGAAGCTCTCCCGGATGCGGCTCTCGGTGTCCGAGTCCACGGCGCTGGTGCTGTCGTCCAGGATGAGGATGGCGGGCTTTTTCAGCATGGCCCGGGCGATGCACAGCCTCTGCTTCTGGCCGCCGGAGACGTTGGTGCCGCCCTGCAGGAGCATGGTGTCCAGCCCCTCCGGCATCTGGGAGACGAAGTCCCAGGCCTGGGCGCTCTTCAGCGCGGCGATGATCTCCTCGTCGGTGGCGTGCTCGTTGCCCCAGGCGATGTTCTCCCGGATGGTGCCGGTGAAGAGCACGTTTTTCTGCAGCACCATGCCGATGGCGTCGCGCAGATCCTGGATGCGGTAGTCCCGCACGTCGGTGCCGTCCACCAGCACCGCCCCGGCGGAGACGTCGTAAAACCGGGGGATCAGGTTCACCAGACTGGACTTGCCCGAACCGGTGCCGCCCACGATGGCCACGGTCTGGCCGGGGCGGACGGAGAAGGAGATGTTCTTCAGTACGTCCTCGCCGTTGCCGGTGCGGGAGTAGCGGAAGGACACGTCCCGGAACTCCACGGAGCCGTGGTCCGGGGCGACGGTGCGCGCCGGGGCGTCCGGCTTGTCCTGGATGTCCGGCTCGGTGTTGAGCACCTCGGCGATGCGCTTGCCGCAGGCCCGGGCGCGGGTGTACTGCATGAGTACCATGGAGAACATCATCACGCTCATCATGATCTGGCTCATATAGCTGACCACCGCCAGCAGCTGACCGGATTCCAGCTCCGCCCTGGCCACCATCCGGCCGCCGAACCAGTACAGGCAGAGCGTCACCGCATTGAGGACGATGGTGGCCAGCGGACTCATGGCGATCATGACCCCCACGGCCCGCAGGTTGGCCCGGGTCAACTCGTCGTTGGCCTTTTTGAACTTCTCCCGCTCGTAGCGCTGGCGGACGAAGGCCTTCACCACCCGGATGGCGATCAGATTCTCCTGGATGTCTGCGTTCATGGCGTCCAGCTTCTGCTGCACCAGCAGGAACAGCTTATCCACCAGGGTCATCACCGTGACCGTGCCCACGAACAGCAGCGGCACCGAGATCATGAATATGAGCGCCAGACGCCAGGAGTAGGTGATGACGATGGTCATGGCCACCAGCAGCTGGAACGGTGCCTGGATGAGGGTGCGCAGCATCATCTGCACCGCCATCTGCAGCTGGCGCACGTCGCTGGTGGTGCGGGTGATGAGACTGGCGGTGGAGAACCGGTCGATGTCCGCAAAGGAGAACTGCTGGATGTGGCGGAACATGGCCTGGCGCAGGTTGGAGCCGAAGCCGTTGGCCGCCCGGGAGGCATTCCAGGTGCTGATGAACCCGGACACGGCGCTCATCAGCGCCAGCGCCGTCATGAGCAGGCCGCAGATGATGATGTAGCGCCGGTTGCCGCCGGCCACGCCCACGTCCACGATGTTGCTCATCAGCGTGGGAAGGGCCAGGGTGACCACTGTCTCCAGCAGCACAAAGATGGGGGTCAGGATCAGGGAGTTTTTATACTTTCCCCAATAGCCTGTGAGGATCTGTCGCATGGGGTGGGATCAGGCTCCTTTCCGGGATGCAATTCCTTCATCTAGTAAAATAACTAAATAATGTTACCAAATCCAGTGGCCAAAGTCAACCGCCTCCTATGAACAGAGTGTTAAACATTGTCTGTCATATTGGCCGGCGGGGACAAATAGACTTGTCCTGTGAGGTGATGGCATGGACGGGTATGGGGCGGCCGCAGCGCTGCTGCCGGCGGGTCTGCGGACCGGGGCGGAGGGCCTTGGCGAGGACGGGAGAGCCGTCTGCGAGGAGCTGCGGCTGCGGCTGGGCCGGCCCCTGTCGGCGCTGCTGGCCGGCCGGGAGTATCCGCTGGCGACGGCGGCGGTGACGGAGACGGATCTGCGGGCGGTGGCGGAGGCGGCCACCGGCGCCAGTCTGCACGCCGCGACGGAGCAGCTGCGGGCCGGGTACCTCACCGCGCCCGGCGGGGTGCGGGTGGGAGTGTGCGGCACGGCGGTCATGGGACCCGGCGGCATGGAGGGGCTCCGGCATATCTCCTCCATGGCCCTGCGGGTGCCCAGAGAGGCGGTGGGCTGCGCCGATGGGATCTGGCCAGCGCTCACCGCCGGCGGCTTTCGCTCCTGCCTCATCGCCGCCCCGCCGGGGGCGGGAAAGACCACGCTGCTGCGGGAGATCGTGCGCCGGCTGTCGGCGGAGGGGACCCGGGTGGCGGTGGCGGACGAGCGGGGGGAGATCGCCGGGGCATGGGACGGCGCGGCCGCCTTTGACCTGGGTCCCTGTGCCGATGTGCTCACCGGCGCGCCCAAGGCCCGGGCCCTGTCCATGCTGGTGCGGGCCATGAATCCCCAGGTGGTGGCCATGGACGAGATCGGCGGGGAGGAGGACGCATCGGCGCTGCGCGCCGCGGCGGGCTGCGGCGCAATGCTGCTGGCCACCGTCCACGGCCGGCGGGGCGAGAGCCTTCCCCTGGCCTGCCGGGCGCTGCTGGAGACGGGCGCCTTCCGCCGGGTCGCATGGATCGAAGCGGACGCCGGACGGCGGCGGTACGGCGTGGAGCGGGCACCATGCGCCTGACGGGTGCGGCGCTGGTCACAGCCGCGGGAGCGCTGGCGGGGCTGCTGTGGGTCCAGCGGATGCGAGAGCGGGCGGAGCTGCTGGCGGAGCTCGTCCGGATGCTGGACATGGTGGAATATGAACTGGGCCGGTTCCGCACCCCTCTGCCGGAGCTGTTCGGGAAGCTGGCCGGGCAGATGGAGGGGCGGACGAGCCTCTTTTGCGCCGCGGTGGCGGAGGGACTGGCCCATCCGGGAGAGCGGGACATGGCCGGACTGTGGCGGGAGGCGCTGGAGCTTCTGCCCCGGGAGGCGGCCGGCCCGCTGCGTCCCCTGGGGCCTGTGCTGGGCCGCTATGGGGCGGAGGAGCTGGTCCGGGCGGCGGCGGGCTGCGGCCAGGCCATGGAGCGGGTCCGGGACCAGGCCCGGCGGGAGCTCCGGGAGCGTGGCCGGGTGGCGGTGGGCCTGTCCGCCGCGGGGGCCGCGGCGCTGGCGGTGCTGCTGCTGTGAAACGAAGGATGGGGACATGGACGTTGATCTGATATTCAAGATAGCGGCGGTGGGGATCCTGGTGGCGGTGCTGAATCTGCTGCTGAGCCGGTCCGGACGGGAGGAGCAGGCGCTGATGACCACCATCGCCGGGCTGGTGGTGGTGCTGGTGATTTTGGTGCAGCGCATCGCGGAGCTGTTCGATCTCATCCGCCGGCTCTTTGAACTGGGATGAGTCTGCTCATCAAGGCGGCGGCCGTGGCCCTAGCGGGGGCGGTGATGGCCATGATGCTGAAAAAGAACGCCCCGGAGCTGGCCCTGGCGCTGAGCATCGCCGTGACGCTGGCGGCGGCGGGGCTGGCCGCCCAGCTTATCAGCCAGCTGCGGGAGGTGACGGATCTGGCACGGGAACAGACAGGGCTGAGCCCTGCGGTGGTCACCCCGGTGCTCAAATGCGTGGGCATCGGCGTGGTGACCCGCCTGGCGGCGGATCTGTGCCGGGACGCGGGACAGAGCGCGGCGGCCTCGGCGGTGGAGCTGGCGGGGGCGGCCTGCGCCCTGGCGGCGTCGCTGCCGCTGATCCGCTCGCTGTTGCTTTTGGCGGGGCAGCTGTCATGAGGACGGCGGCGATATTCCTGCTGGCGTGCCTGCTGCTGGCGACGCCGGCGCTGGCGGCGGACACGGAGGGACTGGAGGACGCTCTGCCCCCGTCCGCCCAGGATGTGCTGGGGGATCTGACGGTGGAGCAGGCGTCCGGAGAGGGGATCTGGCAGCGGATCCTGGACTGGGCGCAGGGGCAGCTGAAGGAGGCGCTGGCGGAGGCGTCCCGGAGCGCCGCCGTGGCGCTGACGGTGACGCTTTTGTGCTCTCTGGCGGCGGCGCTGGCCGAGGACGGGAAGGCCCCGGGGTATATCCTGCTAGGCGGGGCGCTGGCGATCATGGCCGCCTGCGCGGGGGAGATGCGCTCGTTTCTGGCCCAGACCAGAGAGGCGCTCCTGGAGCTGAGCGACTTTTCCCGGGCGCTGCTGCCCACGGTGACGGCGGCCTCGGCGGCGGTGGGCCACGGCGCCTCGGCGGCGGCCCGGTACGCCGCGTCGGCCCTGTTCATGGATGTGCTGATGTGGACGGGCACCGTGGTCATTCTGCCCATGATCTACGCTTATGTGGCAGCCGCCACCGCCAACGCGGCGCTGCCGAACGGGGCGCTGGGCGGGCCGGTGAAGCTGATGAGCTGGGCCTGCGGGACACTGCTGGCGGGGCTGACCAGCGTGTTCACCCTGGTCCTGACCGTCACCGGCGCCATCTCCGGCAGCGCGGACAGGGTGGCGGGCAGTCTCACCAAGAGCGCCCTCTCCGCGGCGCTGCCGGTGGTGGGGTCCATCCTGGCGGACGCGGCGGATACCTACGTGGCGGGGGCGGCGCTGCTGCGGAGCGCGGTGGGGCTGTTCGGTCTGGCGGCTGTGCTGGCGGTATGCGTGGGGCCGGTGCTGAGTCTGGGCCTGCACTATGTCTTTTTCAAGGCCGCGGCCAGCGTGGCCGAGCCCTTCGCGGAGGGCCGTCTGGCGGCACTGATGGGCCATATCGGCACCGCCTACGGCATGGCCCTGGGACTGGTGGGCAGCGTGGGGACCATGCTGTTCGTGGCGGTGGTGCTGGGAGCGGAGGTGCTGGGATTTTGAGACAGTGGATCGAGGCGGTGACGGCGGCGTCGGCGCTGGCGGCCATCGCCATGGCGCTGACCCCCAGGGGCCGGGTGCGGCAGGTGACCCGCCTGGCCTGCGGCGTGATATGCGCGCTGGCGGTCCTGTCGCCGGTGGCGAAGCTGGATGTGGACGGTCTGGCAGAGGGCATGGCCGCCTACCGCCGGCAGGCGGATGAGATCGTGACCCAGGCCGAGGAGGAGGCAAAGTACATGGATCGGACATACATACAAGAGCGCTGCGAGGCATATATATCTGGCAAAGCGGCATGGGCGGGCGACCCGCCCCAGGTACAGGTGACGGCCCAATGGGACGAGGAGGAACTGATCTGGGTCCCCTGGTCCGTCACGGTGGACGCGGCCTATGACGGGGCGCTGTCCGCGGCCATCGAGGGAGAGCTGGGCATCCCGGCCTCCCGCCAGCAGTGGCGCAGCGATGGCTGAGGGCGCGGGAAAGCTCCCGGAGTGGGCCGGGCGGGCGAAGTATGTGCTGCTGGTGGCCGGCGTGGGGCTGGCGCTGCTGCTGTGGCCGTCGGGCGGCAGCGGCGTCGGCGCGGAGGAGGAACCCACGGAGGAGACGCGGCTGGAGGCGCTGCTGTCCAGCATGGAAGGAGTGGGGCGCGCGGAGGTACTGCTGTCAGAAGAAGGCGCCGCCGTGGTCTGCCAGGGGGCGGACAGCGTGACGGCCCGGCTGGACATCACCGAGGCGGTGCGGTGCTATACCGGGCTGGGCGCGGATAAGATCGTGATCTTCAAAATGAATGAAAGTTGGAGGGATGAACCTTGAAGAGGAATCTGAAGCGGAATATCGTCATTGCGGCCGTACTGGTGTTCGTGGGCGCGGCGGTGTATCTGAACTGGTCATACAACAGCCGCTGGGGCGCGGCGGATCCGGCCATGGTGGAGGCGGAGGACGCCGCCGCCGAGGCCGCCAATGGGGTCTATACGGCGGCGTCCGCCGAGACCGGAGCCGACAGCGTGGCGGTGACGGCCTATTTCGACGAGGCCCGGCTGACCCGCCAGACCTCCCGGGACGAGGCCCTGGCGCTGCTGGAGCAGGCATGCGCCGGCGAGGACACCTCCCAGGAGGTGATCGACGAGTCCATGCGCCAGATCAACGCCATGGCCAGCTGGAATCTGCAGGAGAGCCTTCTGGAAAACCAGCTGCTGGCCAAGAACTTCACCGACTGCGTGGTGTTCGTGAGCGACGAGGGCGTCACCGTGGCGGTGCCTGCGCCGGTGGAGGGGCTGACCGATGCCCAGGTGGCCCAGATCACCGAGACGGTGGTGGACAACACCGACTATACCGCCCAGGCCTTGAATATCATAGAAGTGACGGAGTAAACTGCCTCTTTCTTTTTTCAGGACGCTGTGTTATAATACTTCCAAAGAATCTATCGAGGGATCGTTTGGAGGATACGGCGATGGCTGAGAACTACATCACCAAGCAAGAGGATAAGGGCACGGTCAACATCTCCGAGGACGTGGTGGCCGTGATGGTGGCCGCCGCCGTCACCGAGGTGGAGGGCGTGGCCGGCCTCGGCAGCCCCACCACGCCGGAGCTGGCGGAGCTTTTCGGGCGGAAGAACCCCGTGAAGGGCCTGAAGATCCGCTTCATCGATGAGAAGATCACCGTCGACGTGCTCATCAATGTCCGCGCCCCCGGCAGCATCACCGACACCGCCGTCCGGGTCCAGGACGCCGTGTGCAGCGAGGTGGAGTCCGTCACCGGCATGAACGCGGTGGTGAACGTCCACGTGACGGGCATATCCTTTGACAAATAAACCAGAAGACGTGCCGATCGGAGCCCCGTCCGGGGCTCCTTGTCGCATTTTCAGGCACGGGAGGAAATTATGACCAGAACAGCAGCGAGAGAGATCGCCATCCAGCTGGGCTTCTCCGTGGCCGGCAGCGGCCAGGACCCCGCGGCGGCGGTGGAGGCCTTCTTCGAGCCGGAGCACTACGCCTCCCTGGCGGAGGAGGGGGCGATCTACGCCGACACGCCGTCGGACAGTGAGATGCAATTCATCCTCAGCAGCGTGACGGGTGTGGCGGAGAAAAAGGGCGAGCTGGACGGGCTCATCGGCAGGTACGCCAAGGGCTGGCGCCCGGAGCGCATCAGCCGCAGCGCCGCCGCCATCCTGCGCCAGGCCATGTTTGAGATCCTCTATATGCCCGACGTCCCGGACGCCGCGTCCATGGACGAGGCGGTGGAGCTGGCCAAGGGGTACGAGGATCCGGACGTGGTGGCGTTCATCAACGGCGTGCTGGGCGGTTTTTACCGGGGCGAGGTCAAAAAAGAGGACGAGCCCGATGCATGAGCAGGTCTTCACCGTCACGGCCCTGAACGAGTATGTGAAGGGCCTTTTTGACGTTGACCCGTTTTTGTCCCAGGTGACGGTGCGGGGGGAGCTGTCCAACTACAAGGTCTATCCCTCCGGCCACCACTACTTCACCCTGAAGGACGCCCAGAGCAGTCTGCGGTGCGTCATGTTCCGCTCCAGCGCCGAGAAACTCCGGTTCCGGCCGGAGAGCGGCATGGGGGTGACGGCGTCGGGCCGGGTGAGCGTGTATCCCCGGGACGGGGCCTATCAGCTGTACGTGTCGTCGCTGATCCCGGAGGGGGCCGGCGACCTGCAGGTGGCCTTTGAACAGCTGAAGGCCAAGCTGGACGGGGAGGGCCTTTTCGACGCCTCCCACAAAAAGCCCCTGCCCGCCTATCCCCGGCGGGTGGCGGTGATCACCAGCTCCGCGGGCGCGGCGGTGCACGACATCATCCGAGTGCTGGGCAAGCGCTGGCCTCTGGCGAAGATCCTGCTGCTGCCGGTGCGGGTCCAGGGCGCGGAGGCGCCGCCGGAGATCGTGGGGGCCATCCGCTACGCAAACCGCTGGCAGGTGGCGGACCTGATCATCACCGGCCGGGGCGGCGGCTCGCTGGAGGATCTGTGGGCCTTCAACGACGAGCGGGTGGCCCGGGCCATTTATGCGTCCGAGATCCCGGTCATATCCGCCGTGGGTCACGAGCCGGACGTGACCATCTCCGACTATGTGGCGGACCGCCGGGCGGCCACGCCCTCCAACGCCGCGGAGATCGCCGGACCGGATATCCGGGAGGTGTCCGCCTGGGTGAAGGAGGCGGGGGTGCGGCTGGACCAGGCCCTGGACCAGAAGCTGGACGGCCTGGCCGAGCGGCTGGGGCGGCTGGCGTCCCGGCCCGCGCTGACGGACCCGGAGGTATATCTGGGGGCCAAGCAGATGGCCCTGGATTACGCCCGGTCGGCCCTGGCGGCGGCGGGGGAGAAGCAGGTGGGCCAGCGGCGCCGCGCCTATGTGGCCCTGGCGGCCAAGCTGGACGCCCTCAGCCCCCTGAAGGTGCTGGGGCGGGGCTATGCCATCGCGGAAAAGGACGGAGCGCCCCTGCGGACGGTCTCGGAGGCGGCGCGGGGAGACAGAATCGACGTGCGGCTGTCCGGCGGCAGGCTGGACTGCGTGGTGGAGGAGATACATCATGGCGAAAAAGGAAATGAGCTTTGAGGACTCGCTGGCCCGGCTGGAGGAGATCGTGAAGCTGCTGGAGAAGGGCGACGCCCCTCTGGCGGAGAGCCTGGGCCTGTTCGAGGAGGGCGCGGGGCTGATCCGCGTGTGCGGGAAGCTGCTGGACGAGGCGGAGCAGAAGGTGGTCCAGCTGCGCAAGGGCGCGGACGGCGCGCCGGAAGAGCTGCCCTTCCAGTGACGGATATGGACGAAGGATTCGAGCGGCGGTACGCGCAGTACCGGACCATGACGGACGCCTGGTTGGCCGATCGGCTCGCCCCCGCGGGGGACGGCGCCGACGGACTGCGCGCCGTCATGGCGTACAGCCTTTTGGCGGGGGGCAAGCGGGTGCGGCCCGCGCTGTGCCTGGAGTTTGCCCGGATCTGCGGTCTGGAGCCGGAGCGGGCGCTGCCGGTGGCCTGTGCGCTGGAGATGCTCCACACCTACAGCCTGATCCACGACGATCTGCCCTGCATGGACGACGACGATCTGCGCCGGGGCCGGCCCACCAGCCATAAGCAGTTCGGCGAGACCGCCGCCGTGCTGGCGGGGGACTGCCTGCAGGCGGAGGCCTTCGCCGCGGTGTGCGATGCGCCTATAGGGGAGGTGGAGCGGGCCCGCTGCTGCCGCATCCTGGCGCAGGCCGGGGGCGTGCGGGGCATCTGCGGGGGCCAGTACATGGACCTGGGCGAGGGGCCTGCTTCCCGGGAGGGCCTGATGGAGACGGATCTGCGCAAGACCGCCGCCCTCATGGCCGCCGCCTGCGCCATGGGCGCGGCCGCCGCCGGCGCGGGACAGGACGCAGTCGGCCGGGCTTACGATTTTGGCAACGCGCTGGGCATGGCCTTCCAGTGCCGGGACGATGTGCTGGACGGGGACGGCTTCGCGGCTTTGCTGGGACCGGAGCGGTGCCAGCAGATGACAGAGGAATATACCCGCTCCGCTCTGGAGCGGCTGGACGGCTTTACGGATACGGCCTTCCTGCGGGCGATGACCGGATGGCTTTGCGGCAGGGATGGCTGAGCGGACACAGAGAAAGGAGTCGCCATGACGAAGAGAATCGTATGTATGCTGCTGGCGGTGCTGGCGGTTTTCACCCTGGGCGCACCGGCCTTTGCGGCGGAGGAGACCGTCCCGGCGGAGACGGAGGCCATCCTGCCGGAGGAGCCGGGGGATGTCCCGCCTGCGGAGGAGGACCCCCTGGCGCCGGCGGAGACCGAGGATGCGGCGCCCGTGGCGGAGGAGAGCGTGAACGCGGAATCTGAGGCCGCCGGGCCGGAAGAGGAAACGCCGGATACAGCGCCGGCGGTGGATGGCGCCGATGCGGAGATCGGTCCGGAGACCACGCCGGATCCTGGCGTCACCTCCGGCTCCTGCGGGAGTAACGTGAACTGGTCGCTGTCGGGCGCCGTGCTGACCATCAGCGGCACCGGGTCCATGACCAACTTCAGGGGAAGAAATGGGGGCCACGCCCCCTGGTACGGCGGGACCTTCACCTCCGTCGTCATCGAAGACGGCGTGACGAACATCGGCAACGAGGCCTTCCTTGAGTGTGCCAGCATGACGAGCATCAGCATCCCGTCCTCTGTCACCTCCATCGGCACGCAGGCCTTTGAGGGCTGCTATGCCCTGACCGCCGTGGGGCTGCCCACCGGGCTGACCAGCATCGGCGACCGGGCGTTTTATGACTGCTGGGCGCTGCGGAGCGTGACCATCCCGGACACGGTGCGGACCATGGGCGTGGACGCGTTCGCCTTCTGCAAGGGCATGACGACGCTGAAGCTCTCCTCCGGACTGCGCAAGCTGGATCTGCGCTCGTTCACCGGCTGCACGTCCCTCACGGCGGTGACCGTCCCCTCCGCCGTCACGGAGATCTGTGACAGCGCCTTCGACGGCTGCTCCAGCCTGGCCACGGTGAATCTGCCCAGCGCGCTGCGGACCATCGGCCCCAGCGCCTTCCAGGGCTGCGGGCTGCGCTCCGTCACCATCCCCGCCTCGGTGAGGACCGTGGGGGACTGGGCCTTCGCCGACTGCGCCCGGCTCGCCAGCGTCACCATCCAGAGCTCCTCCACCACCCTCGGCGCGATGGCGTTTGCCAACACGCCCTGGAGCGTGCGGGACGGGGCCTTCTTCATCCGGGACGGTGTGCTCTATGACTACCAGGGCGACGGCGGCCAGGTCACCATCCCCGGCTCCGTCACGGAGGTGGCGGGATACGCCTTCTGCGACGAGACCGCCGTCACCGCCGTCACCATCCCCGCCTCGGTAAAGACCATCGGCCAGTGGGCCTTCGGCAATACGGGCATCACCGAACTCACCGTGCCTGCCACCGTGACGTCGGTGGGCAGCCAGGCCTTTGCGAACAATCTGAACCTCACCTCCGCCGTCGTGTCCGCCGGGACCGTGGGCAACGAGGCGTTCTGGTACTGCCCGGTGCTCTCCTCCGTCCGGCTGACGGCGACCGTGGGAGAGATCGGCGACAGCGCCTTCGACGACTGCCCGTCGCTGAAGCGCGTCATGATCCTGAACCGCTCCTGCGCCATCGGCAGGATCACCCTGCCGGATGACGCGGTGATCTGCGGCTACGCCGGCTCCACCGCCGAGACCTTTGCCAGGCAGAACGGTTACGCCTTCGAGCCCTATACCGGCCCCCACAAGGACGGCTGGGCCAAGGAAAGAGGACAGTGGTATTACTACAAAAACGACATCCCCGTCACCGGATGGCTGAGCGTGGGCCGGGAGCGGTTCTATTTCGGCGGCGACGGCGTGATGGCGGCCGGCAGGATGCAGCTGGACGGCGAGACCTATTACTTCAACGAGTCCCATAACGGCTCCTACGGAGCCATGAAGACGGGCTGGGTGAAGCTGGACGGCGTCTACTACTACTTCAGCAAGACCACCGGCGCCATGGTGACGTCGGACTGGGTGCTGGACGGGAAGACCTGGTATTATCAGGACGCGGACGGCCGCCAGGCGGCGGGCCTGCGCCAGGTTGAGGGCAAGACCTATTATCTCAACGAGAAGCACGACGGCACCTACGGGGCCATGAAGACGGGCTGGGTGAAGCTGGACGGCGTCTATTACTACTTCA